>JASLXP010000069.1 GCA_030740295.1 Planctomycetota bacterium
TTACCGGTTGGCAGCTCAAGCCCAAAACAGTGGCGGCAAAATGGTGGCCGGTGGCCCCGGCGATGTCGGCCTATGTGGCGCCCGGTTCTGATGCGGATGCGCACTATATCGCAATGATAACCTGTGAGGACGATATCGTGCTGTGTATGGAACGGGCGGAGTTCAGCAGCGCTCGACCCGATCAGGTCTGGCAGATCATCGGCACAGAGGGCACGCTTTACATGACGATGACGAAACCGGCGGACGGGCCTGAGTCTGTCGTTCTCGACCGGTTTGTGCCCGGCGAAGGCATTGTCACCGAGACGATTTGGGAACAAGGCCAGAACGCTACGGAAATGGATATCATCCGGAACTTCACTGAGGCAATCCGGAAAGGGCGTGAACCGCAGACAAATCTGGAGCGTGCTCTGATCATGCAGCGCATTACGGACGCTATCTATGCGTCATCAGAAGCCGGCAGATCGGTTCCGTTTTAGGAATCGCCAGTAACCCTACGACTCAAAAGAAAGGACGATTGGCAATGAAACTGAGCTTTATGACGTTTGTCTGCCCGACGTGGGAGATTGAGAAAGCTGTCGCATTTGCCCGGAATACCGACTATGACGGGATCGAAATCCGCGTTGATGCCGGGCATGCACATGGCATTTCTTCACAGTCCTCGGCGGCCGAACGCAAGCGTGTGAAGGAGCTGTTTGCCGCCGAAGGGGTGGAGATTCCGTGCGTGGCAACATCATGTCACTTTGCCTGTCCCGACCCGGCTGACCACGCCGCTAACATCGCCGCGACAAAGGCCAACCTCGACCTAGCAGCTGATTTGGGCGCTTCGGTTGTTCGGCTGTTCGCGGGTAAGAGAATTCCCAGCCTGACGCCCGAAGCCGCAGACCAGGTCGCTACCGCATTTGATGAGGTCGGGGAATACGCGGCCGGAACCGGTGTCTGCCCTATGCTCGAGTGTGGGCATGATATTATCAAGTCTGCAACGGAAGCGGCTGAGGTCCTCAAGCGGGTCACCGTGGAGAACTTCGGGGCCCTCTGGAACCATGCGGACATGGACGATGAAACCTACGATGTCCTGAAAGATCGCCTTCGCCATTTTCACGTTCATGCGGATGTACTCGATCCCGAGAACACGGCCGTCCTTGACCTTGCCAAACGCATGAAGGCAGTCGGGTATGACGGTTACGCGTCGCTGGAGATCATCGAAAAGAAGGATCTCCCTGAAGACCTCTTGACTGAGACTGCGGCGCGGCTGAAAGGGTACATGCTGCAGGCGTAGATAGGGAGCATTCGGAGAGAGGTTACATCTTCGGTGCCGATCACAGCGTGCCAAACAGGCGGCTACAGCGCGCGCGCGCCAATCCCGTTATATGCGGGTAGACCAAATCGGCTATGTTCCTACACGCCGGTATCCGTTGGTATTTCGATCATGTGACGAAGGCGAGAGGCTTTCGATGACCATCACCGCAACAGTACCCATGACAGAAGTCCCCGAATGGGCCGCCCTCCAGCGCACGCTCATTTCTGAAATGGAGAAAGCCGTCTATCCGTTTCTCGAGAAATACACCCACGAGGACGGTCGACTCATCTGGAAGGAGGGGCTCCATAACAGCAGGGATGGCGCAGACGATTTCTACGAGAGCTTCTACAACTGGCCTTTGCTCTACCTGCTCGGTGGGGGAGACCACCTGCTTTCGCTCGGACAGCGCCAGTGGGATGCGACGACGCGTCTGATGGAAGAAATCGGCCACGTCCACAAGGAATACGAGATCGGCTACGACCAGTTCCATCAGAGCGAAAGCTATATCTACTTTTACCTGCTCTGTATGGCGGACCCAGATGACGAGAAGAACCTCGATCGCGCGCGCCGATTTGCAGGTTTCTACCTGGGTGAAGATCACGAAGCCCCAAACTACGATTCGGACAAGAAGATCATCCGGTGTGCACACAACGGCAGCAAAGGTCCGCGGTGGCTTCATCAGGAGGATGAAAACCCCAGGTATGCCTACTCCCCAGGGATGGCGGTGTATGGGATCCCGTTTGAGGATATCGAGGGTGTTTCGTCGATCGAAGACCTTAAGGACCCGGAACTCGCCGGCCGAATGGGGCGGGCAATGAAGGCGCGAATGGGTAAGGGCGACGTGGCGACAAATTTGCACGTCTGCTCGCTCATCACGAATGCCTTCCTGATGACGGGCGATCGCAAATATTGCGACTGGCTTCTC
>JASLXP010000070.1 GCA_030740295.1 Planctomycetota bacterium
CCGTGATGAAAGTGATGAAACTCAAGACTCCGCCCTGGATCGTCGTCGGCTGCACCGACGGCACTGTCTTTGTGCTCGACCGTCGAGGCACGATCATCCGGCGGGGAACGGTCCAGGGCACACCCTCAGCGATCACCGCACTCGATGAGTCGGAGCACGAAAAGGGAGTCCTGATCGGTACGTCCAAAGGAGAAGTGATTCTCTTCAGCCTGAGTGTCAATTGAGGTAATGCACGCCCGGAGCAACAATTAAACTTCAGCGATGCAAACCGCAATTGCATCGACGGGCAGAAGCCCAGTCGTCAGGAGTAAAGCTCACCCAGCACAGCCACCGATTCCTCGACGATCATGTCGAGTGCTTGCGCTGCGAGCTTGGACCAGTGGCTCGTGTCCGTTTCGTAGCCGCCACGCTGAATCGCTTCCGATGTTGGGATGTAACCGACGTACCCGTTGGACATGTGTGCGACGAAAGTATACGGGGACGGTGAGCCCAGCTTGATCCGGAGTTGGCCTTCAACAAATGGTTCACCGGTGAGAGCCAGGAGCGCAATCTCGCCGATTCGAAAGGCCTGAATCTCGTATTCGAAATGAGAGTGGGCTTCACAGTATCGGTCCAGGTCCAATCTGCTGATGGCGTAGATCCAGTCCCAACTGATGCGCGTTTTCTCATCATCCAGCCACATGGGCTCCGGATGTGAAGCAAGCAGCTCTCGCGCGTCGTTGACGAGTTTCGGATCGAGTCTTCTAAGGGGAATTTGAATTGTCTTGGATTTGGCCTTCAGCGCGATCTCCCGGTCCGCAGGAGGCGGCATCATCCCTATCGCTTTCTGCGCGTCGGCAGCCAGCATGCGGCCCATTTCATGGTACTCGAGTCGCTTATCATCGAGAGGATTTCGCGGATGAAGATTGCCGCAGCATCCGTTGGCGGCTACGGGAACTGCACCCACCGACAGGTGCTCAGCCATGGCCTCACACCAGGCGCCGGGCCAGCCGGAGGCAATGGCTGTCTGCGGGACGCTCTGCTGGGGATGACAGGAGAAGTGCAGCAAGGCGCAGACATCCTGCCCCTCGTCGTTGCGCAGGAGCGCGACTCCCACCTCCGGATCTATTGGCCCTTCGATTTGCAGAATATTGGGATCGCCAATGGCCGGATGCATGACCGCCGTCCCATCCCGCAGAATGGCCCGTCGATTGAAAGCGGCCCGTCCTTCTATCGCTCGGCCCGCGGTGACGGACACTGCCTGTAGCCTGCCCAATGCCAGCTCGATAGCGCTCAGGGCCTTTTCGATGAACAACTCATTGTATGCCGGCTCACCCCCCAGCACCCATTCCAGATCATCGCTCACCCACTCGCGCCAGAATGTTTCGTCCAGGCAGAAACAATGCCCGACAGAGGGAGCGGAATGGTTCTGAGTACAGTTAACCATGACGGAACCGGCGCTGAGGCCGAAGCGTTCCTCGGCCCGGCGCCGGACCTCGGCTGCATAGTCGCAGCGAATCGCCAGATTATCTGAGCTCAGATAGCACAGACGCGTGTCGCCCTTCTGTAAGATCAGCGCCCTGCAGTGAAGCGGATCCAGCACTGTGTCACTGGGGCGCTTCACACCGATGTTTCCGGCGACCTGGGTGCCGTTCTCCGGCGTGATATCTACCGCGGCCGCGCCTGCAAGCAGTCTGTCTTTCATGCCGTGTATCTCCCGGCTGATTCAGTCACTGTCTGATCCAGAATGACGTTTCATCGTAGCGCGTGCTGTGTTGCCCGCTGAAAAGCCCGATTTCAGCCGTTTCAGGGCGGGCCAAGCGTCCGCGCAAGGTTGACAGATTTCCCCTGAGTGCGCCATGCTTGGTCGCCCCTCCTGTAATCCAAGCAGTTGGACGAACGATATCGGTGGCTTTTGCCGAAGGACCTAAGGGGCCAGATTATCCCACTCCAAACATAAAGAGAAGCAAACATGGAATACGTGACCGAACCGGCGAAGCAAGTTCCTGTTGCGCGGGACGTGGATGTAGTTGTGGCTGGGAGTGGGATATCGGGGCTCTTCGCCTCGCTGGCTGCGGCAAGGCACGGTGCGAGGGTGGTGCTCGTCGACCGGATGGGCATGCCGGGCGGCAACATCGGCCCCGGCAGGATCGTTGGCTATGGCATCGGGGGCAGCATTCTGTCTACGCAGCACGAGCGGCGGTACACGGGCGTCGTTGCCGAGTTTATCGAACGCCTGAACAAAGATCTGGATGATGTGCCGTACACCTACTCGACGATGAGCCACGGGGTTTCTCGTGTCGCGGCGAACATGTTTGAGGAGGAAGGGGTCGAGCTGGTGCTGTCCGCTTACGCCGCGGACCCAATCATGGATGGTGACAGGGCCTGCGGGCTGTTTGTAGAGAGCAAGTCGGGACGCATCGCGATAAAGGCGAAGGTCGTCATCGATGCGACCGGCGACGCGGACACCGCGGCCCGAGCGGGCGCGCCGGTTCGAAGAAGGGTGACTGTCGAGGAAATCAGCCAGGACAACGTCAGCGCGCACCCCGATCACCAACACTGGAACGATG
>JASLXP010000071.1 GCA_030740295.1 Planctomycetota bacterium
TTTTTCTGCGGGGAATCCGGGCGCGTTTGCAGACACACTTCCTGACCAGCCATCGCCGGTAGGTGAACTTGCGGGGAATCCGGGCGCGTTTGCAGACACACTTCCTGAGCAGCCATCTCCAGTAGGGAAACCTGCAGAGAATCCGGACGCGTTTGCCGATACGCTTCCCGACCAGCCTTCCGTGATACCGGAGAAGGCATCGGGAAATGAAGGTCTGCAAGGTGAGTTCCCCATTCCTGAAGTCCGGGAAGCCAAACAGCAGAGCGCCGAGAGATGGGAGGAAGGCGCGGTCGTCGAGGGCAAATACAGAGTGTTCGGATCGGCCCGCGGCGCAATGGGCCGGGTGTACTTTGTCGAGCACCTGCAATGGCAGGAGCAGGTGGCCATCAAGACCATCCTGCCCAAAGGGGGAGAAGTGTCAGAGCGGCGCCTGAAACGCTTTCGCCGAGAGACGGAAGCGTGGATCAATCTGGGCAAACATCCCAACCTGGTCACTGCCTTTTACCTGCGCCAGATTGAGGGGCGGTACGGGCTCTTCCTCGAATATGTTGACGGCGACGATCTGCACCAGTGGATTCACAAATCAAAGAACCGCGACTTCGGCGAAATCCTCGATATTGCGATACAGATCTGCGATGGCATGGCCCACGCGCATGCAAGGGGCATCATCCATCGTGACCTGAAGCCGGGAAACATTCTTCTTTCAACAGAGGGCCTTGCCAAGGTCACCGATTTCGGCCTCGTGCTCCTCGTGGATGAGGAGGACGCGATTACATCCCCCAACAAAACGGTGGGCACCCCTGCCTACATGGCCCCCGAACAGTTTATCGACAGCCAGAACATCGACGCCCGGGCGGACATCTATTCTTTCGGCCTCATCCTGCACATGATGATCTCCGGCGATTACGTGTTTCAGCCCAATCGAAAGATGGAGCGGCAGGAGATGATGCTCTTCTTTCGCGAGGCACACTTGAATACGCCGCCGGAATCTCCCAAAGACCGCCGGCCAGAAACGCCGGATGCAGTCGTAGATGTGGTCACGCGATGCCTGGCCAAAGAGCCAACCCAACGGTATCCCGACTTTGCCGCCGCGCGTGCGAATCTGGTCGACGTCTACAAATCAGTGACGGGAGAAAAGTCCCCAAGGCAACAGATCCTCGCACCCGACCTGAACAGCGCGGACTTGAACAACCGAGCGCTGACCTTTTTCGATCTTGAAGAAACGGACAAGGCGCTGCAATTCCTCGAAGAGGCATATGAAGTCGATCCTGGTTCACCCGTAGTGTGTGCGAATCTTGCAACCATGTGGGCAGAACAGAACCTGCCATCGCAAGAGTTCGACATTTGTGTTGAGACCGCCAGAGCAGGCACGGGAGATGACCCCGATGTGGCTCTGCGTCTGGCTGAAGCGTGTCTCAAATTCGGCGGCTACGAAGAGGCCCAGGGGCTTGCGCAGAAAGTCATTGCCCACAACACGCGTTCTTCTGCGGCCCTCAATCTCCTGGCTGGGGTCGCGCATGCGAGGGGGCACGTTGACCTCGCCGACCAGCGGGTAAGAGAGGCCCTCGCGCTGAATTCTGCGGATGCCGATTTCCTCCACAACAAGGCTCTCTGCGATTTTGAGTCAGAGAATGTGCCTGCCGCGGCACAGGGACTCTTGCAGGCGATGAATGCCTCACCGGATGATGCGGAACTGGTAGCAGATCAGGCGATCGTTCTGGCGGAAGCCGGGCGAATGGATGACGCACTCAATTGGTGCCGGCACGCGTTGAACCTCGAACCGGACAGTTACTGGGCGAACCTGTCCGCTGCCGAGATACTCGCAGGCCTTCGTGGAAATGTGAAAGCCTCTTACCTCGGCCAGGCCTTGAAGATCTTTCAGCAGTTGCACAACGCCTATCCGATGCAATGGCGTGTCAGAGATGGCTACAACCACTGTCTGCTGGCATCGGGAAACTCGGTCACCGATTCCCTCTTTCAGCCGCTTGCCCCTGCCACCGCACACGCAGAGGATCTCAAATGGTCGCGCCTGACCCGGTCAGGGCGGCCTGCAGTATTCGACATGAATCGGATCAAGTCCGGCCATGTGGAATTCGGGCCTCAGGGTGAGCGACACGAGTGGTATCTGCCTCTTGAAGAACGTCTTCATGACGCAAGCCCAGGCGCGCAACTGATGAGTGTCTCACCCAACCGGCTCTGGCTGCTCACCTGGGAAGGCACGCATGTAAGGCTCAGGAATGCCATCAACATGGCGCTCATTTGCAGCCTCGGGATGGACGAAGGAGTCCTGTTGACCGCGGCCGGCATCTCGGGCCAGTCATCAGCACCTGCTTCCTGCTCATGGTCGACAGATTCACGCTTCTGCATGATCCAATCGGCGGATGGCTCACAACGGGTCTTTGAATTCTCAACCGCGTCGGATTTTCCACTCTCTCCATTTCGCGTTGCTTCGTCCGGACTCATCCTCGATCGTTCCTCTTCCGCCAGCGAGTCCATTGAGCTGCTCAAGCAGCGTTCAACACTGCTCAACGAAGCCAAAGGCGCCGAGCTCCGATGGGATCATTCCACGGCATTCAAGAACTACCGCGATGTTCAGAAGCTCCGGGGCTTCGAACGCGATTTCGACGCCCACGCCGGCGCTACCCGCGCGGCAAACTGGATGACCGCGCCGGCCGGCATAAAGAACGCCTGGGAAAGAAAGAAATTTCCATTGCGGGATTACCTGCGCAGCGTTCGAACGATCGAGATTCTAGCCGATGGCAAACGCGGCATGACTCTCAGCGACGACGGCCGGCTACGGTTCTACGACCTCATAACCGGCCAGGTCATCTGGTCCCTCGAAGGGGAGTTTGGCTGGGTGCAGGAGCTCTTCATTTCGCCTGAAACGAATGCGTGCGTGCTCAAGTGCAGCGACCGCATCCTGCGCCATCTGAATCTGAATAACCAGGTGATCTTTCCAATCTTCCTCATGCACCATCGCGAGCTTCTTCAACTGTGCCTCGATGAATCGGGCACCGGCTTTTTCAGCTTCAGCCGTGCTGGCGAACTGGAGCACTGGAGGCTCGAACCGCAGACGGACGTCAAGCTCATCACCCAACTCGATTCGCCGTGGAAGATGGTGTTGTTTTCAGCCAGCCGCGAGACCTTTCTCGCCATCAGCGCCTCTGAGGGTGCGCTTCTGGGCAAGCTTGAAACTGGTGATGAAGTACAGCGATTCAACCTGCAGAGGCCGTCCATTGAAGACATGGTCGTTTGCCTCTCACCGTCCGGCGAAAAAGTGCTCACTAACGGCGCCATCCCGACGAACCTCGAATTCTGGGATGCCCACACCGGTGAACGCATCAAGATCCTCACCGCGCACGAGCAACCCATCACCGCCCTGGCCATCGATTCCAAAGGCCGCACCGCTGTGGCCGGGTGCAAGGACGGCCGTATCAAGCTCTGGGACCTCTTCAACGGCAGGGAGCTGTGGACATTCGGCGGACACGTCTCAGCCATCACCGCGCTGAAGTTTTCCCCCAACGATGAGTTTTTCCTGTCGGGAGATGCCGAGGGAAAACTGAAGTTCTGGACTTTGGATTGGGCCTGGGAGATGGAGGAGAGCTGACGGAAATGGCCCACCTTTGGAAAGTGTTAAAATGGCTCGGCCTGGATTCGGCAGATCGTGGACGGGCTTAGAGTTCCTGAAACAACGTTCACTGTTTTGATTCCACACCTGAAGAGAGCCTATCCATGAACAGGACAATATCTTTGCTCGTAGCAGCAATCCTCATCGCTCCCATCTGCGCGCAGGAACGTCCCGCTGAGATCTCCACTCCCACCCTCACGGAGGAGGAGAAGGCCAACGGCTGGAAACTACTCTTCGATGGCAGAACCCTCGAGGGCTGGAATAGCTGGCGCACAAAGAAAGCGCTCAAGGCTGACAAATGGGTCGTCAACGAAGGCACCATCGAGCTTTCAAAGAAAGGCGGCGGCGATATCTACACCGCGGAAGCATTCGAACATTTTGAGCTCTCTCTGGAATGGAAGACAACCGGCAACAGCGGCCTGTTCATCAGGGTCGATCCATCACAGAAAGGTGCGATTTATTTTGCTGCCCCGGAAATGCAGATCGAACGGAACGCGGGAAAGGGCAGCACAGCCGCTGGAGGCTTTTATGGACTCTATGCATTTGAGGGCAAAAAGGTCATCCATCCCGATGGCTGGAATCACGTGAAAATCCGGCTGGTCAACAATCACGGCGTTCACTGGTTCAACGGCATCAAGGCCTGCGAGTACACCATCGGCAGCGACGACTGGAAAGCTCGGATCGCCAAGAGCAAATTTAAGAAGTGGCCCGCATTCGCCAAACTCGCCAAAGGCCACATCGGCTTCCAGGATCACGGGCACAAGGTCTCATTCCGGAACATCAGAATAAGGGTCATCGATCCGGAAAACGTGGAGGCGAAGTAAAAGTACGCGGGGACACTTCCTCTGGGCACCAACAATAGGAAATCCGTTCCCCAGAACCTGGCCTCTATTACGAACGCTCCGGCCTATTACTGAAGAAGACATGTCATTGCACAGAGGACCTGACCGATGCCCATCCAATTCATCTGTCTCAGCGCTGGCTATTAAGTCTGCCCTTAATCTTTCACCCGGAACCACCCCCAGTGTTTCGGCTCGATAACAGACTCAAGAGCCAGATCGCTGATCATACTGGTGAAAAGATTCGACCAGTTCATGCGCAGGGAATTAGTTTTTCCGTGCTTATCGGAGTACACGATACCGAAATCTCCGCGGTAGCTTTTGCCTTTCGCTGGTTTGAAACCAAGCGCTTCGAAGGGGATGGTTGCGCTCAGATCGTAATCCTGGGCACCGCGGCGGACCTGGAACTTTGCGCCTTCGATCACTTTGATGACGTCGATTTTTGTGGTCGTTACAGGCGAGCTGAACTCGGAGGGTTTATCTGTGCCCGGAACTTTGTAGCGATAGACGACCGCGACTGGCTTGGTCTCGAAGACGCTCAATAGCAGTCGCAAGTCGCCGGCAATGATGCTGTTTGAGTCATCATCCGGTTGAGTGCGCAGTTCCAGAAGGCAGGCATCGCCGGTTTTGAAAAGGCGTGTGGCATCTGGGCCTTTGTTGATGAGAGGTGTATCGTCCAGCACTTCCCGGAAGGCGACATACAGGAAATTGTCATCGAAGCTCCAGGTTGCACGGGCAGCGTGTCGGCCGTCGAAACTCCATCTGGCTTCCGTGGTCCAATTCAACTGGTGAATCGTTGGTGCCTTTCCACTGAGTGCCTGCTTTGGCAGATGGATTTGGATGTCCCTTGGTTTTGCAGACTCATTCTGCCTGGCGACCAGATGATCTTTGCATGCTGCGAGCATTGTTTTGGACAGGGTGATTGGATTAGGTCTCAGCCTTTTCACTTTTTCCAGTCCGACGACTTCGGAGATGTTGGTCGCATTCAGGGCAGAACTGCCGAGATAGATCTTCCCGTCTCTGGGATTCCTGAAGAACTCCCCGCCAAACCATTCCCCGCCCGCGGTAGTCTGCATGATGGACATCCCTCGCACAGGCACATCGGGCAACGAATCAGGCGCACTTCGGGCATCGCTGAAAAGGCTTCCGACATAAAAGCCATCAGTGGTCATGAGGAATCCCTTACCGAGATTGCCGGACATGCAGAAGACTTCGCCAAGCCCATCGACTTCGGCAGAGCCGATCACTTTCAATGGGCCGATGAGCAGACCACGCCTGTCCTTCGGCGCTCGGTGGGAGCCGTGGACACCAGGCCATCGGTTCGGGTAATGCCAGAGTTGCCTGCCGCTTTTGTCGTGCATTTGCATCGGCGACTGATTCAGCAGCACGCTCCCTTTTGAATCGGCCCACGCGCTGTTCAGGAAGTGCAGCGGCTTCGTGTGAATGATCCGCACTGCTGATTTCGGATTGTAGACCGGTGCGCCTGCTGTGTTCCATGCTTCGACAGGCATCCTCCAGGCCCAGGTATGCCTGTCGGTGTGTTGCTCGAGGGCCGGGTATAGCGTCAGGTCGGGACTGAACGCAAAACGCCACGGCCCGCCGAGGATGAGGCCGTTCATTTCCTCCGGCGCGAAGAACTGAAGCTCCTCGTCCTGCACCAGCGCGTCGCCGTTGGCGTCGGTCCAGATAAATTCGGTTCGCATGGGTTTGTTGCGGCGCCGGGCCCGCCATATGAGGTCGTGCAGCAGACGGTACCTGTGGATGACGTTGCCGGTGAACAGGGCCGGCTTTTCTTTCCTGGCCCATTCGAGCATCTTCGGATCGTCCCAGAGATTCTTCAGCAGAACTTCCGGCAGCTCGCCGCCCTCGCTCATGAACGCCTTGATGTGCCCGAGCGCGGCCAGGGGTTTTGCGCCGTGCTTCTCCAATTCCGAGATGCAGACAAATGTGCCGCTCTTCGCTGAGACCAGGATCTGGCGCCTCTTCACTTTGACCACCTGATGGAACATACCCTCGCCGCGCGGGCCGAGCAGCGCTTTCGGTCTCGTCGGACGCCAGAGCGTGTCCGTCACGCGCCAGCGTCCTTTCTTCCAATCGAGCTCGAGAATGTTGCCGAGGCTGAATGCCTGTTTCGGATTGAGCGCGTTGACATTGTTTTCCGTGCCGTTGTACCAGCCGGGACCGATAAACTCGCGCAGTAGCTCCGCCTTAAATCGCTTACTCCGCCTGAAAGGAATGTTCCAGAGGCTGATACGTTTGGGTGACTTGTCATGTTCGACGACCCAGAGGCGTGTAGCGTCAGGCAATCTTCTTTCGTTCTCTCTGTAAGGTGGTTTCCAATAGAGTCTCGTGGCCAAGCTCCATGGTCGGAAGAATCCCTCTGGTTCGTATTCTCCCTTCAGGCTGCGCCCGCCCATATTGCCGATATTACCGACAAAGTTGCCATCCCGTGAAAAGACCTTGATACACATCGAGGCGCCCCAGTCTGAGACATACACTTCATATGAGGACGCAGCAATGGCCACAGGTGCATCAAGGTTGCTGTCGATGAAAAGTGTCGATCGCCCCTTTTCGTCGAACCGCAGAATCGTCTTGCCCGAAACGGCGTAGAGTGCTCCGGTGTAATCCGTCGCCAGGCCCGCGGGCCGCTGGGCATCGTACTCCGCGACCTTGTTCCCATTGTCCGGATTCAGTACGAGGATCTTGTTTTCGTAGAACAGCGAGATAAAGAGATACTTTCTGTTCGCGGCCAACCCCATGGATTCCATTCTGCACCACGCCGCGTCGTATGCCTTTGCCGCGACGGTAGCGCCCTCAGACATCCGTTTTTCGACTTTGCGATCCTTTGGGTAGTTGAAGATGACGACCTCATTTTTCTTGTTCGGAAACGAGACGAATTTTCCGGTCTTCGGATCGATACGGACCAGCCGGAGTTCCCCCGGGCGATAGTGAGTTGGGTGAACACCTCCCTGAAGCATGTAGAGATATTTGCCATGCCGGGCAAGCATGCCGCCGTCGATGCGCCCCAGACCCCATTGCCGTTTGCCTTCAAGATTCAGCCCCATCACCGTATCACCCGCCTCTGAGTGGAAAGCTGAAAAGTAGACACGCTCGCCATCCGATGCCGCGCCGACGTGCATCGAATGATCCGAAAGCCATGAGCCTTTGCCGTTCGATGTCGGCCACGGAGGGTCACCAGCCGAGCCGTACGAAAACTGGTAGAGCAGGTCGAAACCTTCGTTAGTCAGACCTCGGACGCGGTATTCGCCGGGCTCCATCAATCGGCCGCTGTCATCGGCGCCGTCCCAGTAATCGGTGTTCTTGCCCGCCTTGCGCGGAAAATCCGCAATGAGGTTTCGCACGCGCTCGCCGTCTGGTCTTTCGATCACGAGAGTGGCCGAGCTGTCTTTCAGCAATTCGTACTCAATGGCCACGGGGCCACTGGTGCTGTAACGAAGGCGTCTGAGCTCCTCGACCTTCGAGAGCTGCTTCATGGACGGCGAAGCTTCGAGCTTCCCTCGGTCCATGAACTTCACCTGGCCCCATGCGCGGTAGTTCGTCCAGAAGAATTCACGTTGAGGGTTGTCCGCATTGACCAGATCGGTGAGGCGGTGTTCGTACCAGCGTTTGGCGGTGGCATCTCCCCAGAAGCATTCGAAACCCATGCGCAGTATTTCGCCTGGCTTGTAGGGCCGACCATCCCGGCGCAGATGCTTCCAGGTGACTCGCATTTCCTGAGTGTAGCCCTTGCCGTCTTCGTGCTTGCGAAACGCCGCGTTCACACCGTTGCCGATGGCCTCTTCGACCCGGCCTTCGAATCCTTCCTTCCGCCGTCCCATGTCATGATGTTGGATAAGCGAGGTCGGTCTATTGCCATCGGTGAACCAGTAACAATCAATATGCGTCACCCTCGCGCCGCCGGGACCGATAGGCTTCTCATGATCCGTCCAGATGCGAAGCTGCACGGAATCCGATCGCCAGCCCGACCCGAGCGAATGTTCCGGATCGACATGATTGACCATCGGCGAGCGATCCTTGAATCGGAACGACACGTACAGGTACTCGTTGTCATACATCGCGGCCGCGCGCACGGAGTTCGTTTCGAGGAGCATGTCCATGTCGTAACACATGAGGATCTCGCCGGAGAGATCCCAGTCGGCGAGATCGCCGTCGAGCTTTACAGGGATGGAGACTGGCACGGCGCGCAGGACGTGGTTGTTGGTTTGCTGGGCAGAGAGCGCGACGGGAAAAAACAGAGCGGCTAGTACAGCGAAATGGAAATAGCTTGACAGATTTCTGTAGCCCCGGAGGGGCGAAAGCATGTAGCCCCGGGCGCAAGCCCGGGGTTGAAGAGCAAAGACGAAACCCAGCCCCGGAGGGGCGAAAGTGGCCTTTCTGGGGAGTCTGCTTTCGCCCCTCCGGGGCTGGATTTGCCGAAACTTCCGAATCCTGGGGCTTGCGCCCCAGGCTACATGTTTCCGCCCCTCCGGGGCTAAATCCGTGAAGCTATTTGCTGTGGGCTGTACTTGGGTCATGTGGATATTCGAGCGCATAGGTCTGCCTATTGGCTGTTAGGAAGCGGCTGGTGGTCCGAGGCGAAGGAGTTTTTTCGGACTTTGTATTGGCAATGTCCGCGCCCGTCTGGAGTTGCTGCAAGAGACGGCCGGGGACGCCTATCCTACGAATGCGGACCCGCAGCTTGAATCCAAAATGCACAGAATCATAACTGCCGGGAAGGGCAACGATTTCATGAATATTCAAGAGTCTGCTAAGGTCGGGACTTCAGGTAATCCTCTTTGTTTCAATCACCGTCAGCCACCTGGAAATGAGCGACAGAACAACACCCGGTGTTCG
>JASLXP010000072.1 GCA_030740295.1 Planctomycetota bacterium
CACCGGAATTAACCAGGAATCAGAAATACGTCACACGCTTTCTCAGGGAAGCTGAGTATGCCCATGCAGTGGATGACCCCTATATCGTAAAGGTGCTCGAAGCCGGCCATCACCACGGCACTTATTTTTATGCCATGGAGATGATCGAAGGCCCTTCTTTTTCGGATTACGTCAGAGAGGGTAAGGAGCGGGATATGCTGCGGGTGCTCCTGATCATCGGGGACATCCTGAACGCCCTTGCGGCCGTTCACGAGGCCGGCTACATCCATCGTGATGTCTCCGCAAAGAACATCATGCTTGATGAGAAAAACGGATGCGCAAAACTGGCCGATTTCGGGATTGCCAAACGATCTCAGGGGGATGAGACAACCACCACCAGCGTGATAGTGGGCACACCTCATTTCATGGCCCCGGAGGTCATTGAAGGTCGAGATCCTGACATTCGGTCTGACCTTTATTCATTAGGTATATGCCTGTTCTTCGGGATCGTTGGCGAATACCCTTTCAAAGGCGACAAGACGCAACTTATGTTTCAGCACACCAGCAAGCCCCTCGTCATTCCCGATTCAGCACCTGACGATATTGCCCAGTTCATCTCCATCTTGACCGATAAGGCCCCCGAAGGCAGGCCCAACCACCCAGGCATTGCCATGATGGAGCTGACAAAAGTTATCGAGAACCTCATCAGGGAACGGAGGGCCGATTAGAGGCACCATCGCTCATGTCTGGCAGGTGTGCCATTCCCCGCCTGTTGGTGGTAATCCGAGAGTTTTTTATCAAAATTCTCTCGCATTTGGATCACAAAGCAGGATAACTGCCCCGAACTTCATCAGATTCAGGTTTTACCTATGCCCTTAGGGCCTTTTCGAGAAGAAGACGTTGCCAAAATACTGGTAAGTCGCGTTATTCTGCCACAGCGAGGAGGCAAACAGCTACGCTGCAAAGTCGGCAGGAAGGAAATCCTTGTCGAGCTGTCGGTGGGTGATGTGCAGGAACTTGGGGAGATTCGGGCCGGAGAATCGGTCGAATTGATCCTCCATTCGCTTGTTGAGAACGCCCAAAAAGGCAAAGCGAACAAATACGAAGTCGAAACCGGCTGGGCGAACGGGCTCATACTGGGCAGCGTCGATCAACTGGTCGGCGGACGTTGGAATGGAAGGATTCTCGATCTTGGCAACGGGTTGAGGTCTTATCTGGATCTGGAGATAGGTTCGGATTTCGAATTTGAGAAACTTGGCAGTGATGAATGGTGGCGCATCGAATTCGCACTGCCGCATCAGTGCATGATGATTAGAAAAGTGCAGAACGGGGACAAGGAAGTTGAGTAACCTTGAAAGAACCGAGCTTTCGGTTCTCACGGAGCAGGCCATTCTGGTCGGTGTGCTCCTGCCGGATGATGACCGAAGCGATTACGAAGACCCTCTGGAAGAGCTGGCAAGGCTGTCGCGTACTGCAGGCGCTACCGTCGTTGGTGCCGTTACGCAAAAGCGACAGAAACCGGACGCCACCTACTTCCTCGGCAAAGGCAAAGCGGAAGAGGCCGGCGAACTGGCCAGTGCAAACGACGCCAACGTCATTGTCGCCGATAACAATCTCTCCCCAGCCCAGATCAGAAATCTGGAAAAAATGACGGACACGAAAGTCGTCGACCGTACTGAGCTGATCCTGGACATCTTTGCCACTCGCGCCCAGACCAGCCAGGCCCGCATGCAGGTGGAACTGGCGCAGATGCAGTATCTGCTTCCAAGACTGCGAAGGATGTGGACTCACCTCGATACTTATGAAGGCGGCATCGGCACACGCGGCCCCGGAGAAAAACAGCTCGAAATGGACCGCCGTCTGATTCGCAAACGGATCACTGATCTGCGTAAAGAACTCAAAGAGATCGAAGCACGCAAACAGCGTGAAGTCGCCAAGCGCAAAGAGGTCTTTCAGGTCTCACTTGTTGGCTACACTAACGCTGGTAAATCCACTTTGATGAACCGGCTGACCGAGTCGGACGTCTTCGTTGAAGACAGGCTCTTCTCCACCCTCGACACCCGCACTCGTGTATGGCCGATTGCCAAAGGTAAGACGATTCTTCTGAGCGATACCGTCGGTTTCATTCAGCGTCTCCCGCACAACCTGGTCGCCTCGTTCCACGCCACTCTCGAAGAGGCCGCCAATGCCGATCTGTTGCTGCACGTGGTGGACGCGGCACATCCTCAGTTCGAGCGGCAGATCAGTTCCGTTAATGAAGTGCTCGAAGAGCTCGAAATCTCACACAAGCCGCAGTTGATGGTCTTTAATAAATCCGACGATGTCCAGGACGTCGTTTACGTGAAGGCCGCGCAAAAGCAATACGAGAACAGCGTCTTCCTCTCTGCGGCAACAGGAGAGGGCATCGACGATCTTCGCCAGACCGTCCTGACCATTTACGACGAATTCGTCGTCGAAGCCGAGTTGGTCCTCAGCGCAGCCAACGGCAAACTGCTCTCAACCCTCGCCCACCGAAGCGACATCCTGCAGCAGGAATTCGAAGGCAGCCACGTCCGCATGCGCACCCGTATCGATCGACGCCTCCTGGAGCAACTCCTGAACGAACAGCGCGGCTCTGAATTCGAGGTGGCCTCCGTCAGCGCAGCAACGTAAGCGAGGGGGAGGAATCGGGAATCAGTGGAATCAGGATTCAAGATTCACAGTTCCAACACTCCAACACCCCATAATTTGAAACTCGTCTTCATAGGCACGCCTGATTTCTCTGTGCCATCTCTCAAAGCAATGGCTGCCTCTTCCCACGAGGTCGCCCTCGCGATCTGCCAACCCGACCGCCAGAGTGGGCGCGGCAAAAAGACTACGCCTCCGCCGGTAAAAGAAGCAGCGTCTGCGCTGGGCATCCCCGTCTTTCAGCCCGTCAAGGTCAGTGCCCCTGAGAGTATCGAACATATTCGACAGCATGAGCCGGACGTCCTCGCCGTCGTTGCGTACGGTCAAAAGCTGTCCAATGAGCTTCTCGTTGTGCCACGGCTCGGCTCGTTCAACCTGCACGGATCCATCCTTCCAAAATACCGAGGGGCTGCCCCGATCACCTATGCCGTCTGGAACGGCGAGCCTGAAACCGGGCTCACCATTTTCCGTATGGTCGAAAAGATGGACGCTGGTGAAATGGGCATCAAGGTCACCACTCAGATTGGCCCGGACGAAACTGCAGGAGAACTCCACGACCGGCTCTCTCTCATGGGTGCAGACCTGTTTGTAGAGTTCCTCGATAAGCTCGAGGCCGGCCAGATCCAGTTCGTGGCTCAGGACGAATCGCAGGCGACCATCGCACGCTCCCTCAAGAAAGAACAGGGCCTCATCGACTGGTCACAGCCCGGCGAGGCCATCTGCAGACACATCAGAGCCATGACGCCCTGGCCGGGCGCGTATACCTTTTATCCTGCTGAAAAACAGAGCCAGCGCCTCACCGTGCTGAAGGCATCTTTGGGTGCAACGCGATCAGTCGCGGCACCGGGCACCATCCTCGAGGCCGGAGGTGATACCCTCCTCATCGCGACGGGTGACGGAGACCTTCTCATTCACCGTCTTGTGCCGGCGGGGAAGAAGCCGATGGATATCGGCCCCTTCCTTCGGGGCCATCAGCTCGAGGCCGGTAATCAACTTGGGCCGGAATGATGACAGCTAAAGCGTCGACATATCGATTTACATATTCCTTACGGGCACAGCATGGGCAAGATTCCCATCCATCTTTTCGACAATCTTGAATACAGGGAATACGACCTGGTAATTCGTGCCCAGCCCACACAGATACGGCTGGACAACCATGTCTTTGGCCGGTTCGGGTATCTTTCCCGCACGTACATTCAGAAGCTCATCAAGTGGGGCGAGATTACAGTCAACGGCGAGGCCGTGCGGCCCTCAAAGAAAATCCATGTTGGCGACAGCATCCACATGCGTCTGCCGGAGTTGCCGGAGCGTGTGATTGAACCGGAAAAGATGAAGCTGGACATCCTTCACGAAGACGAGGACATCCTGGTCATTAACAAGCCCCGAGACCTCGCCTGCCACGCGGGCAAAAAATACTATGGAGGGACCCTGGCCAACGCGGTGATTTATCATCTGTTCGGCACAGACAAAGACGCCGGAAAAAACAACCCCGGCATCGTGCATCGCCTGGATAAAGATACGACCGGTGTCATGGTGTTGGCAAAGAACCCGGAAACGCATCGCTTGATATCACGCCAGTTCGCAAGCGGCACAACGCAGAAGGAATACCTCGCAGTCATCAAGGGCCAGCCCAGAAAAAGCAGAGGCATCATCGACAGCCCAATCGGCTATCACCCTTACCTGCGGCATACGATGAGCGTCCGCATGGATGCCAAAGGAAAGAAGGAGGCCGTGACCAGCTACACGGTTCTTGAAGAATTCGAAAGCGGTGCGGCCATCAGCCTGTTGCCGAAGACCGGCCGCACTCACCAACTTCGCGTGCATCTCGAATCCATCGGCCACCCCATGTATGGCGAAGATCGCTATTCCGGCCGGTACAAGAAGAACGAAATCGATCTCACCCTCGGCCGCCAGGCACTCCATGCCTGGAGACTGACAATCGAGCATCCGGCGACTCGCGAAGAGGTAACCTTCGAAGCGCCCATCCCGTCAGATCTGACGATACTGATAAACGAACTGAGAGCCGGGTGATCTCCGTCACGCCTTCTGAAAGGCGATTGGCCCAAGACGATTGAAGAGCTGGAGAATGCGAAGTAGGCGAAGAATCAGGCCACCCGAATTCGCACTGCAAACGCCGCGCTCTTTTGGCCCCACGGGCCCGGCGCAGCATCCCAACCATTGGCGAGGCGGTCGTAGCAGAGGATGGCCTCATCCGGGCTGATGGCTGCAAGCCCCGTGTAAGAAGTCGTTTGAGTAGGTTTGGCGCGGCCTTCTCCCGAACAGACCTCCTCCTCAAAATGGAATGCCGGGTCGTCAAAAAGCTCGTTGTGATGGGCAGCAAGACTGATGCGTTGCCAGTCTCCGCCGGTGCCATCCTCATTTGCCCACAGAAACAGTCCCGGACGGCCGCCAGCCAGCAGAATCGAATGATCACCAACAGATGCAAGCCGCGGCTGAACCGACCAGGCGCCTGCGATTGCCTCTGGTTTGGACCAGCTCTGGCCTTCATCGGCACTGACGGATTTATGAAACAGTTGGTCTCTTCCACTTCCGATCCTGTAGACACACATCAGGCGTCCATCAGTCAGGCGTACCGTGGCAGATTCGTCCGGGCCCTCTTTCGCTCCAGGTGTGTCTTTCCATGAAGCGATGAGACTGAGGAAGGTCCACGTGATCCCGTCTGGGCTGGACAGGCACCACGCCGAACACTTCTCTTCACCCGCGTAGTTCCCATATAAGGTGGTAAACAGAGAGCCGTCACTCAGTTTGAGGATGTTTCCGTTGTTCATAAGTGTGAGCTCGTTCTTGTGATAATCGGAGATGTCTTTGGGAAATCCGAGGAACTGCATCGCCACTCTGTCGGTTGAGACATCACCATCGTCCGTCATGCGGATTACCGTTCCCTTTGCTGAGCCGTTTCGCCTGTCCCCAGGCTCGAGGGGCCAAGTTTCGTAAGGCATCAGCACGAGTTCATGTTCCGCGCGCAGGAACGAAGTGTGCCCGTAGCTGTCGATATCTGTGGCGTGGGCCCAAGTGTTGCCACTGTCTCTTGACAAGTACAGAGATGCTGGCCATTCGCCCTGGGCCACATCGGCGCTCAGCACGACCTCGCAGATAATGTTTGAATCGTCCAGCGGATGAACGGTAGGAAACCAGAAATGTCCCTCGGCGCATCCCACAAGAAAGGGCGCGCTGATTTCGAGATTGATGCCTTCAAATCTGTAAGTCTTCATGTGGCTCTTTTGGGGTAAAAGAAAGACGAAATATCACCCCGATACTACGATGATGGAAAGCATGGCGACAGTGCTTCTCGAACCAGTTTTTACATCCCGGGATAAAGGGTGTTGTTGTAGAGAGTCGGGTTGGCGTGCGGGCTGGTGTTGGCATAGATGCATGCGCCGGTTGAGCCAAAAAGGATGACTTCCTCACGGCTGTCGCCCCAGAGGTCGGCGCGGGTGCAATAGAAATGTGCTTCACGTTCTTCACCGGTGCGTTCCGGTGTGTGCAGCATGTGAAAGGTCTCCAGAATCTCGCCTTCGCCGTTGATGATGGCTGCCGGCGCCTCCGGGCCACGGCTGTATGCCAGAACGCACAGCGGCGCGCCACCTCCAAGCCAGTCAATCTCGATGATGGCTGCGGCCCAGCTCCCGTCCGGCTGTTCCCTGCGATAGATTTCGTTGCCCTCGATATCATAAAGGTAAAGCATGGCACGGGAGGTGAACTCGCCCCGTGGGTGGCCGCGATCGAGGACCATGACCTGCACTTCTGAATCTTCCCGAAACTGACCGGCCAGAACGTGCTGAGCTTCCTTCAGCGGATGCTGCCAGAGTTCTCTACCTTCAGGCGAAAGGCAGTGGATGCCGTGATTCCCGAACAGCAGCCGCCACGAGCCGTCCGCGAGCCGAACCACGAACGCGGCGTCCTGATGTGCGCGGATCGTTCTCGAAAATCGGACGACCGTCATCATCGATGAGCGCGAACCCGACAAAGACCTCGTCTCGCCCGTCGCCATCGATGTCACCGATGGCTGGGAAGTGCCCCGGACTACCTTCCCAATGCCACATGACTTCCCCGGCATGCGAAAGACCCCACAGATTCCAGTAGCGGTCTTTAACCACCAGGTCTCGACGCCGGCCCTGACCAGTCAGGTCGGCGAAAAGGAAGCAGTCGTCCGCGGGCGCTGGAATGGGAAAGGCATCTTTCTCCATGCCGGTCTCGCCATCGAGGATGACCATGGTGGCCTCGCCTTCATAGCGCCTGGCACGCTGAATGGCCCAGCCTTCTTCGTAGAGTTCCGCATACTTTGCCTGGCGCACGTAGAGTACTTCGTTCCGCCCGTCGTCATCCCAATCGTAGATTTGCACGGGCAGGTCGCTGTAGATAGGCCCGTTCTCAGTCGCAGGCTCTCCTGTCTGCCAGAGGACATTCCCAAAGATATCGGTCGCGGTGAGGCAGGTAATCTCTCGTGTTCCATGGATGCTCTGCGTAAAGAGCAGGTCGGGCGCGCCGTTACCGTTCAGGTCACCGATACGTAGGGTTTCCGCACCAAAGTCTTTGACGTCGATTGTTGAGAGAGGGTGGCTGTATGTCATGTGGATGCGGGATGCTCGATACTCGATGCTCGATACTCGATGCTCGATACCGGATATTGGATACTCGATGCTTTCAGTCCTCTGCTTGCGTCTAATCTGAAACCGGGGTCATGAGCGAATCGGAATCGCGAGAATCCAGTATTCAGTATCAGATGGGGCAGACAGGTCTTTGCAGAATCATTCGCTCCACCTGAATCCTAATCTGAATCGGTTTGCATTCACAGGGCTATGCTGTGGAATCCAATTGGTTGAAGAAGTCACCCGCGCCAGGAAAACGTTAAGACCATGAAAACAGAACGCACATCCGCCCTTCCCTTGTTTCATACTCACCCCATCGGCTCGCTGCCGCGGCCGAAAGTAGTTCTCGATCTTATTGCCAGGAGGGATGAGATGGACGCGGCCGATTACCAGCGCGCCATGGATTCGATGGTCCTGTTCGCCATCCAGATTCAGGAGCAGGCCGGGCTGGACGTCATCAGCGATGGCGAGTGGCGCCGAACCCAATACATCCAGGAATATCTGAATCGAGTCGGCGGTTTTGAAAAGTGCCGGCCATTCACTCATCAGGGCGAGCAGAAGTTTACGAGTGTCGTGGTGCGACGAATGGGGGCGAACGAGCCAGTGTTCGTCAACGATGCGCAGTTCCTGGTCGAGCACACGGAGCGTGTGACCAAGTTCGCGCTGCCGAGCCCATTCCTGATCGTGACCCGTTACTGGCACGAAGACTTCAGCACGGAAGCGTACCCGACCCGGCAGCATTTTATGGAACACCTGGTCGAGATCCTTTCTGCAGAGGCGCAGGCTCTGGCATCCGCGGGCATCGACATCGTCCAGCTCGATGATCCGGCGCTGACTTACTTTTGCGATCGGCAACTCATGGACAGAGGCGAGACACACGATGAACGCCTTCGCCAGGATTGGGATCCCGAACGACAGATCCCCGATGCCATAAATGCGATCAACCAAATCGCGAGCGGGCTCGAAGCAGAGGTCCACCTGCATTGCTGCCACAGCGTGTACAAACGAATGAGCGACGTTACCGGCGACTACAAACCCATCATGCCCTACCTGGAGAACGTGAAGATAGACCGAGTCAATCTCGAATTCGCTTACACCGGCACTGGCGATCCCAGCGACCTGTCTCTGTTGCCTGGCCATCTCGGCATCGGCATGGGAGTCGTGGATGTGCGAGGAGAGCGCGTGCAGGAAGTGGAAGAGATTGAGAGCCTCGCTGCAGCCGGAGCGGAGATCATCAGCCCTGAGCGCATCGCCCTGAATCCTGATTGTGGATTTGCACCTGACTCAGGCGAACCGCCGACCATCGATGAGGCATATGAAAAGCTCTCCCGCCTGACTGCGGCCGCAGGAAATCTGAGGGCGCGACCTTCTTGAGCGTGAGCGTCACTACATGAGCGTGGTCTGCGCTAGCCGGCAGTTCATTGCCAGGTCCTTTTCCTTCATCCATCGCCAGGCTGTCTGCCGAACGATCAGAAAAACATGACTGAACGACCAAACATTATCTGGATTTATTGCGACGAACTGCTGACGGACGCACTTGGATGTTACGGCCATGAACAGCTTCAGCTTCATACGCCACATATTGATCGGCTGGCCGCGGAAGGGACGGTCTTCACGAATCATTTCTGCAATTCGCCGGTCTGCGTGTCCTCGCGAGTTTGTGTGTTGACCGGCCTCCAACCGGAAGAGACGGGCGTCTATAACAATGAAGGTGCCTGGAAGGACTTCCAACTTCCGCGGCCGTTAGAGACGTTTCCCGAGGTATTCGCCCGTCATGGTTATTGCACGGCCAACTTTGGCAAGATTCATCTGCCGAGACAGATGATGCCCGAGTCTGATGCGAATCGGGAGGTCTTCCAGCACCACGACGGTGAAGGCGGCGGAATGGCCATCTGGCAGCATCTTGGTGAAGAGCGAGTTCAGATGATCCGGTCACCGTCCGGCGGTATGAACGGCGGGATCTTCCCTGATGATGAGCCGTATCCTCCCGACAAGGTGGTTGAGAACACGCTGCAATGGCTCTCCAGGATCGATGAGCCTTACTTCGTACGTGTCTCCATCCTGCAGCCTCACACACCAGTGCTGCCACCAGCACGTTTCGTGAAGCTTTACGAGAATCAGAATCTCGATCTGCCGAAGCCGATGCCTGACACCGCGTCTGCGTTCGAGAGGCGCGTGGCCGCGGTGCATGGGCTTCAACAGATGGCGCGTGAGCAATTGCATGCTGCGCGGATTCACTACTACGCGCAGGTTGCCTGGATCGATGAACAGGTCGGTCGCATTGTCGACTTCCTCGAGGCTCGGGGGGAATCAGATCGGACACTCATTGTCTTCAACGCTGACCACGGGAATCCGATTGGCGACACCGGCGCGTTCGAGAAGCACACCTTCACGCCGACCTCGCATCGAGTCCCGCTCATCTTCCGTTGTCCGGAGGCCATAGAAAGTAGTCAGGTAAGAAACGACATCTCTGAGAGCCTCGATCTGGCCACCACGCTGCTCGGCTTCGCAGGCATCAGTGAATCTGGTTCTTACAAAGGCCGAAACCTGTTCAATGGGCCAGCGCCAGAGGCCATCTTCTCAACCATTGGCTTTGGTGAATCCGACAGCCGCATGGGACCGAACGGCGGCGCAGGCCCGTGGTACCGTGGGAGGGGATGGCCGCGAAGAAGCTGCGTCCGGACCGGGAAATACCGGCTCGACAAAAACATGCGCATGGATGGCGCAAAGCCTGCGAAAGAAGACGAGGATGTCTTTCTCGCCGACATGCAGAACGATCCTGCCGAACTGACAAACCTGGCCGAAGATCCGCAATACACCGGAGTCCGAGAACGTTTAACGAAGCTCCTCGATCAGCACGCGGCAGAGGCCATCGAAGTACCGCAATCCAGCCTCGTTCGCCAAAGGCCCGTTCGCGATCTGCCGTGGTTGAAGGATTAGTGGTGGCATTCTTTTCGGGCCATCAGATCAACTGTTTTCCATCCAATGCCAGGCTGGTTCCGTGGCCAAGGGCGTAATCGACCAAGCGCCGCGATTTGCGTTTGCGGCGGACGATGCACCATTGCCCTCGAGCCTTGATATCCGCGGCCTCCAGCAGACCGTGGTGATAAGCCCAGATGATGATGTCCTCGACGTCCGCAAAAGTGATCTTCACCGCGAAGGCATCGTAATGCGTCTTGAGCTGTTGCACTTTTGCCGGGCGAGCACCTTTGTCACGCGGCAGCATGATCGACATGAAACGGCCGTTCCAGCCCTTCACCTTTGCTATCAGCCTGGGTCGCACGGCAATCGAACCGTGGACCCCCTGCTGGGCATACCTGTCTTGCCTTTTTCCTGCATCACCAGTGTAGGCTGTTGCCCGGCAGGTGTTGGTGTCCCTGATGAATTTGCATGTATGGGAATCGGGAAACTGATCCTCAGGGAGCAAGGCAACGTGCACATCCAGCTCAGAGCCAATCTGGCAGCCGTGAATGGTCCCGTAGTTCTTGTGGATTGAAATCTTATTGTCGGGATGCGTATTCAGAGTCCACCAGAATTCCGCAAGGTCATTCGCGCGATTCAGATCTTCAACTGTCCAGACGTATCCTCTGGGTCCCCCCGATCCAGTCTTGCCCTTCACCAGCCCGATGGAACGCCTGGCCCACAGGCTTCTGGTCTGAAGGGCTGAATCCGCCGCGGCAAAATCGCAGAAGTGGTGAGGCACATAGTCCAGCAGGTGACCGGCATACGGGGTCGATTTCCATTGCCCCTCGTGCGAGATGCCACTTTTGCCATTGATGAGCACGACGTTGTGTTCCTGTTGCTCATTGCAGTAACGGCCGCAGTCGATGCCGAAGTATTCTCCCAATGCAGAGAGGGTGAAATTGCCTGCACTGGCATGGTCATGACCCGCGCACGCGGGCGAACGTTGGGAGCTGTCAAATACGACCAGCGTGTCATCATCTTTCCACCCGCTTCGAAAGCTGACAATCCCGCGCGTTCGGTCACGGAAATGCGTTGGGACACTCGAAGCCTTTGGCCGCACAGGCTTCTGGAATTCATCAAGCAGCATCAGGTTCATGGCGGTTGGAGAAACGCGCAGTCCCGGCTGGATCATTATTTCATCGCCGAAGTCCTCCTGTTCTTTCGGCGTTCCATAGTCGGATTGATGTGCAAGTGTGCCAGTGAGCCAGTGCAGGGCTGGGTCGTTTGTCTCGGTGGCAACCCTCGTCAGCCCAAACTCACGATTCCCCCAGGTATCCATGAAGTCTCCGGTGTTCGACATGTGTCGGCCCCAGGGCTGCACAAAGTGGAGCACGGCTCGCCCGTACTTTTTCATCTGAGGAAACTCCGACCAGGCATCATAAATGCCGGCACGTCGAAGCATGTCAGCCCGGCTGATCAGTTCCTGGGCCACTGATGTGCCGTAACCAATGTCTTCAACCGGAAAGCCATCTGCGCCGATGGCCGCATGCAGAGACGCCTGCAGGAATGTGATCAGAAGCTCCAGCTCCTTTCTGAAGGTGTGTCCGCCCGGTTCGCCCCTGACAGCCAGGATGGCCGGGATAGCGGTCTCCATCCCGTATATGGGAATGTTGGCTCCGGCCGCGGCGAAATACAGGTTTGGAGGAATGGCTGCAAGGATGTGCGGGATGGCCGATTTGGAGATCCAGTTCGCGTAAGCCCGCCGATCCTTTTTGCTGAGATGATTCGCAACAATGTCATAAGCAACGGAAAACGGGCCAGCCAGATAGGTCACCCGCCGGCATGGATGATCGTTGCGGCTCAGTGGATCGGCTCCGGCCGCGGAGAGCAGGACGCGCCGTGCGGCTTCAATGGCCTCGGTGTTGTCATCCAACACTCCAACCAGAGCCATCTCTTGGACATTGCCCACGATGGCCGGGCCATCGTGCTCCGGGCTCCGGTTGTAGTCGGCGACAAGGCCAGGAAGGTCGTCCGACTGCAGCACGACTTCAACCAGGGGCCGTACTTTTTCACGCATCGCATTCATGAGCCGTCTGCCGCCTCCGCGCCTCGTGCTTTCTTTGAGCCGGTCTATATCTTTCGGACCGATGATGACGCGAGGGTGAATGTATTCTTCGTACAGTTGAGTGGCAGTACCGAATTCGAATTTTGACATTGGCTTTTTTTTACTCGAAAGGATCAGAGGCCGTCTTGAAGCACTGATGACGGCAGCATAGCTGAATCAAGCCGGGACTTGAAAGGCGAAGTTGTGCATTGGAAGTCGAGCCCTAAAGTGTCGCTGGCGTGCGCTGCCCAAATCTGTTCGAACCATCTATGAACGTTCTCATCTTGTTCTTATGTCTGGCTGAAGGTTTTTCGGAGCCAGATGAGACAGGCCCGCTTCCGCCAGTGGAAGCGATGAAGAGAATGACTTTGCCTGAAGGATTTCAGGTCGAGTTGCTCGCGTCGGAGCCGGACATCCGACAGCCCATCGCTTTTGCATGGGACGAGCGCGGGCGTCTCTGGGTTGCGGAGTATCTCTCGTATCCCAAATGGAAGCCGGAGGGCAATGACCGCGTTCTGGTTTTTGAAGATACAAACAGCGATGGAAAATTCGATAGCCGAAAAGTGTTCTGGGATAAGGGAAATTACATTACCGGCATACAGGTTGGCTTCGGCGGTCTGTGGGTTAATTCCGCGCCCAATACTCTGTTTATTCCAGATAAGGACGGTGATGCCGTTGCGGACGGAGAAGCCCAGGTCGTGCTGGATGGCTGGTCGCACAAAGGGACGCACAACCTTTTCAATCTCATGATGTGGGGTCCGGATGGCTGGCTGTATGGGCTCTGTGGCTGGAGCTCACCTTCGAAAGTTGGAACGCCCGGCACACCTGAGGAACAACGCACGACCGTGCCCGGTGGGGTCTGGCGATACCACCCTGTTACTCGGAAATGCGAAGTGGTGAGCACCGGTACCTGCAATCCCTGGGGGATTGATTACGACGACTACGGCCAGATGTTCATGTGCAATACGGTTGTCGAGCACCTCTGGCATGTCATTCCGGGGTCTCGTTACAAGAACAAGAACAAGACGCCTTACACGTATGAATTCATGCAGCAGTGCGGCGACCACATCCACTGGGCTGGCGGGCCGTGGAGCTCTTCAAGAGGTGCGAAGGGCGACCATGGTGCTGCCGGGGGCGGCCATGCCCACGCCGGAGTCATGATCTATCTCGGTGACACTTGGCCGGAAAAATATCGGAACACGATCTTCATGCACAATCTCCACGGTCACCGAATCAACCACGACATCCTTGAGCGGAAGGGCTCAGGCTATGTGGGCCGACACGGCAAGGATTTTCTTTTCGGCAACGACCAATGGTTCTGGGGGCTGGGCATGCACCTCGGGCCTGACGGCGCAATGTACATGACCGACTGGTCTGACATCGGGGAATGCCACGGCCGAAAGCCACACCGCGACAGCGGCCGGCTTTACCGGGTGACGTGGGGCAGGCACAGGCCGTTGAAGGCGGACATCTCCGGTTTCAGCAGCGATGATTTGGTCGCGCTGCAGCTCCACAAGAATGACTGGTTTGTCCGGCATGCGAGGCGATTGCTGCAGGAGCGCGCGGCTGCCGGTCAGGACATGGAAGGTGTCCGCAGGAAATTGCGATTCCTGTTTGAGTCAGAAACGTCTGTTCCCAGAAAGCTCCGGGCCTTGTGGGCCATTCACGTCGTCGGCGGCATCAGCGAAAGCTGGAGCAGAGAACTCTTGAAACACTATTCGGAATATATTCGCTGTTGGGCCATTCAATTGGAATGCGAGGATCGCCGGGTCTCCGCGGAGATTCACAGCCAACTGATCGACATGGCAAAAAAAGATGAATCACAGATGGTGCGTCTTTACCTGGCGTCTGCTCTCCACCGGCTCCCCCTCGAGAAGAAGACTCCTATCGCCCGTGAGCTGATTCAGCACAAAGAGGATGAGTCTGACAAGAACCTGCCTCTCATGTACTGGTATGCTGTCGAGCCCATCGTCGCCTCGTCAGTGGGTACGGGGAAAGAGCTGCTGAAGCTCGCGGCTATCCCGAAACTCAGACTTCTGATCGCCAGGCGGCTTGCTGAGGAATGAATCACTATTCAAGGACATCACAATGAACGACACTCATTCAAAAGGTATCGGCTACATCATGTGGATATTTGGATTCTTCGGGATTCACCGCTTCTACTATGGTCGGCAGATTTCTGGGACGATCTATCTGTTCACTCTTGGTCTGCTTGGGATCGGATGGCTGATCGATCTGTTCCTCATTCCCTCGCTGGATCGTGACGCCGACCGCCGTTACACAGCCGGCCCCTGTGATTACAGCGCTGCGTGGGTACTCCTGGCGATCCCCGTCACCGGCGTCCTCGGCATCCACCGGTTCTACATGGGAAAGTGGCTGACCGGGATCCTCTACCTTTGCACGGGCGGCCTATTCGGGATTGGGCTCATCTACGATTACTGGACTCTGAATGAACAGCTCTCCGAACTGAATTCAGGAGCATGACAGGAAAGGCTGCCGGCCGTGCCGGGAGTATTTCGAATGTGAATGGCCGAACGATCGTCGGGTAACCGGACGTAGCTCCAGGCCCTCGCTCCAGCGTTCGTCGACCACCGCATCCTCGGCCGGGGTCGCTTCTTCAAATTCCGAGTGGTGCGCTCCGCGGAGCATGAACTCTCGTGGTCGTAATGCTGCCACAGACAGTTCGACTGACTTGTATTCAAAGGACGCTGATTTATAAGAGATGGTCACATTTAACCCGACTGCTGAGGAGACAAAATGAAGTCTGAACCCACTGAAAAAAGCATGTTACGCGTCGAAAAATTGATAGCGGGCTACACCAGGAAGTCAGGAACATTCACCCACCCTGACAAATCCGTGACCGACGCCGTTCAACTGGGATTGGCCGAGAATCTCGATGAACTCGGCAAGCCGCTTTGCCCCTGCCGTTTTTACCCGGACAAGAAGGCCGAGACCGAACATCGTACCTGGATCTGCCCGTGCGATGACATGCAGGTCTACAAATACTGCCACTGCCTGTTATTCGTGACCGAAGAAGGATCGCCCATCACCCAATACCTCCCTGAAGGTCATGAAGGCCATGCCATCTACGGCGAAGTCAATGACCCGACACCAGACCAGGGACGACCCCTCAAAGGCAAATGGGAGGAAAGAGAGAAGGAGCGGAAAGAGAGGCCTTCATAACGATTGCCGCGCCGGCTGCAGCCTTGAGCAGAGCAGCCGCCCTGTTGGCTGCCTCGGGGCAGGCTGCTGCCAGCCACCTTGCGGGGCTGAGATTCAGTTGGGCCTCATTCTGAAAAAGTCACATTCATCCAACCAGAGCCAAACCACAAAATGTCAGACTTCCCACTTCTCGCAGGCGTAGCCCGTCAGAATATCACCCCTGCATCGGGTACCCAGATCGATGGGGACATCGGACGCTGTCGCCCCACCGAGGAAATCCGAAATCCAATCTACGTGCGTGCCCTCGTCCTCGAGCAGGGAGAAGAGAAATTCTGCCTGCTTTCAATGGATCTGCTGGCAGTGACTACCGAATGGTCTGACAAGGTCCGACAAACCATTGAAGAAGAATGTGGAATCCCCTTCGAGGCGGTGGCTGTTCACGTAACGCAGACTCACTCCGCGCCCTCACTCGGCAAATTGATGCTGAGTGGACGGCTGCCTGCGACAGAAAAATATCCCTGGCTTCGCGGGATGACTCACGACTATGCCGAACACGCGCTGCCGAAAATCATCGCGGCCGTTCGTGAGGCCAGAGGCTCGGCAAAACCGGTCTCGATTTCCTACGGCGCCAGGCCCGATGGTCGCGTCGCATTCAACCGCAGATACGTCATGCGTGACGGCTCTTCCACCATGTTCGGGCGGCCCAACGAAGAGATACTGCACATCGAAGGTCCGGCGGACCCGGAAGTCGGGCTGCTGTCCTTGAAAGATGAAGATGCCAACTCCGTGGCGCTTATCCTTCACCATACCAGCCATCCGACTCACGGTTATCCACAACGATACATCTGCCCTGACTGGCCCGGCCTGTGGTGCGATCTGGTCGAGCCCGATCTCGAGGGCGGTATGCCCCTGGTCGTTAACGGCTGCTGCGGAAACGTTCATCACAACAACGCCCTCGATCCCACCCAAGTCGACACAGTAGATCGCATGGGCGAGCTCCTGACCGAAACCACTCGAAAGACCTTTGCAGAACTGAAGCCCTGTGCGTCGTCCGTGCTCCGCTCAAAGAGCAGCAGAATTCAGCTCCCCTTCCGTGACATATCCTCCGAGAAGTTCGAGAACGCGCATAAGCTCATAGATGAAAATCCCGAGCCCATGTGGCTGGATGAAGAGAAGACCCGCGTGGACTGGGCCTGGTGTTACGCTGCTTCCATGCTCGACCTGGAAGAATTGGTGAACGCCCGCGAAACGTTCGAGTACGAAGTGCAGGCCGTCCGGATTGGCGACGTGGCCATCCTGGTCTTGACAGGCGAGCCGTTCGTAGAAGGCCAGCTCGAAATCAAAAGACGGTCCCCCGCCGCGCGCACCTATGTTGCGCACATGTCCAATGGCTACTCCGGGTACATCCCAACACCCCAGGCCATCGAAGGCGGCGGATACGAAACCGATGTCTGCATGGGATCTAAGCTGGCACCGGAGGCCCTCAGCATGATCGTGGATGAATCAGTGAAGGTGCTGACAGAACTGATGGGCGCAGAGTAAAGGCGATATAGCAGGCACGGCGGTTAGGAATGAAGCTTGTTCATTCTCTTCGTCTTAATCTCTGTCCAGGAGCAATTCGAGATTAAGACGAAAAGAAAGACGAGGAGAATGAACAAGCAAGTCTCACGTTGCCTTGGTCTACGGGGCGAAGAATGACCGTCGGCAGCGTCGCCCCAATAGAGTCTGTGGGTGTGACTTCTCCGCGCAGCGCGGAGATAATTACCACGGATGGCAAAGATGGCAAAGCCATCCGTGGTATTTCTATCGTAGCTGCGGTTGCGGCCGAAGGCAGCCTTAGGATTAGGGATGCGTCTGCAATGCGGTTAAAATAAGCACTGTTGTCGGATCATTCTTACTCATTACGTATTACGTATTACTCATTACTCAGTGACCTCCAGGGCCGTTCACCAATTAATCATCCATTTGTTGGCCAGCCTGCCGGTATCCGCAGAATCGGTCGGCAAGGAATTCAAGGACATTAAGTTGAGCCGTCCGGTTATCGGACGGCACTCGAGCCTGGGCCAGCCTCGCGAGAACGAAAGTCCTCTGCCTGATCTTGAGACTTTGGAAAGGCTGATCAATTCCGAAAGCCCAGAGCCCATCATCTTCATCGAGCTCCTGCGCGATAAGGATGACCGCTACGCACCAGTTTATTCGCCAGATGGCAAGAGGCTGGCCTTTGTCAGGGCAGACATCGAACGGAAGTCGAGCAAGATCGAGATTCTTGACAACCTGGCCACAGGCGCGGTCCGAACCGTTCTGCCGAAAGAGGAGAGCTATGATTACATGTTCGCCTGGAGGCGCGGCCACCCCTCCCTTACAGATTTCTGTTTCGCCAGTACTGCCGGGCCTGAACAGACAATGAATCTGTTCCTGGCCACGACGAGCCTGAAAACACGCAGGCTGACGAATACGAGACAACTCAAAAAGCACCCGGACCTGAGAATCACCGTCCAGGGGAGCTGCCAGTTGCTTTATGAAATGGAAGGCCGAGTCATGCTCTTTGAATTCGACGACCTTCAAAGCCCGGGGCAGCCCCGACAGCTTGCAGAGGGTGGATTCCCGGCATGGTCACCTGACGGAAAGCGCTATGCATTCGTCAAGACAGCCGCAGATGAAGCAGGAACCCAATACAGCCTCGTACTGAAGCAGATCAGCGGGACGGAAAGAGTAGTCGTATCGCCGCAACTGAAGCCGCTGATGAGCCCCGCATGGTCACCGGATGGAGCATGGATCGCTTTCTACATGGCCGGTCAGACGAAAGGCAGATACGACCTGATGACAGTTCCCACGGAAGGCGGCCCGGCAAGGCAGATTGCCAGAGAAGTCGTCGTCGAAACGAACTTCGATCACTCTGGCCCGGCATGGACTAGGGACAGCAAACGGCTTTTCTTTTTTGCCCTCAAGAATCAGGAAAACATCGTTACCTTCGAGGAGAGCTATTACCGCCTGCTCTCAAAAGAAAATCGTGAAGGCGCGCCGTTGACGGCTTTTGACTATGATCGCCGCTACACCACGGCCGTCGCCCCGGTAGTTAATCCCAATGCCCGGTATCCAGAGGTGACTTTCTCGGCAACAAAGGGACTGTCACAAGGAATATATGTTCTCATTCTTAATCACCTCGGAAACTGATTCGTGATGAGCCGGCTGACGTTAGTGTTTTGCACATGTTGCCTCATGAATCCCATCGCCTCAGAGAACTCAGAACTAGATGATCGATGCGCCAGAAGTATCGTCGTACGCACTGCACTGGAATTGCAGAGAGAGGTGCTCAATCACTATGCAACGAAGACCGAAACACCTGACCCTGCGATCTGTTTCTATCTTGGCCTGAATCACATGAGCGGAAATCTCATCCTTCAAAAAGAAACCCGTAATTGGAGGCAGGCAATTAGTTGGCTTCAGAAGGCAACCCAAGCGGGCGCATTCCGGGAAAGGGCAGATGTAAACCTGGATAGAATCAGAAAGTGCAAAAAAGATGGAGCGATGAATCTCAGACCGTCGAGCTTTGCAGACACCTCAGAAAAAGATGTGCTGAATGCGATGAATCAACCGCAGGAACATCTTGAGCTCGGCAGCGTCGATTTCTCTAATCGCACAGTCACATTCAAGCTGCCGCTCTATAACTCACTGCACTGGATTGCCGACCCCGCTTCCAGGTTGGAGCAAGCACTCACTATCGAAGAGGTACTCACTTCCGCGGGCATGGCCGCAAGTCAGGGAGACGTCTCAAGCATTAGTGAATGGATGTCCCGGACCAGTGCTGAAGTAACAAGCATCAAGCGACACCTCCAAACAGATATCCATCCCGAGACTCTGATACGAGCTGCAACTGTGGCCGGATTTAATAGCGCATGGCCGGAGTTCTGGGCATACAGGCTGGAGACTGGACTGCGGCAGGTGAGGGCACAGCCAGAATACTTAAAACTGAGCCTTTCAAGATTCGAAAAAAAGTACGTTGACTGGATTTGGGCTCTGGCGTGGCTGCGATTCACTCATGCCTCGACCACTGAAGACCAGCAGATCATGGATTTCGCACTTCAGACATTGAATATCGCGTATAAGCAGACAGAGCGTCACAACCCTCACGCTCATCGAACTCTCTATCTTGCCTGGGCCGGGTACATTTACTTCTATTCAGGCCGGCTCGATGACCTCCTTTACTATCCCTACGACGAAAATATGCTCCCGGCCAAACTGCCCTGTCAGGCTGTTCTGGATTACGCCAGCCGGCTGCAGGCCATCCAGAAACTGGAACGACCGCAGTTGAAGGAAGAAAATGTTGCGCCCGTCGTGCATCATCCTCGTCAGAAACTTCTGTTTGGCGATGGAACAATCCTGGGAACGCAGGGCTCTTCAGGAACACCTGACCCGCAAAACATACACCGCTCTCCCGTACAGGAAGACGGCCGCCCTCTTGCATTAGTTGTTCCAACGATAGTGGTGGGTATTGGCGCACTGATAGTGGTTGCCGCCGTGGTCATCGTGGTCAAGCGAAGAAGGGGCGTGCTATGAAGATCCGCTGCCCGAAATGCAGAGCGGGATTAGAGATCGAGCGAAGCATCGTTGGAGACCAGGTACCCTGCCCGCGCTGCAATCACACATTGGATCTCATTGCATTTGAACACGCTCTTCAGTCGCGCACTGGAACTCGATCCCTTGGCGATCCGCCCAAGAGGACGGACTCAGTAAAAGACCGGAAGAAGCCACAATCGATGCTCCTGCCAGTTCTCATGGGAGTAATTGGGATATTTGTCTCCGCAACAGGAATTTACCTGTTTCTCAAATCCGGACCGGCAAACAATCAGCGGCCTGAGAATGTTCCAACAACAACTGTCGCGGCACGGACCGCACTGGTCGATGACCCGATCACTGAAAATCTCAACACTTCGAATACTGACAAAGCTGAAACAGCCAAGCCCTCCGATCAGACAACTGAGACCAGAAAACCAGAGGCACAGATAAAATCGCCATACCTGGAAATTCTTACAACAGCAAGAGCACTTACTGTTGATCATAGATTGCTGAAGATTCAGCCCTGGACTTCAAACGAAAAGTTGCGTCTCTACCTGCCGCCTGGCACACACCATGTTATCCGAGAAGGGGTTTCAAAGTGGGTCGAGATTGAAACGGATTTCAGTGACCAATACTTCTCACTACATGAAGAGATGAACCGAAACATGACTCGCGCAGTGAAAAGACACGCTGAATCAGGCGCCAAAGTGTTCTTTTCAGGATCGGAAGGTCTGCCATACCATCTGATCGGGAATTACTATTTCCTGATAAGCAAAAATCAGAAAGACCGAAGGGGATTGTTGAATTCAGCCAGAAGAAGATACATTCAGGCTATCAAGGTCGACCCGGGGTTGGCGCCCTCACATGTTAATCTTGGATACATCTGGTCTGAGTTAGGGGAGAACGACCTGGCTGCCAGGGAAGTCCTCGCCGCAGAGTGGCTCAATTTTGACAATGTATTTGGCATTCAGACCGGAATTGAAGAACTTAAGAGAAGGCTCAATCTGACCAAGCCGGCAGCCATCCTGGATATCCCCTGGGAGAGCTATGAAGAACGGCTGCCTGAGGACAATCGGGACAAAAAGATGGTCCAGTTTCATCAGACCATCATGAGATATTCAGACCAGGCTGCAGAGCGGGCAAAGCTCCTTAGCAATCTGGGGCTTTACTTCGCCAGGCAAAAGGATAAGGCCAGACAGGCCGAGGAGTATTATCGCCTGGCAATCCAGGAACTGGATCAAGAAGCCTCAAAGGAGAAACAACGCTCTGTATTCAAAGTTGTATCGAATAACCTCGCCTTACTTGCTTCCAAATATCAATTGCCGGAGCTCATCGAGTACGAAGCTCTGGCGGATATGAACAGATGATCATTCAAGGATGAAAATAAAGAGCGGAATCATTATAGCTATCTCGGTCGTTGTCCTGGGTGCCGGCACTGGCTACCTGGGCGTCAGAGAAAAAGAAAAACTTGGAGATGCCCAATTCAAAAGGCACGCTTTTGCTGAGGCACAGGCTGCATACAAAGAGGCGTTGTCTCTGGCCTTCCAATTGTCCGATGAGCAGAAACGTAAATACAGCCGCGAGCTGCGGGAAGTCCGTTACAAGGAGGCCGCGAGCATCGCCCGACAGCAGACCCTGAGAATCGGGGAGATCACCTATCCTGAGACTTTTGAGGCTATAACGGCCAAAAAACCAGTCGAGCAGCGCCTTGGCCAGCTTATGTATCATCCGCTTGTAAGCCTGGATGAAAGGGGCCAGAAGTGGATTGGAATACTTGCTAAGAAGTGGAGCGCATCTATTGACCGGCTCAGTTACACCTTCGAATTGAAGAAGGAGTATCGGTGGCCAAATGGCAGAGCAATTACCGCCTACGATGTGGATTTCACTATTGATGCAATCAGGAATCCTGAGACTGAAAATTTCGATCCATTTCTTGCTAGTTTTTTCAGGAAGACAACCATCCATGACCCTTTCAAAATCAGCATCCATCTGACGCGACAGTTCTTCGAGCCTCTCTCATTACTTTCGTTTAAAATTCTGCCTCGGTATCCATTCCATATTCCGATGCAGCTCCGTGATATGACTGCGAGTTGGCGAACGATTAAGAGAAATCGGTCCTATCGTTTTACTCTGCGCAAGAGTATTCACTGGCCAAATGGCGATACGGTGAGCCCGAAAGACCTTGTCTATACGGCAAAGAGAAGGCGCGTACTGGCAGAAAGAGGTACACCGGAACGAGACGGAGTTGAAATTGAGGAAATCCTTCCGGACGCGGAGAATGGCGTCCGAATCATGCTGAGAGCTCCGCCTCGTAACCTTGGTGCACTATTTTCAATTAATATCTTTCCGGAATACGCGGTTGGCGCCCCCCTGACTGTTCGAGACCTCGTAAAGAAGACCAGGCGCGAGGAGGCAAATGACTATGTTCTCGAACTCCGAGATGACGTTTCATGGCCTGCCGGTAAAAGCGTAACTCCGGAAGATCTGAAACGAGTTATTGACCAGGCCGCGGCAGGAAGCTCGAAATCAGCACTGTCATTAAAGTGGATTCGCTCCAGCGAAGTACTGGATGGAAATTCCCTGCGATTGAGAACAACGGATTCTCTTCAAAATCAGCCACGTTTCTGGGAATTGCAGATTCTTCCTCCGGGGAATCTGGCAACAGTGGCCCTGACTGCCAAACACTGGTTTCGCAGGACCCCCATCGGAAGCGGACCGTTCCTCAGGGATCCTTCTGGGGACAAAGGACAGAGCGAATTGTTCTTCAAACGTAATCCCGGCTATTTCCTAGCCGCAAGGCCTCCTGCGCCGATTCACAGGACATACAGGCCTTTCCTGAGCGGAATCGGCCTGAAAATCTACCACGACCGTTCGGCCGCCAGGCAGGCCCTGGAAATCGATCGGGCTAAGGAAACCAGTATCGATGTAAGCGTAGAACTCAGGCCCCTGGATATCGAGTTTTTTGCGAATCTGCCTGAAAACTACTACTTGAGAAGGTTCAAGACCTGGAAGGTGCATTTCCTTGCGTTTAATTTCCGCCGCCGGCTGTTCCAGAAGAAGGAGATTCGCCAGGCGATCAATATGGGCCTCGAACGAAGGGCTGTCCTTGAAAAGATATTTCGTGGTGGGCGAGGTGGGCAGCCCCACGTACTGCTGTCTGGCCCGTACCCCAAGGGAAGCTGGGCATACAGCCCACTGGTTGATGTTTATCAGTTCGATGCCAAGGGGGCCCGTGAAATGCTCGCTCAGGCAGGAATCCCAAATCCGTCGTTCAGCCTGAAGTTTCCAAGCTACGACCGCAACATCGAACGAGCCTGCACTAATTTTCAGGAAACTCTCGAAGAATTAGGCTTCGAAGTCAGGCTCGAAAGAAAGCTCGAAAGGGATCTCCACGATGAAGTCATTAATGAGCAGGATTTTGATGTTGCCTATATGACTCACACCTTTGACGAGACATTAAACCTTGCACCGCTCTTGGATAGTTCACGCACTAAGAAAGGCGCTTCCAACTACATGGGGTATGAGAGCGATCTTCTAATGGAACGATTCCGTGAAATGAATGCTCGCCCCAATGCCGAGCGCATCCAGGCCATCGCACAGGACATTCACAAACATTGTCATGAAGAAGCAGTCCTGTGCATGCTATGGCAGCTTGATATCTGGTCTGCTTTCCGAAACGAGGTGAAGCAGGAACAAGTATCTATTCACCCCTTTCTGTTCTATAACCGGCCTCAGGATTGGACCGTCAGATAGATGTCCCAAGAAGAAACGCCTAATCCTGTTGATAGTGTCTCCGGCCAGGCTCAAGAAGCGGCAAGGGGGCTTCGAACCATCCTGCGCCTTGTCAGATGGTGCCTGGCAGGAATCGTCTGTCTTATTCTGTTTGCTGTCATCGGCATGCACTTCCTGAAAAGCCGTTGGGAGACACTTGGCGATCTCACACCCTATTTCGATTTTGAGGGTCCTGATACGAAATTCAGCCGACTTGAGAGAAACAGAGCCGGACAACAGCCAACAGAACGTGAGGCAAGACCTGAGAAAAGCAGATCATCCTGGCCGGAGTATCGCGGCAGCCAGAGAGACGGCTATTCAAAAGAAACGAATCTGCTGGAAAAGTGGCCAAACGGAGGCCCTCCAGAGCTTTACAGACAGCCTGTAGGGCTTGGATTTGCAGGCTTTGTAATAAGTGGCGGCAAGGCGTACACGATCGAACAACGGCGGGAATACGAGGCGATCACCTGTTATGAATTCAGAACAGGAAAAGAATTATGGGCCTACAAGTACAAAGCCTATTTCAAGGAACAATTAGGAGGAGACGGCCCCCGTGCCACTCCGACCTTGAACGGAGGTTTACTGTATTCGCTCGGTGCTGAGGGCCACCTGGTCTGTCTTAGAGCTGACACGGGAGAACATGTATGGACGATTAATATTCTGTCAGATCTCAAAGAGAAGAATCTGGATTGGGCCATGGCCGGCTCACCGCTGGTGGTCGAAGACCTGGTCTACGTGACTAATTCAGGTCAGTCTGGCGAGTCACTTCTTGGTTTTGACAAATTGACAGGCAAACTAATAACAAAGGCATTAGTAGAAAAACAGGCATACGTCTCTCTAATGGATGTGGAACTGCTTGGGAAAAGGCAGATTCTAGCTGTCTCTGCTTTCAACATGAATGGTTTCGAGCCCGGCACTGGCAAGCTCCTGTGGTCCTTTCCCTGGGCGCCGGAATACCACAACAACTGTGCACAGCCCCTGCTCATCAGCGACAGCCAGATTTTCATCTCCTCCGGCTATGGGAAAGGCTGCGCGCTCGTTCAGATCGTGAAACACGATAACGATTCTACAGTGGTCGTTTTCAGCGCCCTTGAAATGTGGTCGAACCTCCAGATGAAGAACAAATTTAATTCTTCAATTTTCCATGAAGGCCACGTGTACGGACTAGACGACGGGATTCTCGTTTGTCTGGACGTCGAGACCGGCAAAAGGAAATGGAAGAAAGGACGCTACGGATACGGCCAGCTCATTTACGCGGATGGAAAGCTGATTATTCTGGGCGAGAAAGGTCAACTTGCGCTTGTGGAGGCAAGCCCTGATGGATGGAATGAAATATCGAAGTTCCAGGCTTTGAACGCCAAGACCTGGAATGTGCCCTCTCTGGCCGATGGTGTGTTGCTGATTAGAAATTCTGACGAGATGGTCTGTTACAACCTGAACGGTACAAATAATGAGTAATGCAGACACGATTCCCGCCACACATTTCCGCGTGGAACGACTTTCTGGAAACCCCATCATCCATCCTGATCTTGAGGGGTTTGAGGGCAACGTGGGCAAGAACATCAACGGGCCGTCATTAATCCGTGTGCCCGATTGGCTCGAGAATCCACTTGGCCGCTATTACCTATATTTCGCGCACCATTGCGACGATCACATCCGGATGGCTTTTTCCGATCAGCTTGAAGGTCCCTGGAGGGTTCACACCCCTGGAATATTGCATCTTGATGACGCTCCTGGAAGAGGCCATATCGCAAGCCCGGATATCCATATCGAGGAAGAGCACCAGCGAATCAGGATGTACTTCCACCAGCCTCCGGTTAAGGAAAGTGAGCACGGCTTGCAGGTTTCTTATGTTGCATTCACTAATGACGGACTGAGCTTTAAGCCTGAGGACGAGATTCTCGGTACGTCCTATTTTCGAGTATTCCAATACGAGGGGGCCTGGTATGCCTTCGCGATGAATAGTGTCGACGGTGGCATCTTCTACAGGTCGGAAAATGGAATCACTGGTTTTTCTGCCGGGCCAGAAATGATCCCTCGGATCCGCCACAATGGACTCTTTGTTGAAGGGAAAACACTCTTCTTGTTTTTTTCAAGGGCGCAGGACACTCCTGAGAGGATCTTGCTTACGACGATCGACCTCACTGAGGATTGGCAGGGATGGCGCGCCAGTGAAATAGAAGAGGTCCTTGAATCTGAGGAAGACTGGGAAGGTGGAGACCTCCCGCTCGAAAGATCGGAATACGGCACGGTCAGAGTG
>JASLXP010000073.1 GCA_030740295.1 Planctomycetota bacterium
CGGGCCGATAGCTTTCGAATCGCACGGGCAGAGCACGATGGCGGAAACTCTCTTTACGATGAAGTCCTTAATCTGATTCTGCTGCTTGGCGACGTCAAACTCGCCGCTGTTGACCAATACTTCGTAGCCGTGTTTGGCCCCTTCGGCCTGCATGTTGTCGGCAATCACCTTAAAGAAAGGATTGGTGAGCGTCAGCACTGAGAGGCCGATCGTGCCTTTGGTCGCTACCGGGGGTTCGACATTCTCGACCTTCGTTCCTTCACCGGTTCTCTCTGTGTCGGCCGCTATTTTCTCTGCTGGTTTTGGCGCTGGCTTAACGGCATCTTTGGGCTTGTCTCCTCCCCCGCAACCGATCATGAGTGCCAGAGCGGAGGCAAGTGCGAATGCAGAAAAATGTCTAAGCTTCATATCGTACCTCGGGTGGAATCTGGCAGATGATGCTCCCTGTCGAGTCTCGCCTCTACTGCAAACAGGGAATTTGCTCAAAAAGACCGGATCTTTCAAACTGGCCTGAGGTCGAGACTGAACGAAATTCGGAAAAGCACCCCTGCGAACGCGCAACTTTGAGACTTTTCTTCATGCCGAAAGAACTGAATTTCAAACAGGATGGCACGGACGTAGTGATCTTTGGCTAGGTTCATAGAATCCCGAGAACATTCTCAGGCGGCCGTCCAATCGCTGCTCTGTCTCCATTCACCACGACTGGTCTCTCGAGCAGGATCGGATTTGCTGCGATGGCTGCGATGATCTCATCCGCGCTGCTGTCTTTTGAGAGGCCTCTCCTTGGTTCTCAAAAGTTCGCATGACTCGATCCCGAGCTTGCCAATCAGGGATGCGATTTCGGTCGCGCCGGGCGGTTCTCTGAGGTATTCGATCACACCGGGATCGATGTTGTTGTCCTTCAACAGTTGGAGTGTCTGCCGGCTCTTCGAACGCTTCGGATTGTGAAAGATGCTGATCTGATTGCTCATCAGATCTCCTGAAAAATGTTTCCGGTTCGGTCGCGCTGGTCTTGCATCCAATCGCGGGTTGAAATATCTTACCAGTTAGCCTTCCGGTATGGAACCCGACTCCCCGCCACTGCAACGGCCTACCCCTTTTTCTTTTGGTCTGATTTTTCTCTCAAGTCAGACGCTCAGTTCGGGCAATTCAAGACATGACTAAGACGATGACTGACAAGATCGCTTCCATCGGAGGTGATGCCGGACAGATCTGGCGATACCTCTCTGAAAATGGCAGCGCAAGCCCCACCCAGCTCGTGAGAGCGCTCAAGACAACTGCAGCCAACGTGCACCGTGCAATTGGCTGGCTCGCACGTGAGGGCAAGGTGGATATCGTCCGCCAGCGCGGAATCGAAAGAGTCGTCCTGATCGAAGAGATCTGACGTCGGCAGATCACTTGACTGCTTTGATAAAGGCTGCACGAGCCTTTGCCGCATCTTCCAGGTCTTCGATCGCCATGGATCGCTCGCCGGCGTTCAGGCTCATCCCGAGAATTTCATTGTAGATGGAGATTGCGGCCCGGGTCCGGTCGAGTCCCATCTGAATCTGGAGATCCGCCAGTTCTTCGTTCTTTAGAATCTCTTTTGCGCCTTCAAGAGCAATTCCGGCTTCTTTATATTTTTTTAGGAATGCCGCCCCGCCGCTCTGGCCCGCCCCGCCCTTTTGGTTGCTCACGTAGACGAAGGCGCATACGGCGAGGAGCGTGATCGGCAGGACGAATAAGACAGCCTTAAGAAACATCCTGCTCGAGCTGGCCGGCACATCGGGGCGTACGCTCACGGAGGGGGCCGGCCGATTTGGTGGAGGCGTTTCCTGAAGCGGTGTTTCCGGGGGCGGCGCCTTCATTACAGGTACACCCGAGCCCGGCGTCTCACGGACGTGCGATGGGGTGGATTGGTCTTGCGACGCGGCGGGTTGAGGTTCGGCCGGCGCTTCCTGACTTTCAGCAATCTTTGGTGTGTCGTCTTTGTCCACCTGTTCGACAGTCGGTGGCTGCGCGAGGTCCGCCTCCTTACCGAGGATATCTTTCTGAAGTACATCGGTGCTTGGCACGTTGGGCTTCTGCCGCCGGCGAAACTCAAACTTCGTGCTCTCGACCTGGATCACGTCCCCTTCGTTCAGAATGTGGCCACCTTCGATTTTCACGTCGTTAACAAAAACGCCGTTACGGCTTTCCCAGTCATAGGCTTTGATATGGCCATCCTCAACACACAGCAGGGCGTGATTGCCTGATACGGAATGTTCCTCGAGGACAATCGTCTGAGTGACGCGACGGCCGATCGTGAGGCCCTGCTCTTCGATGAGGTATTCTTCCCCAACTGCTTCGCCCTCTACTCCAGCAAGAACGAAATCAGTCGGCGCGCTGGCCTGCGAAGCCGGCTGGCTTTCTTCTTCCGCGCCCCCCGCAGGCGGCTCCCCTTCATTGAACTTGAGCTCGGTAACTCCAAGCAGGATGAGGTCGCCGTCCTTCAAAGGTTTCTCGATAATCGCCTCACCGTTGACCATCGTGCCGTTGCGGCTGCCGAGGTCACGAACGGAGTATTTTCCGTCGTTGAACTCAATCTGTGTGTGCTGGCGCGAGAGCTCGGAATCGTCGATCTGATAATCGCACGTGCTGAAACGTCCAATCACGAACGGCGCCTGCGGAAGCGCAATTACCTCTTCTTTTCCATCCTTGTTAATCTGGAGGAACGCCATTGGAGGGATGTCGATTCACGGACTTCACGGAAGGATTCTTTCCAGGTGAGATGATGCTACCATCAGCGAAAAATCGTGTCAAAGATGACCACTGAACGAACCATTATTCACGCGGACATGGATGCCTTTTATGCATCCGTGGAACAGCGCGACAATCCTGAGTTGCGGGGCAAGCCGGTCATTGTCGGCGGTTCGCCCGAATCACGTGGGGTAGTCTCGGCAGCATCTTATGAGGCAAGGGAGTTCGGCGTCCACAGCGCGATGCCCACCGCCCATGCAAAGAGGCGATGCCCGCACGCGGTTTTCCTCCCTGTGAGGATGGAAAAGTACCAGGACGTCTCAAGGCAGATACGCCGCGTGTTCGAACAGTTCACGCCGCTCATAGAGCCGCTTGCGCTGGATGAAGCTTTCATGGACATCACCGGCTCTTTGAGGCTGTTAGGTTCGCCCAGAGAGATCGGCTGGAAGATTAAACATAAGGTGAAGGAACAGACGGAGCTCATCGTTTCCATTGGTGTGGCGCCCAATAAATTCCTGGCCAAACTGGCATCCGATCTTTCCAAGCCGGACGGTCTGCTGGAAGTCGCGGAAGCCGAGAAACTGGAGTTTCTCGGCAAGCTCGAGGTAGGACGCCTCTGGGGTGTGGGTAAAAAGACGGCGAAGGTCCTCGAAGAGTTCGGCATACGAACAGTCGAGCAATTGCGGCGCGTTCCGGTGGATGTTCTCAAACGCCGTATCGGCAACGTAGCTGAACACCTCTCCCAGCTTGCGCACGGCGAAGACAGCCGGCATGTCGTGCCAGACCACGAAGCCAAATCCATCGGCAGCGAATGCACCTTCTCGAGTAACATTGCATCCATGGAGCAGCTCGAGCCTGTCGCTCTCGCGCATTCGGAAGACGTCGCTGCCAGGGTTCGCTCGTGCGGTCTCACGGCGAAGACGGTGACGTTGAAGGTGAAGTTCGCTGATTTCACTCTCACGACTCGCAGCACAACATTGGACGCCGCGACGGACCGCACAGACATCATCGCGACTACAGCTATCGGGCTTCTGCACAATCACGACAAGCTCACAGGACGCTCCGTACGGCTCCTCGGCGTCAGTGTCTCCCAACTTTCTTCCCAGGGCGAGCGCCAGCTATCGCTTTTCGGTTCAGAAGAGGACACCAAAAGAAGGGATCTGGATCGCGCAGTCGATCAGATTCGAAAAGAGATGGGCAAAGACAAGATCAAGCGCGGGCGTCTGCTGTGAGTAGAAGATTGATTCCCAGGGAGATCGAGAGCACGGGATTTCCACGCACCCCAAAAAAACAGCGCCGATGACCGAAATCATCGACGCTGTTCGTAGGGCGAAAGAGACTCTTATCTTAATCTGGTCGCGGAGCGCCCAGACTACTTTTTAGTGAACGTAGAAGACGTTCTGCTGGACGCCGTCCGCATCGGAGTTGTTGCGGATGATGTCGGACAGGTCGGTGTTGCGAATCATCTGCTTCTCGTCGGCCGTCAGACCGGTGTCGTTCTCGAAGTAGAAACGGTCACCGTCACGGAGGCGGACGAACTGGTCAATCATGGCGACCTGGAGGAGCTGCCCGAGGGAACTGCCTGGGACGTGGTCTTCGGCAAGTGCGCCGACCCACAGGTCGATGTTGTTGACGTCACCGTAGGTGTCTTCAAGTTTCTCGGCGAGCTCGTGGTTGCTGGTGATATCGCTGAACGAGTTCACCGGGGCGAGACCGTAAGCCACTCGCGTGGTGTTGTAATCCGGCAGGCCATGGTCACGGCCGCGCTGGATGTTCAGTGCGCCGAGGTCAAGCCCACCCGATCCCGGAGGGCCGAAGAGGAAGTTGCGCACGTCATCAATCATCTTCTCGTCAATCTCTTCCATCTGCTGGGCGGCGAGACCACGGAGGACCGGGTCGATGCCACCTTCGTCGGTGATGCGTGAAGGATTGAAGAATGCGTCACGCAGCGAGAGGTTGCCGTCGGGGATCTCGTTCCCGTGTTCATCGAGACGGAGAATCTCGCTGGTCAGCATGCTGTGGCCGAGGCGGTAGAGAGCGGTGCTGAACTCATTGACGACGGCGCCGTCAAGCTCAGGGTTGTAACCCTGGTATTCGGGCAACGCATCCGTGCCGAGGAGGGCGGGCAGGAACTCGCTGTACGTGATGTTCTGCATGTAGGCGCCCACAATCTTCCTGGCTTTCTGATAAACCTGCTCATCGCTGAGGTGCGGATTGGCAGCAGAAATCTCATCGGCGAGGCGGTTGTGCTCACGGACGAAGAGGGTGTGCATGGCGGTCAGACCGGTCTGCTCATTTGCACGGACGTCACCGGCGAGGAACAGGTTGTCGCCCGGGCCGCCCGCGTTGTCGAGGCCGTCTTCGTTGAAGGGCAACAGATTGCCGTCGCTCACCTTGAGCTTGCCACCATCGAAGGTGCGGAGGGCGGCGGCACGTTCTTCGTCAGAGCCGTAAACGTTCGAGGCATCGATCCAGGAAGTGATCTTGTTGAGCTGCTGGCGAGGATTGCTCGGGTCGGTGCCCGTGCTCTCATCGTAGGTGCTGCGAGTGAGTGGGATGATCTTCCCACCTTCGCTGAACGGGTCGAAGTGAGGGTCGCCGGTCGGAACGGAAATCGGGAAGAACTCTTCCGGCTCGTGGCCAGGTGTCAGGTCGATATCGTGGTCGAGAAACTGACCCCACTGCCAGACCATGCTCGAGAGATTCCGTGCATTCGGAATGGACTCTTCCTGGTCGAGAATCACGTTACTGATGAGGCGCGGGCTGGGGCGATAGACGCCCCCCGGCGCTTCGACGAGGTCGCTGTAAGCCGCGGGCCCGATGCGGCCGAGCTGGGTATCAGCGCTGCCGGTCAGCGGGGCGAAGAGGTTGTTCTTCGTGCCGTCGATAGACCGTGTGTTGAGGAAGCTGAGCCCGTCGGAGCTGATGTTGACCAGGTCAGAGGTGGACTGCGCCACGAACATATCGGCCGTCATATCAGCGCTCCCTTTCTGAAGGTTGAGCTGATTGGCGATGCCGTTATTGCTGGCGACATTGCCGGACGCGGAGGCCGCAGCGGATTGCGAGCCCTGCTGCTGCTGGTCGTTATTATCCTGCGCCTGGCTGGCGTGGTTTGTCACGTTGCCCACAAAATCAGCGGCCTGGTTGGAGACAAACGTCGTGTCGACGATGTTGACCGAACCGTTGTCAGAGAAATTGCCCTGGAACCCGTTGGCATCATTGCGGGCGATCTCATTGCTGAAACCGGAGTTGGCTGTGGCACGCTGATTCAACGCCTGGCCGTGCAGGTTATTCGACTGCGCTCCGGAAAAACTGCGACTGGCCTGCATGAAGGTTGGGCCGACGCCGACGTTAAAGGGATCGTGGCGTCCACCGGGGCCGATTTCGACAGCGGTCGTATTGTTGGAGCGAGTGGTCTTGCCGGCGACCGCGTCCTGTTCGAGGTTGTTAAGGGCGGGGTCGTTCGGTTCCTGAAGGGCGAACTGCGGCTTGACGGTCGCTTCCTGATCCGCGCTCTGCCCACCGAGGTTGTTGGTGGTTGCGGTGGCGCTGGTCTGGTCAGTGATGGCGATGACGTCGCCCGGCAAGACATGGTCGGCGTCCGGGCCGCCCGCGTTAATGTCGCCGATGCGAGTCAGGTTGAAAGTATCGCCGTTTGCCTGCTGATCACTGCCAAGATTCTGGCGGCCCCAATTGCGGGCGAGTGGCGAACGTGAGGAGAGGCCGGAGTTGTTGCGGCTGACGACCGCGTGCTGGCCGAGCTCCTGATTGTGGGCGCTGCTTGTGGTGCTGTCGCCCGAGACCTTCCTTGTGACGATATGAAGGTCAGGGACATTGCCCAGGTTTGCGGGGCCGTTGCCAGATCCGATGTTGGACTGGACCGTGGCGAGAGTGTCCTGCTGCTGCTGATTCGTTCCCTTCTGATCGAGGTCGTTATCAGCGAGGCCCCCCTCGGAGCGGGAAAACTGAAAGTTCCGCTGGAGGTCATTCGAGTTGCTGAGGCCGTTCGAATGAATATTGCTCGAAAATACAGAAATACTGTGCATGGTGTTTATGTTCCCATAAAGCCAATGACGGGATACCCGGAAGCCCCCGGGCATACGGAAGCGGTCTGATGCCGATCCGATTCAGAATTCCCCAGCACAGTGTTTCGGGCGACGTTTTTCAGTCGCCGTTTCGAGATGTCAATGCCTGCCCGCGCCCAGCCAGGGCGCTTTCGCAGACGCCTTGATTATCGTTTTATGAATGTTGCCTGAACGCCGCCAGGGGGAGCTTGAAGTTGGTGTGATGTTTTGAAGTCTGAAAGCGCGGTAAAAGTGTGGATTGGCGGGGAGTTAGGTGGGGGAATGTTTGGGTTCTGAAGTGGATTCTGAGGGTTGCGGGAATTCCACTTCTTTCAGCAATTGCTGGGATAATTAAAGTTGAGTTTGACAGCAGCGCACAGAGTTCAAGGCCATCACCTTTGCACGTGGTGCCGAGAACTACGATTACGACTTCCAGGCCCCTCAAGGTCAGATGTTCACAGGGCCGTCCAACTGGTCAGGAAGTGAACGACCATTGAGTTGTCTATGCGTTAGCTGAATGTTGCAGGCTCACATTCACTCGGGAATCGATGAATCATTGGCCTCCCTCTTCGGCTGCAGTGCCATGCTGACGGCATCCGCCAGACCCTCTCTGCTGC
>JASLXP010000074.1 GCA_030740295.1 Planctomycetota bacterium
GTTCGCCAGTAAACAGATCTGATATCATCAAAAGCGAAGCGCTGGCCGTTCGACGTCAACACGCCTTGATCGGCCTGAGGGAAGAGACTGATCTGTATGCTTTCCGGGAATTCAATGCTTGAGAGTAACTCAACCTGCGCACCAGCGTCTTTCAGATATTCCCACATCCAGACTGAGTGGTCGTCTTGTGCATCGCCGAGTATTAGAATCATGTTACACAGAGGGGACGCAATGAAGTTAACTCCAGCCATCCTTGCATCAGTTCTTTTCAGCGGCAATGCACTCGCGTGCAGTTGCAAGGCTTCGCCTCCACCAGTGCCCAGCCTGAAGCGGTCTCACGCAGTTTTCCTGGGGCAGGTAACAGATCTGAAACGGCACAAAGATCATGGAAAATTGGTGACCTTCAAAGTGCAGGATAGTTGGAAGGGAAAACAAGGCGACAGCATCATCGTCCGCACCGGCAACGGTGGCGGAGACTGTGGCTACAGTTTCGTCAATGGGAAGAGTTACCTGGTATACGGGTACAGTTCCAAGGGCGTCCTATGGACCAGCATCTGCAGTCGAACCAGGCCTCTTGATAAGGCCGACGACGACATCAAAGCTCTCGATGCATTCAAGAAGGAGTGAGCATGCGATATGCAATCGTGGGCACGGAAAAAGGGCAAAGCATGAAACTCATTCTGTTAATTCTGGCGGCAGTGTTTCTTGGCACAGAGATAATGGCCTGCAAATGTGCGCCGCCACCCCCACCAGTGCCCAGCCTTAAGAAATGTCACGCTGTCTTTCTGGGACAGGTGGTAAGTCTGAAGCAACACAGGGAATATGGAAAGCTGGTGACGTTCAAAGTGCAGGATAGCTGGAAAGGAAAACGAGGCGACACCATCGTTGTCCGTACTGGCAACGGTGGCGGGGATTGTGGCTATAGTTTTGTGAAAGGTAAGAATTACCTGGTTTACGGGTACAATTCGAAGGGCACACTATGGGCAAGCATCTGCAGTCGGACCAGGCCCCTGGACCGTGCCGCCCCCGACATCAAAGAGCTTGACGAATTCAAGAAAAAGGAGAAGTGAGCATGCAACATCCATTCGATGGTATTATCGAATCAACTGAAGAGGAGCACCTGAAGATTTCACGTCGTCAGGCAGTGAAACTCGCCGGCTGCACGGCCGCCGCGTTGGGCCTGTCCCGGTTTACGGAGGCTGCCGAAAAAATCGGGCCTCGGAAGCTCTATTTCGTCGTGCCCGCCAGTATGAAGAGATTCGATCGAGCCCGGCGTCAGGAACTGGATGTCTGGGGTGACCGCGTCGACGGCTGGCAGGGCCATGCTCAATTCAGGAAGGCGCGCGGCTACATGGCGTGGCTGAAGCCGGATCAAGCGAAGAAGCTCGCGTTCCAGAAAGACATCACCACAGTACACGAGGTGACCGGGAAGGACATATCTCCGCCAGCAGGCAAGACTACGAATCGATTGCAGATTCACCTGGCCCCCAATTCATGGCGCACGCGACCGAACCCGGCCAGCTATTCCAAAGCGAAATCCATTGCCGGTGAATGGAAGAAATCTCTGGGCAAGAAGGTGGCTGGCGTGTCCGCGTCCAATGATGGCGGCTCGGTATTCATCCTGCTTCGAGCAAAGAGTGCAAAGGACGTTCTGAAGGTGATACGGAACCATCCGCAAGCATGGTCGGTCGCGTGGGCGCCGGCCGAGCAGCATGTAACACGCAGGCGCGGTGAAGGCGGTTTCACGACGCAGAGATTGAACGAAGAGGGAGTGACGACCCACGCATTGGGTGAAGAGGGCGCAACCACGCGGGCACTCGGTGAGGAGGGAGGCCGGCCTCCCCGGCCGACGACTCTGGCCATCGGCGAAGAAGGCGGCCGGTAGTCCGAGTCAGTTGTTCTAATGGGTGAGCGCGTAGAACAGCCAGTTGATGCTCAACTGGTACACGAGTTCCCGAGACTTCTGCACCGTTGGGGTGGAACCCCCGTGCGCAGCATTGCCGAGCGGATTCAGAGCGGTGGGCGGTGAGGCGACTTCCCAGGAGCAGCCATAATCGTTCGGGCAAATAAGGAAGGCTGGCCGGCCATTAAAGAGGGCGCACTGGAACGGCTGCATGAATTGCTCCTTAAGTGGTGGCAGTCCCTCGAGCTTATAAACGAGGTCGAAAAGAATGCCGAATTCTTTCGACTCTTTCAGCATCAGGTTCATCTCGGTACCAGGCGCAATGCGCTGGATATTCGAAGGCACGGAATCCATAAAAGGACCCGTCCCCACGCAATCGTCGAACAGGAATGTGCCCCCCCGTGCGAAATATTTTTTCAGGTTGTCGACCTCTTCGTCCGTGAATTGAAACGGGAAGTGGCTGGTAAAGTAAATGATCGGGTAATCGAAGATCTCGTCGCCGAGGAGCGAGATCCCCTCGTTGTCGAGATATACGGGAAACTTGCCCTGAGTGCGTTCACGCAACTGGTAAAAAAGATAGGGCAGCGCGGTCGGGTCGTTATTCCAATCCGATTTGCATTCAGGCTTCACTCGTCGAATCACCACTTTGCCGCGACGGTCCTTTTTGTAGTCGTCCTGGACCTTGATGTTCTTGCCATCGAACCTGACGATCGTTCTCTTTGCCGCCTTCTGCAGCCAGTTTTCTTCCGCTTGCGTAGAGCCTGCAGCGAAAACCAGAATAGAAATCGTAACGAGAATGTGCATGTGACTGATTAGAGCCCACCCGGTTTCAGTTCGCCAACCCGAATCCGCTCAGCCAGAACCAGAGTCTCAGAGAGAGCCCGGACGGCGTAACGGTGGTTCATATGAGGATCCTTTCAATCCCCGGCAGAAACTGCTCTTT
>JASLXP010000075.1 GCA_030740295.1 Planctomycetota bacterium
GCTGGTCCGTGGGAATGCCGCGTCCAACGCAAACGTGATCTGCGTGATGTGGCGTGCAAGCTCGCGGATGCTCGACCGTGAGAAGAACTATCTTCTGCATCAGAGTGAGATGGACGGACCTCGTATCCTTCGAGTGGAATGGGTTCAGTTGCGATTGAACGATGCTGAGGACGATATCGAGATTCTTGTTCCGCCCCGACGACTGCGGCAGGTGGGTTACGAAGACGGCGATGCCTTTTGCCGGCATGAACAGGCGACGGATATGAATCAGTCCTTTGTCCAGCCTGTCCCTTTCAATGATGACGCCACCGAGTGGATCATCACTGAACACTTCGGCAATCGTCTTGTTCCGATCAAGCTGAAGTTCGATGAAAAGGCCGGCCACTATGAATGGACCGAGACCGGCCCTTTCCTCAATGCAGAAGACGCTCCTCTCTTTGAGGCGAGCACTCTGCAGTTCGGGGATGACTGGTGCATCTCCGGCCGCACCCGCTGGGGGCAGCCCGGCATCGGCTGGTTTCGAACGAACGATCCCTTTGGTGAGCCAACAGCTCTGACAGTAGCCGAAGATGTGAAGACGCAATCACCGCATACGGCCTACATGTGCCCGGACGGCGTCGTGCGTGTGTGCACGAATGACCGGTCGGTTTCGCCGTACAACGTGGGGCGCTGCCCGCTCTACATATGGGATCTCGATCCGGATGATGGCTTCTCCGCATCCAACCGCCGTGTAATCTTTGACAGTATTGCCGCGGGTCTGCCCTTCCTGCCGGAGGACAGCCCAACGATGGACATGTGCAAACTGTTGCCACATGCCGGTGGCAGAACCGGCTATCTCGTGCACCGTGTCCGCAACTCCTCAGCCCATCATCCGAGCCGGGTCGCAAAGAACCTGATTACGCCCGAAGCTAAAGCGGCCACCGGCATATACTGGGCCCAGGTCGAATATGCCGAAGAGTATCCAGGTCGCTGGGTGTTTGAATGAAATTTATACCAGCGAAACCAGCCTGAGCGATCCCATGTCAGAATCTGCCCCCACAACATTGCGGCCCCTCAAGGTTGCTGCCATCTCAAACAAGAATCTCTTCGGCGATCTTGAAGCCAATCTGGCCGGTCACGAGATGTGGATCGAGCGTGCGCTGAACGAGGGCGCTCAGTTCATCGGCTTTCCGGAATGTTCGCTCACCGGTTACGTCAGAGACGGCCAGCATGCAATCACACTAACCAGCCGACCTGTCAGGCGCATTGCTGAGCTGGCCCGTGAACACGACGTATTCATTGGTGTGGGACTCAATGAGCGGCGGAATGGAAAGGTCTTTAACTCCTCAGCCGTGTACGGTCCCGACGGCCTTGCAGGCGTCATGCGCAAGGTGAACTGCATTAAGGCAGAATCCTCTTTCTACACTTCGGGCGACAAGTTTCCGGTCATCGATGTTGCTGGCTGGAAGATGGGCATCGCCATTTGCGCAGACGCCACTTTCTTTGAGATGTTCAGAATCCCGTTTCTACGGGGCGCGCAGGTCCTCTTCGCTCCGCACGCAAACACGCTCAAATTTATGGGCAATACCGCGGCTGGCTGGAAGCGATGGCGTTTGCCGACCTGGAGGAGATTCCTGCAGGATTCACCGGTCTACATCGTGGGCTGCAACAACGCCGGGCTCTTTGAAAAGAAACGCGCGAACGATGAGGAAACCGCTTTCTGCAGCGGCGGCATGATCATGTCGCCCGACGGCGAAGTGCTGAATCATGTGAAAGGCAGGACCAAGCGTGAACGTATGATAATTGGAACACTTGACCCGGCGTCTCTGATGCCAGGCCCGCACTGCGAACTCTTGCGCGCAAACACACTTTATGGAAACAAGGGCGGCTGGTCTTTGGGCTGGGATGGTGTCTGAATTGGCCTTTGACTTTTCTCGGATGAAGTCGAGGAATGGCTGCTCTCAGTGTTCGCCTCTCTACTCACCGCGGGCGAAATTCGACCAACTGAATCTTGAATCCTGGTCGCTCTGCCCATTCCCTAAATCAGTTTCACATCTACAATGATCCGGCTACAAGGAATGTAGTCATGCGCATTGTCCAACTCGTACATGAAACTCTGGGAAGACGGGTCGCCGTTGTGGACGAACCGAATCTTCATCTTCTGGACGGAACTGGCTCGCTCTACGCGGTGGGGATGCAAGCGATAGCACTCGAAATCAGCCTTGAAAAAGCAGCGGCAGATTCCATCGGCGAAGAGTCACTGGAATACAACCCAATCTATTCAGGACAATCCGAGTGGTCTCTCCTGCCACCCCTCGACCATCCTGTCGATCCGGGAGGCTGCATGGTCGCTGGCACGGGCCTTACCCATATGGCAAGTGCAAAAAACCGCGATGCCATGCACGCCGGGGCGGACGAAAACGCGCCGGTCAGTGACAGCATGAAGATGTTTCAATGGGGAATCGAGGGCGGGAAACCTGAGCCCGGACAGATCGGCGTGCAACCGGAATGGTTTTTCAAAGGTAACGGCGAGATCCTCCGCGGCCACAATCAGCCTCTCGTGGTGCCGGAGTTCGCCGATGACGGCGGAGAAGAACCTGAGATTGCGGGGCTCTACATCAACGCGCCGGACGGAACGCCCTGCCGACTTGGCTTCTC
>JASLXP010000076.1 GCA_030740295.1 Planctomycetota bacterium
ATTCTTGCGGATCATGAACGCATTTCTTTTCCTGATTTTTCCGGGCCTGCCAGTGCCCTCATTTGCCGGCGACTGGCCGCAGATTCTGGGGCCCGATCGCAACGGAATCGCTCGAGGGGAAAAGCTGCTGCTAGAATGGCCTGCGGGGGGGCCAAAAGCATACACGGAGTTCGCCTCAAATCGCGTGTTCGGCTCGACCACCTTCGCGTTGCCCGCGTTATCGGATGGCAGACTTTTCGTCAGGGATACTCGCACACTGAAGTGCCTGGCAGTCAGCAAGACTAACCGCTGAGCAATGCAGGGACAGCATGAAGACGGTTCTCCAGATAAACGATCTCGATAAGCGATATGGGCCGCAGGTCATCTTTGACAAGGCCAGCGTCACGCTCTGTCTCGAGCACAAGATCGGCGTCATTGGCCGCAACGGCGCGGGCAAATCTACCCTCTGCAAAATCATTCTTGGTGATGAGGATGCGGATCACGGCGAGGTGGTCGAAGCATCTGAGCTTCAGCTCAGTTATCTCGAACAGCATGATCCTTTTCAGCCGGAAGAATCCGTGCTCGGATTCCTGATGCGCTACACCGGCAAGGAAGACTGGCAGTGCGGCAAGCTGGCTGGGCTGTTTCAGATGAAAGGCGAGATGCTGGAGCAATCGATCGGCTCTCTCTCCGGCGGATTTCAAACACGCGTGAAACTGACCTCGATGCTCCTTCGGGATCCGAACTTTCTGGTTCTTGATGAGCCTTCGAATTACCTCGATCTTAAAACGCTCATCCTGCTCGAAAACTTCCTTCGTGATTTCAATGGCGGATTCATGATCGTGTCGCACGACCGCGAATTCCTGAAACGCACCTGCGAATGCACCATGGAGATCGAGCGGGGCGGCATCTCCCTTTACCCCGGCTCGGTCGAGGAATTTCTTGATTACAAAGAACGCCAGCATGAGCTAGCCGAGCGCCACAACGAAAACGTGGAAGCCGAGCAGAAGCGATTACAGCGCTTCGTGGACCGCTTTCGGGCCAAGGCCACTAAGGCAGCGCAGGCCCAATCCAAGCTGAAGCAGATCGAGAGGCTTGAAAAGATCGAGATCGAGCATCCAATCCGAACGGTCAGAATTCGCATACCGAAAGTCGATGACAAAAAGGGAGTTGCCCTGAACGCAAAGAACCTGGCCATTGGATACCCCGGCCTCACCGTGGCGGATGACGTTCACCTGGACATCGACCGCGGCAGGCGAGTGGCCATCCTCGGCGACAACGGAGAGGGCAAGACTACGTTTCTGCGGACCCTCGCGAATGATCTCGACAAGATTTCCGGTGACTTCAGATGGGGACACGGCCTGAAACCGGCCTATTACGCGCAGCACGTATATGCTTCGGTGAATCCGGAAGATGACATCGAAACTTACCTGACAAAACGCGCGGCACAGGGGGTGACCAGGCAGGAGATTCTGAATATGGCCGGCAGTTTCCTGTTTGGCGGTGATGACGTGAAAAAGAGCGTTACAGTGTTGAGTGGTGGCGAACGTGCACGCCTTTGCCTTGCCGGTCTGCTGCTCTCGAAGAACCCTGTCCTTTTGCTCGATGAGCCCACAAGCCACCTCGACTTTGATACGGTCGAGGCCCTCGGTTACGCGCTCCGTGATTACAACGGCACGATTTTCTTTACCAGCCACGATCGCACTTTTGTGAGCCTGGTTGCGGACCAGATCATCGAAGTCCAGGACGGAAAGATAAGGCTCTATCCCGGCACATATGAATCCTATGTTTTTGCGTTGGAGGAGCTGTGCAAAGACGATGAGACCAACGGGCCCCCGGAGCCGGTGAAGCAGTCAAAGGAAGACAACAAGAACGACTATCAGAAGCAGAAAGAGAGAAAGTCACGCTTCCGAAAGCTCAAGAACCGGGTGAAGGAAATCGAAGAACGGATGACCGTCCTCGGAATTGAAAAGGATGGTATTCTCAAGCATTTCGAGAAGAACCCCACAGCCTATTCACAGGAGCACACACTGCGTCTGGATGTCCTGCAGACGGAGCTGGCAAAAGCAGAGAGCCAGTGGATCGAGGCCAATGAGGAGATGGAAGTTCTCGAGGCTGAGATGTAGCCGTTTATCAACTTCTCTTGCTTTCTATAGAATCCCGCCCGCACTTCCTAGAAATCCAACCAAGGAGAAACACCGTGTCTAAACTCAAAGTAGGAATCATCGGCGTCGGAGGAATCGCAGGTTCACACATACCAGGCTGGAATGCATCGGAGGATGCGGACCTCGTTGCAGGGGCAGACCTTGCCGAAAATGTCTTGAAAGGCTGGGGTGAAAGACACGAGATAACAAAGCTCTATTCCGACCCCACGGATCTCATCAAAGATCCGGATATTGACATCATCGACGTCTGCACCCCGAACAACTATCACGCTCCGCTGGCCATCGCTGCCCTCAAGGCCGGCAAACACGTCATCTGTGAGAAACCGCTCGCGCCCAAACCGGCAGACATTCGCAAGATGATGGCGGCCCGCGATAAATCGGGCAAGAAGCTGATGACCGCGCAGCACTTCCGTTTCCAGGGGAAATCCAAGGCGATGAAAGCGGAAATTGACTCGGGCGTCCTCGGCAACATTTATCACGCGCGCAGTTGGATGCTGCGTCGAGGGGCAGCCCCTGTGCGGCCAGGCTTTATTCAGAAGAAGCACAGCAGTGGGGGGCCGTGCATTGACATCGGAGTGCACATTCTTGACCTGACGCTCTGGTTCATGGGCAACCCAAAGCCGGTGGCCGTATCAGGAGTCGCTCGTGCTGAATTAGCACATCAGAAGGGCGCCTGGAGCATCTGGGGCGGGAAGATTCCGAAGTCGTTCGATGTCGAGGATTTTGCCGCAGGTTTCGTTCGTTTCGAAAACGGGGCCACCCTCATCATCGAGATGAGTTGGCTCCTCCACCACGACACCCAGGGCGAAGACATGCAGATGTGGCTCTACGGAACCAAGGGCGGCAGCCACTGGCCGAAATGTGAGATCCTGTCGCAGAACAACAAGACCCAGCAGATGTACAACCGCCAGCTCAAACGCCTTAACGACCAACTTGAAGCGCACGCGCAGGAGTGCGTCGAATTTGCCAGAGCGATCGTTGAGGATGCCCCTTCTCCAGTGCCGGCCGAGCAATCGCTGGACGTCATGTCGATTCTCGACGGCCTCTACCGCAGTCAGGACGCAGGAAAGGAAGTGAAGATCCGGTAACTCGCTTGACGGCTGGCCTTGGAGGCGGCCCCGGGTCGCTATGCCAGCGAGACGAGAGCGAGCCAAGGCGTGGACGGCCTCGGTTCCTGTTCGATTTCCATGGACATCAAAGCCCTCGAAAACATCCTCGGCGTTTCCGAAGCAGGCAACGATGGGCTGAAGGTCGGCAGTCCCAAATCTGAGATCACGGGAGTGGCGGTTACATGGATGGCCACGAGACGGATTGTCATGGACGCCGCGCAGCGAGGCCTGAATCTTCTGATTTCACATCAGCCTGTCTTCTACCATCCGACAGATGACTTCAAGGACGCAGAGGCCGACTTTGCTTTCGTAGAAAAAATGCAGGAGCTCTTGAGGAACTCGATCCTGCTTTATCGATTACATGACCTCTGCGTCGGGCATCCGGATTTCTGTTTCTCCGAATCGCTGGCGGCCTGTATTGGCTTCGGTGAGCCAATGCATTCTGTGCAAGGCATCGCCACCTATGTGGTTGTTCCGGATTCGCTGCATGACATCGCAACAATCGTGAGGCAGCGCCTTGAAGCTTCGGAGGTCCGCATCCTCGGCGAGCAGGAATCGGAGATCAGTCGCATTGCGACGATGGTCGCCAAACCCTCAGTCGCTGATCTAAGGCAATGCATGAAGCTCGGCGCAAAGTGCGTCATCGCTGCTGAGGCAAATGAACTGGCCATCGGTTATGCTGCCGATTCCAATCTGGCTCTGATCCTGTGTGCGGAAATCCACCTCGCCCGCCCCGGCCTCAGGAAACTATCGGAACATTTGAGAGCCCACCTCACCGGCATCCCCATCGAGCTCATCGAGCCAGCATCTTCGTTAACCATCATTCATCAACCACCGACCATCACCCCATGAATCCAAGCATCGAAACATTCGCCATCGGCACCGAGCTCGCCATCGGACAGATACAGGACACCAACTCATCCTGGATGGCTCAGGAAATCGCACGCATGGGCGGCGAGCCGCGCCGGCTGACTATTCTTGTCGACAGCCGGGATGAGATTGTGAGAGCCTTGCGTGAATCCGTGGATCGCAAAACGGACATCATTCTCATTACCGGCGGCCTCGGCCCCACACCCGACGACATGACCGTTGAAGCGGTATGCCGTATGACCGGCCAGGATTCTGAGATTTCCGAGCCCATCGTCGAAGACTACATCGTGCGCCGTGACTACAAGAGCCGCGACGAAGTCAGCGAGGGCCTCCTGAACATGGCGACCGTTCCCGTCGATTCCGAGCCGATGCCGAATCCGGCCGGTTGGGCTCCGTGCATCAAGATGAAATTCGAGGACACACTCATCTTCATGATGCCCGGCCCTCCCAGAGAATTGAAGGGCGTGTTCCAGGCATATCTCGAACCGTTCCTGAATGATCAGTTCCAGACCATCACCAAAACCCGCCGCATCTGGACGGACATGTATGAATCGCAGGTCTCGCCATACATGGAAAAGGTGATGAGCGAATTCGAGGGCACCTACATCAAGGCGTACGTTGCATTGCGCTCTGACGAACGCAAAGCCATGCCCGTCGATATCGTCTGCCACGGCGAGGATGAAGCGTCCGCAATCCGAAATCTAGATGCCGCCACCCACCGATTCAGGGAACTCGTCGAGAGCGAGAACTGCCGGTTCGAAGTGGATGAGCCCGAGGCGGAATCGATCGAGGTGTGAGTGGCTCATTCGGCACGAAATAAGTGTGTCAGTACACACGTAACTGCCCCATCTGATACTCGATACTGGTTTCGCGCTAATCCGATTCGCTCATGACCCCGGTTTCAAATCAGACGCATGCAGAGAACTACCAGTATCGAGCATCCAGTATCGAATGAGCTGACACACTTATTTCCCGACAGGCCCTAAAACAGCCCCATGCTGTCAACCTTGACATCATTCTCCCGGCTGAAATGTGCCGCCGGGATGTTTTCGCAACTATCGCCCTCAATGGTCGTGAATGAGAGTGCACCCTCCGCGCCGGTAGTTGCTGTGTATTCGCCAGTCTGAGAAATGATGACGTATTCTCCGGGCGAGGGATCGTACACGGTCCGGATGAGTGCGCCGGAATTCTGTTCCCAGAATCGGAAGGTGGAATCGTTGCCGGCGGAGATGACAGCCCGGTTGCCTGGCATGAATGCG
>JASLXP010000077.1 GCA_030740295.1 Planctomycetota bacterium
GGAACCATGAGAACAGGAGTCCTTTCTTTCACCACTTCTACCTCCCCGTATGAGATTCTCGGTGAGGAACGGGGAATTCAGCCCGCCGATCTGGCGGGCTGAAACCGAGATCCTTTACAGAGACCTTGCTATCCTTGCGACTGATCGCGTCTTTCTAATCTCGTTCCGCCGTTCTTGAAAGGAGCAACTATGGATCTCAGAGTATCAGACGTCGACGTGTGTCAGACGAAGGCCGATACGATTATTCTCCCACTCTGCGAGGGCCGGCGAAAACTGGATGGTGAAGCGGCGGCACTGAATGACAAACTCAATGGCGCGATTCTGCAGGTAATCCGGCGTTCTGTTTTTGAAGGCAAAACCGATCAGACGCTTTGCCTCCATACGCTGGGTCTCATCGGCGCGCAGCGCGTTCTGCTGGCAGGCATCGGCGGCAAGGAGGACCTCACGGCCGACAACTATCGTAAGGCCGCGGCCAGCGCGGTGCGGCAACTGCCGGGGCTGAAGTCTCGTTCTGCCGTTCTCGTCCATTGCGAGACGGAGATGGAAAAGACCACGGCCGTCGAAGCCGCAGCGGAAGGCCTGGTGATGGGCAGTTACCAGTTTTCCGTTAAACAGGAACAGGAAGAGCCTAAGCTCAAGTCCGTCACGTTCGTGGCCACGAAGCAGGAGAGAGACGCGATCCGCGCGGCCGCTCAACGCGGACAGGCTAAAGGCGGAGCAACGAACCTCGCCCGCGAGCTGGCGAACGCGGCGCCCGCGCAGATGAATCCGGAAACTCTCAGCCAGAAAGCCCAGTCCATCGCTGAAGAACGAGGCCTGATTTTCACCTGCCATGAGCAGGCAGAGATCCAGCAGATGGGGATGGGCGCGCTGGACGCGGTCGGCCGGGGAAGTGACGTGCCGCCTCGACTGCTGGTGCTCGAGTATCGAGGAGCCGGCGAAGACGTCACGCCAATCGGCCTGGTGGGCAAAGGAGTCACTTTCGATTCCGGTGGTCTCTCTCTCAAGACAGCGGGAGGAATGGAAGAGATGAAGGGAGACATGAGCGGTGCCGCCGCGGTTCTCGCCGCGATCGATGCCATCGCTCAGCTCGAATTGAGAGCCAACGTGACGGCCATCGTGCCAACAGTTGAAAACCTCCCAAGCTCGAAGGCATACAAACCGGGCGACATTGTCACCGCTAAGAACGGCAAAACGATCGAGGTGCTCAATACGGATGCAGAGGGTCGACTGATCCTTGCGGACGCCCTCTGTCACGCGGGCGAGCTCGGCCTTTCACCGGTCATCGATCTTGCCACTTTAACAGGCGCGTGCGCCGTTGCAGTCGGGCCTTTCTGCACCGGTGTCTTTGGAAATGATTCCGATCTGATTCGAGACGTCATGGCTACCAGCGAATCCACCGGCGAGCTGATGTGGCACATGCCCTGCGCGGAGCGTCCGGAATTCAAGGAACTGATAAAAGGCAAGTTCACCGATATCAAGAACACCGGCGGGCGCGCCGGCGGAGCGGTTACAGCCGCCTGGTTCCTTCATCATTTCATTGAAGACACGCCGTGGTGCCATCTGGATATCGCCCCCACCATGACCAGTGACGCCGATAAGAACTATACCTCTAAAGGTATGACCGGCGTCGGCGCGAGGACGTGTATCGCGTTTGTTGAGGGACGACAGGTCTGCCCACCGCCGCCAGAAGAGGAAGCGGAGGCAGAAACGGAATCAGATGCGAACGCGGATGAAGAATAACCGCGGATGAAGAAGGACCACGGATGAAGATAGCCCGCGGATGAAGTAAGGCCGCGGATGAAGAAAGTGTCCCACGCTTTCGGCCCGGAATCTGAGCCGCCATCGGGCAATCGGTATTGGGGTGCCTCTACGCCAACTTCAGCTCGTTGCCTGCACCATGAACTCCGTCATGCGAGAGACGAAGTCGCTCTTCTGCTCCAGGGTTCCGTCGAGGAGGAGAGCGCCTTCGAATAGCTGTTGCGCGCAGCTTTCCACCATCTCCTCGTTTTTGTCGTCGTGGAGGCGTGAGAGGTTGCTTATCAGTGGGTGGCTCATGTTGATCTCGAGAATCTTGGCGGCTGACTGAAAATCCTTATTCATCATTCTCATCATGCGCTCGGTCTGAGCGTCCATACCTGAATCACCGGCCACAAGCGTAGCGGCGGAGTCCACCAGCCGCTTGGATTCGACGACGTCCTCCACGCTCTCGCCAAGAACCTTCTTGATGGCTGAGAGCAGGGATTCTGCCTTCTCTCCGGCGACCGCGTCTTTCTTTTCATCGTCGTCTTTGAGATCGATATCGGACTGTTCTATGGTTTTCAGTTTCTTTTCTTCATACTCATTGAGGAATGAGACAATGAAAGGATCGACCGGATCGAGCAGGAAGAGGACTTCAATGTTGTTCTTCTTGAAATACTCGAGGTTGGGGCTGCGCTCGGCGAGCTCACGGTGCTCGCTGATCAGGTAATAGATTTCTTCCTGGTCGTCGGCCATTCCTTCGACGTAGGCTTTGAGGGTGGTGTATTCGCCGGCGGCTGTAGCGGTGGACTCAAAACGAAGGAGATCGATGAGGCGATCCTTGTGCTTCATTTCCGTGTTGAGGCCGGTTTTGAGGATGCCGCCAAACTCGCGGAAGAAGTTTGTGTACTTCTCTTCGTCTTCTGACAGGTCCTCTTGGAGTTTGAGCACTTTGTCGGTGAGGATGTTGTTGATCTTCTTCATGGCCGGGCTGGACTGGGTCACCTCACGTGAGACATTAAGCGGCAGGTCTTCCGTATCGACGACGCCGCGAATGTAACGCAGGTATTCGGGCAGAAGATCGCGGCAGTCGTCCTGAATGAAGACGCGGTTGCTGTAGAGCTGGAGAGAACGCTCAAAGTCCTCACGGAAGAGACCCATGGGCGCCTTTTCCGGCACGAACAGAAGCGCCTTGAAATTGACCGCACCTTCGATGGAGAGATGCAGGTCTTCGAGCGGGTCGCCAAAGTCGTGTGAGATGAACTTATAGAACTCCTTCTTTTCCTCGTCGGTTACCTCGCTTCGGTTCTTATGCCAGAGCGCGGAGACGGTATTCACCTTGTCCTTGTCGACGTAGATATCGAAGTCCACAAAGTTCGAATACTTCTCAACGATGCTCTTGAGGGTGTAGTCGTAAGCGAACTCCTTGTGGTCATCCTTGAGTTTGAAGGAGATGGTGGTGCCGCGGTTTTTGAGTGCGATTTCTTCGATACTGAATTTGCCCTGGCCATCGGACTTCCACCGGTAGCCCTTGGAATCGGGATCCATGTGACGGGTCTCGATAGTCACTTCATCGGCGACCATAAAGACGGAGTAAAACCCAACGCCGAACTGGCCGATGAGCTCTTCCGGTTTCTTGCCGGTTTCCTGCATGGTCTTGACGAATTCAAGCGTGCCGGAGCTGGCCACGGTGCCGACGCGTTCGATGAGATCGTCGTGGGTCATACCGCAGCCAGGGTCTTCGATCTCGAAGGTCTGTTCTTTGGGGTCGACGCGGATGCTTATGCGCAGCGGTGCATCAGGATTCAGGATGTTCTCATCCGTAAGCAACCGGAAGCGAACTTTGTTTAACGCATCCGACGCGTTTGAAATCAGCTCGCGAAGGAAGACTTCCGGATGGGTGTAAAGGGAATTGATGATCAGATGCAGAAGCTGCTGCATCTCCGCCTTGTATTCGTATTCCTGTGCTGACATGGGATGTAATGAAGTGATGAATAATGAGTAATGAGTAAGTCTGGGCTCTTAGTGACGGCTTCTGCCGAGAGTGCGTCTGGATTTGAGGATTCAGCTCTCTCTGTTCTCGTTCCGGGTGCGCAATCGCTTCACCGTATTTCTGATTCCTGATCTCCCTACGATCTATCGATGGTGTGCGACAGATTTTCGTCGCTTCCACCGAACGGTATCGGGTGGAGATGCCGGAGCAGGCCCCACTGTTCCAGACGGCGGAGGTTTTCCGTCTTGACTCCCTTTATCGGATGGATGTTGAGCGCATCGCCGTAGTCACGGTGCGGGCGCGCCATCATCCACTCGTCCAGTTTCTTGTAATACATATTTGAGGTTTCGGGCAACTCGTCAAGGAGGTTCTGGGTTTCGCCCGGATCGGTTTCCATATTGAAGAGCTCATCCTGCCCGTTGGAGCTCCAGATGAATCGATACTTCTGATCTTCCAGGCTCTTGAGCGCGCGAAAGTGATGCCTGGCGTACCTGGAGGGCAACTCGTGACCTCGCAGATCGCGCTCGAGTAATCGAAGGGGCGGTGAGAATTCCGCAATCGCATATTCACGGACACTTTCGTCCTGGAAGGTCGGCACGAGGCTGCGTCCCTCCAACCCTCCATGCCAGACGTCGTCATCGAGCCCGGCGATGGTCAGAATCGTCGGGAAGAAATCGACGTCCTGCGACATCCCTGAAAAGCGTTTGCCGGCAGGGATGACGCCTGGCAGACGCATGATGAGCGGCACCTGGAGCACCGTGCGGTTGAGTGTGCACGCGTGCGAGATGAAGCCCATATGTTCGCCCTGGTCCTCTCCGTGATCAGAGGTCACAATAATGAGGGTGTTGTCAATGATCTCTTTCTGCCGCATGGCATCGACGATGGTGCCGAGGGCACCGTCAGACCGTGCCGTTTCGCCATCGTAAAGCCCTTTTACGAGCTGCCATTCTTCCGGCGTGAGAGTCTTGTCTACCAGGTCCGGCCGCGTCTGCGCCCGCTTCTGGAGTGCTCGGAGTGCATCTTCATCGTGGCCGTGATTCTCTGGCAAGAAAAGAAACCGATACGGCTCGGGTGCCCAGTAGGGCCAGTGTGGCTCGTTGGAATTGATGAAAAGGAAAAACGGCTTTTCCTGGTCTCGTTCATCCAGCCACTTGAGGACGCGGCGTTCCATTTCCGCGGAGCCCTTGTCCTGGTCGACTTCTTTGTTGGCTTTGTAGAACTCGAAATGCTCGAAGCCCCGGTTTGTGCCTACGACATCGGAAAAATACGAATTACTCGAGAAACCGGCTGTAGAGTAATCGTGCCTGGAAAGAGTTTCGGCAAGAGTGGGATACTCTTCGAGCAGGCTCTCGAACCGGATGTTCGCACCGTGCGATGATGGATACTTGCCGGTGTTGATGGAGGCATACGAAGCGAGGCACCACGGGCTCGAGGACCGGTGGTTGTCGTAAACCATTCCTTCGCCGGCAATGGCCTCCAGTTGCGGGGACGTGTGCTTCGGGTAGCCATAGACGCCCAGGTTCGTGGTCCTCTGGGAGTCCATGACAAAGATCATGATGTTGGGATGATTGTCCAAGTTTCCCTCTCTGCTGATTTCTTATGTGTGCCGCGCGCTGTCCGGTCTTCAAAGAATGCTCTCCCATTCTTCCTGCAACGACTGGAGGGCAAGCAATTGAGGCGGGATTGTAGCGAGTAGTTTCGGCAAATGACAGCGGGGAAGGAACCACCATCATTCCATCACTCCATTTCTTCCCGCCACTGCATCGCCCCGTCAGCCTTCTATAATCCCGCCCTCTTGAATTCATCCCATCTGAAAGCAGATGTCAGAAGGCTCACCTATCCCTGTCACCATCTTTCTCGGTCCGACCGCGGTTGGCAAATCCGCGCTGGCGCTCGAGGTAGCCACGCGCGGTGATGGGGAGATCATTTCCGCGGATTCGATGCAGATTTATCGCGGCATGGATATCGGCACGGCCAAGCCGAGCCATGAAGAGCGGACACTCGTTCCGCATCATCTGATCGACATCGTCCAGCCCGAAGAAGAGTTCAACGTGGCGGATTTCATTCGTTCGGCCGATGCTGCGGCCGAGGACATCCACCGCCGCGGTAAGAGAGTCTTCATGGTGGGTGGCACAGCCCTGTACCTGAAGGCGTTCATGGAGGGGATCTTTGAAGCGCCCGGCGACGCGGACGTTCGGGCCAGGCTTGTTGAACAATGCCGTGAGATTGGGGCGCAGGCCATGCACGACCGCCTCCGAGAGGTGGATCTCAAGGCCGCCAGGCGCATCCACGCTAACGATGAGCGGCGCATCGTCCGGGCCCTGGAGGTCTTTGAGGTATCCGGGCAGCCGATTTCAGAGTGGCAGGTCCAGGAGGGCGGAACCCGTGACCTGTATGAGTTTCGCCTGTTCGGTCTGCGGATGGAGCGTGAGGCCCTCTACAACCGTATCAATACTCGTGTAACTCAAATGATCCAGGACGGTCTTATTGAGGAAACAGAATGTCTGATGGAGCGTCCGGAAGGTCTGGGCAAAGGGTCCATGCAAGCCCTTGGATACCGGGAGATTATGGCATTTCTTAACGGTGAAATGGAGCGTGAGATTGCCATTCATCAGGTCAAGCAGGGAACTCGCCGCTTTGCCAAGAGCCAGATTTCCTGGTTCAAGCGATTCCCGAATGTCACCTGGATCGATATTCAGCCGGATTCCACCGCGCAGCAGCTTGCCCTGGAGTGGTCGGATGCGATTTTGGCTTGTGAGCCGTAACACATCTGCTAGCATCCTAACCCTTTTATTTATACAGCCTTGATGTCAATCCAACATTATCTTCGAGCGGCGGATTGACCAAGCTACCCCCCAGTGAATTGAAGAGAACTTCCCGAAGCAGGAGTTCTGGTTTCAGAAGGTATCACCGTGAGTGAATTAGAGATCAAGAACCACACCGTCAAAGAGCTTATTGGCAGCGGGCGGACCGGAGGCGTTTACAGGGGTATCCAGGATTCGCTCCAACGAGACGTGGCCATCAAGGTCATGAACCCAAAATTTCTTGCACATAAACCAGTTGTGGAAGAATTCCTGGAGAGATCACGAGCGGCCGCCAGCCTTTCGCACCCGAATATCATCAGCATCTACAATGTGGATCAGGATGACGACGAGACCATCTATTACACCATGGAATTCATGGCCGGCGGGTCACTCGATGACAGACTGCGGGAAGAGGGATCCATGCCGGTTTCTACGGCGGCCCGGTTGGCTCTGGGCGTCGCCAGAGCACTCGACGTTGGCAAGAAGAAGGAACAGTTTCACGGCAACCTGAAGACGTCCAAAATCCTCTTCATGGACGATGGCGAAACCTTCAAGCTATCCGGCGTCGGCCTTCTGCTCGGCGTGCTGGCTAAACACTCGGCCCGAAATCCCACGCCGTTCACCGCCCCCGAGGTCATCCAGTCCGAGCGCCCCGAAGATCACCGTGCCGATTTATTCGCGCTGGGCGGATTGCTTTATGCCATGGTGGCCGGGGAAGAGTTTTTTGAGGGAGAGAGAGATCTTTGGAAGGCAAGCGGAAGCGGTCTGAAGCTTGTCAGGCCCAGCGAAATTGACAGCGACCTGCCACGTGAGCTTGACGACCTGATTCTCAAAATGATGTCCTTCGACCCGGAAGATCGTTTCCAGGAATACGAAGATCTCTACGACGCGCTCGAGGAGCTCATCGAGATAGGCAAGGAACTCGAATCCAAACCAAAGAAAAAAAAGAAGAAGAAGAAAAAGAAAAAGAAGAAGGCCACATCCGTCGACGAGCCAACCAAGAAAAAGAAAAAGAAGAAAACGGCTTCGCCTTCGGAAGAAGATGACGAAGAACCTACCTCGCCGACAAGGCCGATTGCCAAAACCACCAAAAAACTGGGATCTGGAAAGGCTGCCGCCATCGGTACTGCCACCAGAGCCGGTGGACGCAACGCGGCGGAGGCTGAAGCTCAGGATCAAGGCCTGCCGATTGGCAGCATGATGCTCGCTCTATGGTCTTTGATCCTGTTCTGCGCTATTGGGTATTGGTTCCTCTTTATGAAAGATGAAGGAGGAGAAGAGGGCGAAACCAACGGCGTCAATCTTGCACAGCCAACCGTTGCGACCACGTCCATTCCGAAAACCGGCGGCGGGCAAATCAAGCCATTGAAGTTGGCCAAGCTCGAAAACGCCGAGGAACGGGTTGAAGAGTTTATGGAATTCGCGCTCGAGCAGATTGCCAACCGCGGCACCAAATCAGTCCGTATCGTATCCGGCGGCGTCAACCGCATCTTCTACAGGCTCTACACACAGGTGAAGCAAGAAACCTCCAGGGATTTTGATCAGGGCAATTGCTTTGATGCGTTGTCCAAAGTCGTCTCCCTTCACGACAACCATGCAGAGACTCGGAAACAGAAGGAGGCCGCGCAATTCTATTTCGCGGTCGTGGTGAAACAGTTCGATAAGAAATTCGCCTCCGAGTCCAGGGCTATCATCGCCAAGGTACGGAATGACCAGCTCGACGCTGCCAGAAAGGCATACAAAGATCTCGGTGATCGCTTTGGAACCAGCCGCTGGAAGGAAAAAGCGCAGGCCCGCATCGCGCGACTCGACCAGCTCGAAGAGATCCGTTCCAGCGACGGCTCAAAGGATGCAGTCGCAGCCGCTTCGGCATTCAAGGGCCTCATCGGCAAAGCAGCCTCAAGAGCTACTCTCAGACGTTTCGACCATGCCAAGGCAGCCACCGCGTTCGAAGGGCTTATCAAGGACGCGCCGAACGCCGAATTGAAGGCGTTAGCGAAAACGCAGTTTGACGCCTACAAGCTCCAGGCCGAGGGGTTTGAACGTGCCGCACAGAACGTCACCGCCGATGCCAAAAACAAAGGCATCAAATTCAGTGAGGGACGAATCAAGAACGCAGACGTCGTGGGCGCCAAACCGGACCAACTCACTCTCAAGATTCGAGGGCGGGATGGTGGGCAGATAGAAACAAGCATTCGCTTCGTAAAGATCGAGCCGGACAGGCTGCAGGAGACCCTGAGAAAATTCAAGCTCGATCCCCAGGCCACGGCCGGGCTTTACGTCTTCTGCGTGGAGAACGATCTGGCTGACCCGGCCGAAGAACTGAAGGAGATTGCCCTGGAGGAAGGCGACGACGCATTCAAGGAAAGCTTCAGCGCGTTCGTCGAGGCTCACTCTTCACTCAAAGAAAAGGGTGGCCTCACCGGAGCCGTCGACCGGTATGTCGGCGGGCTGGAAGCCCAGGATCTCTATCGGAAGGCCGTGACGGAACTGGCGCTCGGACAACAATCACAGGCCGAGCTCAGGCTCACAAAGATCATCAAAGAGTTTCCCGATTCTGACGTTGCCCCAAAGGCGAAGAAACTCGTCGACAGCAGCGATGAGGAAAATGAGATTAAGGTCGATGAAAACGACCTGATCATCGAAGGCGAGACGGAAGATCCCGGAAACGCGCCTGGCGGTTCCGGGAACAAACTGATCAATACCAGCGGTACCGGGGTCGCCAAGGCGGACAAACTCTACGCCGAAGCCATGACCCTCTACAAAAAGGCCGCCCCCAACATGCCAAATTGGATGACCCACAACAAAGCTGCTCTGAGGAAGCTTGACCAGGCCATCAAGCTCTACGTCAGAGCGGCGATCAGAGACAAAGACAATACAAAGCTGGAAAACCGGATAGCCGAAGCGCAGCGAATCAAATACAACCTGAAAAAGACGCAAAGACTCGATTAACCTGCACAAAATCGCGAATCCAGAATAAGATGTAAGACCACGAGTCTTTCATGGCTCGTGGCTTATTTTTTGGATTCAGATTCAGAGGGATTCAAGATTCGTTGACATTCTTTGGAGTGTGCGGACCAGTGGTCGCTTTCATTCCGTCTGTGCTGTTGAACTCTCGTGCCTGCCAGCGACTTAGTGCTGCTCGGCATCTTGGAGCCTCCTGAGATACTATGTCGTAAGTGATGCTCGGCCAATGTTGGAGTAACGGCTTTTTTAGCCGGGTTCTTTCTGCTGCCCGGCCCCGGCTAAAGCCGTTACTCCAACAAGCACTGCAACCTGTATCTTTGATGATTTGCCCGACCGAGCTTGCGAGGTCAGTGGAGGGCTGAATCCTGAACCCGTTGAATCCTGAATCCAATTCGCTCACACCATGAAACTCAAACGTACACACACCTGCGGCCAGCTTCGTAAGGAAGACATCGGATCCGCCATCCAGCTCAACGGATGGGTCAACACCAGTCGCGACCATGGCGACCTCACATTCGTCGATATCAGAGACCGTTACGGCGTCACCCAGATTGTCTTCAATCCAAATCACAATCAGGAGGTCCATACCGGAGCGAAAGAACTGCGTTCCGAATTCGTGATCGCCATACGCGGTACCGTTGGCCCGCGGCTCGAAGGCAAAGAGAATCCGGATCTCGCGACAGGACAGATTGAGGTCCTCGTGGATGAGCTCGAGATTCTCAGCAAGGCTGACGTCCTCCCCATGGAGGTGGATGACTTTGCAGAAATCAGCACTGAAGTCCGTCTGAAGAACCGCCATCTCGATCTGCGCCGGCCCGGCATGCAGCAAAATCTCATGTTCCGGCACAAAGTTGTCCAGGCCACCCGCGAGTATTTCAATCGTCACGAGTTCCTCGACATCGAAACCCCGATGCTCACCAAGAGCACTCCGGAAGGCGCTCGTGACTTCCTCGTCCCAAGCCGCCTCTCTCCCGGGGAATTCTTCGCCCTGCCGCAATCGCCGCAGCTCTTCAAACAAGTGCTCATGTGTTCCGGGTACGACCGTTATTATCAGATCGTGAAGTGCTTCCGGGATGAAGACCTCCGTGCCGACCGCCAACCGGAATTTACGCAGATCGACGTCGAAATGGCCTTCGTCGATCAGGACGACATCATTGAATGTATCGAGGGCCTCATCACCGAAATCATGGCCCTCGCCGGGATCGAAGTGAAACCGCCATTCCCGCGATTGTCTTTTCAGGAATGTATGGACAAGTACGGGAACGACGCGCCCGACCTGCGATTCGGGCTCGAAATTCAGGACGTATCCGACCTCGCGGCCAAAGCCGAATTCAAAGTCTTCAGCGGCACGATCGAAACCGGCGGGCAGGTCCGCGCCATCAATGCCAAAGGGGCATCGGAGAACATTGCCCGCCGACAGCTCGACCGCTACACCGAATACGTCAAGGAATTCGGCGCCAAGGGACTCGCCTGGATGCGCGTCGAAGAGGACAAGGTGAATTCGCCCATCGCAAAGTTCTTCGAAGAAGACTTGCTCAATCAATTCCTCGAGCGGGTAAACGGTGAGGCCGGCGACGTGCTCTTCTTCGTTGCCGACCAGCGCAAGGTCGTCGACCAATCCCTCAGCAATCTGAGGATGACCCTGGCAAAAGATCTGGATCTGATACCCGAAAACGAGTGGAACCTCTCGTGGGTCGTTGACTTCCCACTGGTCGAATGGGATGAAGATGAACAACGTTACGTTGCCCTCCATCATCCCTTCACCGCGCCCAAGCCGGAATACGTGGAATCACTCGATGAAAACCCAGGCGACGCCATCGCCATCGCACACGACCTCAACCTTAACGGCAACGAAATAGCCGGAGGGAGCATTCGTATCCACGATCAGGACATCCAGAAGAAGATATTCGAGCTGCTCGGAATCGGCGAAGAAGAGGCAGAGCTGAAATTCGGTTTTCTGCTCTCGGCTCTGCGCCACGGGGCCCCGCCGCACGGTGGCATCGCCCTCGGTCTCGACCGCATTATCATGCTGCTCCAGGGCCTGGAGAGTATCCGTGACAGCATCGCCTTCCCGAAAACGCAAAAGGCCACGTGTCTTTTCACTCTGGCCCCGTCCGCAGTCTCAGACCGCCAGCTCCGTGAAGTGAGCATCCAGGCAGCCGGCAGCGCCGCCAAAGCGGATCAGCAGCAATAGCTGAGCTATCGGTTCATCAGTCTGAGAATGGCGCGTCAATGGCACCGACCCGTTTTGAGTCTTCACTTGATTGGCCTGCCTCCACATTGCAGTCGGCAGACAGGCTGGCAACCCGTCGCCACGGGCAAATCAAACAAGATTGCGCCGCTTTCGGAACACCCACTCAACAACCAGCAGGCCCACTACCGCCGCGAGCATCCACCATGTGTCCCACAGCTCATTAGACTCTTCGCGTTTGACTTCCTTCTCGTCGGTGGTGACCGCTTCCGGCAACTTAGCGTAATCGGGAAAATCGAAAAACTTGCCGCCCGTTTCTTCGCTGAGCCGCTCGAGGAAGGAACGGTTCTGCCGAATGTAGAGATTCTCCATGGTGGTTTCTTCAACCACTTCGAATTCCAGTTTGGCCTCCATCTCTACCCCTTCCAGCTCAGTGACGATCGGTTTAATGCGATAGCGGCCCGCGGGAAGCTCCCCCAGTTCGATCCGATAGCGACCGCCAACATCGACCACCTGGTAGGGGATCTTTTTGTCAATTCTTTCTGAATCTGTTTCTTCTTCCGATTCCTTGACTTCAGTCGCCGGCTGGGCGTCTCCGTCGGGCGCATCCTCCTCCTCGTCGTCGCCTCCGATCGACTCCAGGTGGATGAAGCCCAGGCTGCTCTCCAGAGGCTTACCCTCCTCATCCATCAGTCTGATCTTGACCTCCGCGTTTTCGGAAGTGGTCAGCTTGAGCTTATCCATGTGGAGCTTGGCGTATTTGCTCACGCCCTCGATTTTCTCGCTGGTAGCCCAGAGCAGGATCATGCTCCAGTAGGCGTGGTGAAATTTCCAGCCGGAGCGATATCGCCAGCGCCAGAATTCATCGGAGGCCAGAAAGAGTGTCTTGCCCGTGCCGTACAATGAGGTGATTACGATAGGCAGACCTGTGTTGGAATCCTGCGCAAGGACGGCTGCGGTGGGCGTTTCAGCGATATCGTTGCGCGTCCAGTGGAGGCGCCCGTGGCCCGCGGGGTTGACGGGGCCTTTGTAAGGCCGGATGAAATCAGCCTCTTTACCTTCATCGGTCAGAGACATCTTCAGCGCTGCATGCTGGATGGAAATACGGCGGGAAGGCTGTGCGGGGAGCAAGTCTTCGAGGGGTGTGTTCTGCCAGCTTCCGGGCAGGAAATTGGGTCCTGCAAGAAAGATGATCGTTCCAGAGCGATCCCGGACGAATGAGACCAGACGATCCATCTCTTCGCGCGTGAATGTCTCGGGAGGCAGATCCCCAAGAATGATGAGATCAAAATCATAGAGCGATTCTTCATCGGCTGGAAACTCACGGGCGCCGTCCCCGCGTTTGAGCTTCCGATCTTTAAGTGACGCGGTGAAGATGGTCCGCATTTTCTTCAAATCCATTCGCTTATCGCGACGCAGCATCATGTTGAGATAGCGGCTCTCCCAGCGAGGAAATTCATCCATGAAAAGCACGCGGATCTGTTCCTTGCGCACCCACATGTCGAGGGTGCGTTCGTTATTTTCAGGGATGGTGTCATCGGAAAGGAGCTCGACACGCTGCGGCGGTTTGCTGCCTTCGACTTTGAATTCCATTTTGAAATCGAAGCGGCCGAGCTCGTCGCGCTCTACGTCTTTTGGTACGTCCTGTTCTTCGATAATCTCATCGCCGGACATGACGCGGATTTTAATGTCGCCGTCGTGTTCGCCGACCATTTTCATTTTCATCTTCAGCGGCACTGTATCGCCATCAAAGGCCCTGGCCGGCAGCTCGGAGTTGAGGATGCCGATGTCCGGCGCGGGTTCGGGGATTCCTGTGGCAAGGGTGATTACCCGAAGATTCTTCTTTTTGAAAACATCGATCAGCTCCCCCTCGGCGGACGCGGAATTATCGCGCCCGTCAGTGATGAGTATCACCTGCTCCATTTCTTCCTCATCAGGCAGATTGCTGAACAACCGGGTGAACTCGGCTGGAATATCGGTCTTCCGAATTTTGGCCTTCTGCAAGTGCTCGAGTTTGAAGTGCTTTTCCTTATCCAGCGCCTCTTCCTCGCCAAAAATATAGATCGGGCTCTTTTCATTTCTGTCCTCGAGCTCCGGCCGAATCGGCGCTTTTATGTCTTCCATCACGTGGAACAGAAGATCCATGCGACTGCTCTCAGTGACTCTCTCGATCGCCGGCTGAACGCGAGGATCGTCTGACTCCGCCAGTTCTTCATCAGCCCGTTCCTGATAGGCAGAGATGGACAGGAGAAATTCGTCTGCATCGCTTCGCCCCAACTCGATCTCGCGAGCGATACGTGCGTAATCGCTGCCGGTCTGGACTTCCTTGTCTTCAACTTTTTCCCATGCCTTCTCGAGTGCTTCCCCGCGGCTTGAAACCGCTCGCATGGCTTCGGCTGCGGATTCTTTTGTGACCGAGTCCAGGAGAGCCAAATCTGCATCTTCATCTTCGAAGCGCTCGAGCATGTCTTCGAATTCTTCGGCGAGATCGATGAATTCGTCATACCGATCTTCGATCGCATCGACCTCCTCGTCCTCGGGCTTGGCCTTGAACGTGAGTTTTTCAGCACCAACCGCTTCGAGCGCTTCATGGGCGTCCGGCAGTTGCCCTCCGAAGAATCTCTCGAACTTGAAACGGAGTTCTGAATCGAGCAATTCGAGCCGCTCGGCGAGCTCGACTTTGTCCGCCGCCTTACGATGACGATCGGGGTACCACATGGATGCCGAGTTATCGATGAAAATCGGCACGGTCAGTGGGATGGTCTTGGAGAACTCGGTCTTCCACACCGGCTGCAGCAGGCAGAGCAGAAGGAGCGTTACCACCACCACACGAATGATGACCGCGGGCAGGACATTCTTCAGAGAAGTGAACGACCATTCCTTGCGATAGAAGAAAAGGATCGCACCCACGATCAACGGCCAGGCCGCGATGACCCACCAGATGGAAACCGGGATGGCGAATATGAAATCACCCACGGGTATCAGGAATCAGGAAAGGGGAATTTGAAATTGGAGGCGGCGATTTGTTGAGGCCACCGGCTCGACCGGTGGAGTTTCACGTTCTCAAAGTGTTGCGGCTTAGCGTTTCCCAAAATGTGAAAATCCATCGAGTAAGCTGTCATGGAATCATAATAGTCAGTCCGACATCACCGGCTTGAAATCCTCTGGTTTGATTTCCTGTTCAGAGGCGATCCAGGCGGTGAAGATGCTCTCACCGATCAGAGCGATAATCGTGAGGAGGATGAAGTAGCGCCAGAGATCGATGCTGCCATCTTCCTCCTCCTCTTTTTTATATTCGTCGTATTCATCAAAAAACTTCATTTCGAATCCTTCGGTGAGAAGTTCTCGGAAGTCTTTTTCAATGGGGCCGAGCTCGGACTCCGAAAGGTCGATGTTCACCGCAAATGCCCTGGTAGCATCGGCCGGAAACTCCTTGTCCGTAGAAACCAGGTAAACGCCCGCCTTTCTTGTTTCCGCGAAATCGAGCATAAGTTCTTTACCATCTCGATTGCCTTCCTCTTCGATCAGTTCGTCGCCCGGATCTCTGATGTAGATCGTGTTCTGTTCGTTTTCTTCAGGCGCAGGCAGAGTCAAGATGTACTTGTCGCCCTGAATGACTTGATGGTCGTTCTGGTTTTCCGCGCTCAGATAGAGCATGAGATGGTTGACCAGCGGCACGTAAACCCACTGGCTTGGGAAATTACCCCAGGACATGTCAAAAGCCGTCGTGCAGAGCATGACGCGGCCTTTGCCAAATCGGCGGCTCAGGAGGAATGGTTTTTCATCCGCAAGCTCGGCCAATACCTCGGTGCCGTGCTTGAGATCTTCTTCCGTCACATCAGCAGGGATAAACTGTCTGAGCAGGACCTCCGCCAGCCGCTGGCCTTCGTCGGCCTCGAGGAACGGAAAGATATCACTGCGGCCTTTGGGAAAGAATGGGCTGAAGGGACGTTCCTGGCGCTCCATTTTGCGCGGGCTGCTGAGAGCAGCAGGCAAAAGACCAAAACCATCTTTGTAAAGAGACTTCATCATGTCGTTAGGCTGGGACTGGCTGCCACATGAGATTAACATCCCGCCGCCCTGATCGACGTAGCGTTCGAGTGCCACGACCAGGCTCTCCGGGTAGGCGCCGAGGTTGGCGAGAACGATGGCCTTGTAGGCCGAAAGACTCTCATTGCCTGCTTCTTTGGCGGCGATACGCTTTATGGCGAACGCGGTCTTGGAATCTTTTTGCACGTCCGGATTGAGCGCGGCCGCAAAGAACCCGGTCGAGCTCCGGAAGAAGTCTTCGGTGTACGTTCCATCGATGACCAGCAATGGGATCTCTTCTACCACGTTGATGGCCATGAAGGAGCGGTTGTCACCCGGAATGAAATCCGTCTCCACGCTCGCGGTGAGCACATGCGGCCCCGGTTTTTCAAACTGCACATCGAAGGTCTCCTCACGGGTTTCACCAGGATCCAGGGTGCGCTCCCGGCGATCGATTTCCTTGCCGTCTTTCTCGATCACGATGGAAACGACATCCGGTGCGTCGTGATGATTCTTAACCGAAAAGACAAATCGGGCCGGCTCGAAAATGGTGACGGATACTCCCTGAAGACGCGGCGGCGAAACTGAAAAATTTGCCTTGGACTCCACCTTCTGCCCGAGATAGTAGGAGTTGACCTTGAGCTCCAGGCTGTCCATGACCGCCTGGAGATAGGCCCACTTGGCGGTGTCGCGGCTTCGCCAGCCGTTGTTCTGAAGATCGCTGATAATGAAGAGACGGCGCATGGGGTTCTTCGTCTCGTTCAGAACCTTGAGTGTGAGGTCGAGCCCGGCCACGTAGTCCGCGGCCTCGCCTCGAAGCTTGTGATTGAGTATCTCTTTCTTGATGTCCTCGAACTCAAACTCTGGCTTGGTTGTGAGACGCTCGGGGGTTCGGCCGATTACGATGACCGAAACATCCTCACCTTTGCGCAGCCCATCGATGATTTCATTGGCCTTCTTCTTGGCCTTGTCCAGGAGCGGCCCTTCATCGGTTTCCCGCTCCATGCTGTAAGAACCGTCGATGACAATCACGTTGCTGGTGAGAGGGTCCGTCCAGTTGAAGCCTTCGTATTGAATGACGTACCGGCAAAGGGCCAGGATGAAGAATGCGAGCAGAAGGCAGCGCAGCAGAAGGAGTAAGATCTCCTGAAGGCGGATGCGCCTTGCCTTTACCTGAAACGAGGTAAGGAGAAGCTGATAGGCGCCCCACTGAACCTCTTCGAAACGATTCCGATTGATCAAATGAATGATGATCGGAGCGCCGACCAGGAACAGGCCGGGAAGCAGGATGGGATTGAGAGGAGACATTATTTATTCCGATCCATCCGCAGCGAAAGATATTTGGCCAGCGCGTATTCAGGGGGCCTGTTTGTGTACACAGGCACGTAATCGATGGCCATGCTGTAACAGGCTTCCTGGATTTCCCGCTCGAGCTCGTTGAATCGTTTCATGTACTCTTTGCGTATGCGGTTTGGCTCGGCGAGCAGGTGCTCGGTGCCTTCCATATCAACGAACTTGGTGAATTTCTTGAAGGGGAAGGTCCGCTCTGCTTCATCGAGAACACGGAAGACCACGATCTCGTGGCGGCGCTTTGCAAAGTGAGCGAGTGCCCCGCGGATCTCGCCCGGCAGATCGAACAGATCCGAAATCAGAATGATCAGACCTCGCCGTTTCATGGACGACGCCAACTGCTTGAGCATCCCGCCAAGGGACGTCTCGCCGCCTGGCTCCACTTCGCTGAGGTCGTGCATCACGCGGGCGAGCTGGCTCGAAGTGTTTTTGGGCGGCAGGTATTTCCGCATCTCTGTGTCAAATGTCACCAGCCCGACGCTGTCCTTCTGCGTGATGAGGAGATTGGTCAGGACCGCCGCGATGAACCGCGCATAATCAAACTTGGTAACCGTCCCCGAGGTGTAGTTCATCGACCCGGAGGTATCGAGCAGGATGTGCGACTTGAGGACGGTGAACTCGTCGTACTGTTTGACGTAGTACTTGTCCGTGCGCGCGTAAAGCGACCAGTCGAGATGCTTCACCTCATCGCCGCGGGTGTATTCACGGTAGTGAGAAAAATCGAGGGCAAAGCCTTTAAAGGGCGATTTGTGGAGGCCACTCACAAAGCCTTCGACCACAGAACGGGCGATGAGCTCCGTGCGTTTGAAGCGTGCGAGATCGTCAGAAGTGACAACGGTATCAACGGCCATGGAGCGTAAGGAATAATGCGTAATACGTAATGAGTAATACGTAATGAGTAATGAGTAATGAGTAAGACTTCAGTCTACAGACCACTGACTGAAGGGCTCAGACCTCAGACTACGGGTTTCTGGACCAGTGTGGGAGCTGAAGACCGTAGACACAGGAGCAGTTGCTTCCGAGGATCATCCGGCCCCAAACAGCGGGCCATCCAGGCCCGGAACATTACCAATTGCTCATTACGAAGAACCAACAACTATCCAACTCAAACCGTACTCCCAATCAAAACCGGCCATCCAAGCCCGGAACATTACTCATTACTTATTACTCATTACTTCATTACGTCTCATCCCGCCGCCTTTTCCATCGGCCGGTTAGCCTGGTTGTGGGTGGTGAGCCTGTCAAGGAGAGCTTCGACCGTGATGCCTTCGGAGTCTGCGTTGAAGTTCGTACCCAGACGGTGGCGGAGGACGGGGCGTGCCAGCGAGTCGATATCATCCATAGTGGCATAGATTCGTCCCTTCAGGATTGAGCGTGCCTTTGCAGAGAGGATCAGATTCTGGCAGGCACGGGGTCCGGCGCCCCATGAGAGATATTCCTTGATAAAATCGGGAGCGGTCTCGTCGGCCGGGCGAGTGGCACGGACCAGGTTGACCGCGTAATCGAACACGTGGTCACCAACAGGCACTTTCCGAACGAGATCCTGTAACAGCATGATGTCCTCCCCGCCCAGGATGTGTTCGATTTCCACCTGCTGTTTCATCGTAGTACGTTTCATAATCTCGATCTCTTCATCGCGGCCGGGATAATCGACGTTAATCATGAACATGAACCGGTCGAGCTGAGCTTCCGGCAGGGGGTAAGTTCCCTCCTGTTCCAGCGGATTCTGTGTGGCCAGGACAAAGAACGGCTGTTCGAGGTCGTAGGTGTGATCGCCGATCGTGACGTGGCGTTCCTGCATAGCTTCGAGCAGGGCCGCCTGCGTTTTCGGAGGAGTACGGTTGATCTCGTCCGCGAGAATGACGTTTGCGAAGATCGGGCCGCGCTGAAATTCGAAAATGCGCCGACCGGTTGTTTCATCTTCCTGAATGATGTCCGTGCCAGTGATATCAGCAGGCATCAGGTCGGGCGTAAACTGGATGCGTTTGAACGAGAGGCTGAGCGTTTGCGCCAGAGTCGATACCAGCAGTGTCTTTGCCAGGCCCGGTACGCCGACCATGAGGCAGTGCGCATTGCAGAAGATGGCCACGAGCATTTCTTCTACCACCTCGTGTTGACCGACAATGACCTTACCCAATTCGTCGGCAAGGCTGGTGTAAGTGTCTACGAGTTTCTTTGCCAGTTGGACATCATCGTCAGGGAGATTCTCTTCCATTCTGTTCCCCGCAGTTTCGGTTGGATATGTTGAAAGCACCGTTCGAGGTGGCTCTTTTATCGGCGCGGAATCTTAATGTAAACCGGGGGGGCCGCGGAAGGCCGACATGTTTTTACAGCGCGTCTGGCATTCTCTTACATCCAGTCTTCGCCTCGGAGTTCTCTGACATTTTCTTCGGCAGTGGCTGATCCGGATCACAGTTGAACGTATACTCGCTCAATCCCGCCCACGCCTCGTCCTCTCTCCCAATTGAGGCTCGCTTATGGGCAAGTCAGCTCTTACTGTTTTTAAACAGTCTGCCGTCGTCCCTTTTCGCAAAAAAGGCGGCCGGCTACTGGTCTTGCTGATCACCTCTCGCAACAATGGCAACTGGATCGTGCCCAAGGGACTGATCGAGTCCGGGCTGTCTGCCCGGGAATCTGCCGCGGTGGAAGCGCACGAAGAGGCCGGCATCAGGGGCGAGGTTTCTACTCGGGCGGTGGCCGATTACTCCTACAACAAATGGGGCGGTACCTGTGAGGTGGACGTCTACCTGATGAAAGTGAACGAAGTTCTTGACGACTGGCTGGAGAAGGAGGAACGGGAGCGAGAGTGGTTCACCCTGGATAAGGCAATCGGCCGCGTCAAAAGGAGAGGGATCAGAGATGCCCTGGAAAAGCTGCCTAAGCACATCAAGAGGGCCGAGTTTGTGAAGTGATGATCCAGCGGACCACTTGGTTTCCTCCGCCAGCCGCGTTAAGGTCTACACGCACAGCATGGGGTCGCGAAGTTCCAGGGCACAATACTTGGTAGTCGTGGAGTTGATTCCATCCAGACATTCTGATGCGAATTGCTAGAATCGCCGCTCCGCAGATTTTCCACTGGGACCTCTTCCTGAATCTGCCCGCCGACCTCTGCCATTTACTCGTCACATCCAAGCCTCAAAGATCCTGATAAACCAATGAAAGACTGCGTCCACCTGCACGTCCACAGCCACTACAGCATGCTCGATGGTGGCATCACAATAAAAAACCTCGTCAAGAAAGCCGCGGAGAACAACATGCAGGCCCTGGCGTTGACCGACCATGGAAACATGTTCGGCGCTGTCGAGTTTTACCTGGCCTGCAAGGCCGCGGGCATCAAGCCGATCGTCGGTTACGAAGCATACATGGCACCCAGGTCGCGCACGGAGAAAGGCGGCACCGGCATCAGCGAGTCTTCGTTTCACCTGACGCTGCTTGCCAGGAATGAAGCGGGCTACAAGAACCTGATGAAGCTCGCCACTATCGGTTATCGAGAGGGTTACTACTATCGTCCGCGCATCGATAAAGAGGTGCTCAGCAATCACAGCGGAGGGCTCATCTGCCTGTCCGGTTGCCTCGCATCCGAGACTTCTGATCTGCTGCAGGAGGATAGGGTCGAGGATGCGATGAATGTGATCGACGACTTCCGGCACATTTTCGGTCCCGATCATTTCTACCTGGAGATCCAGGAAAACAACATCATGGAGCAGAACGTCGTCAACGAACATCTGCTCAAAATCGCCAAAGACACCGGGCTGCCGCTGGTCGCCACGAACGACATCCATTATCTGAATGAAGACGACCACTCTGCCCACGACGTTCTTCTTTGCATCGGCACCGGCAAAAAACAATTGGACAAGAATCGGCTCCGGTTCGAGGAGAATGAGTTCTATTTCAAAACGCCCGAACAGATGTACCAGGCCTTCAATTACGCGCCGGATGCGGTGAGCAACACGCTGCAGGTCGCGGAGATGGTCGACCTGAAAATTGATTTCGATACCTACCATCACCCTGTCTTCAAATGCCCGGAAACGCAGACGCCGGACGACCACATTCGCGAAATGGCAACCGTGGGCCTTCACGAACGTTACTCGGAAATCACGCCCGAGATCAGCGAGCGTTTCGAATACGAGCTCAAGATTCTCGCTCGCATGGGATTCGCCAGTTATCTGCTCATCGTGTGGGACATTGTTCGTGAAGCCCGCGAAAATAATATCCCCGTGGGCCCGGGACGCGGCTCGGCGGTTGGCAGCCTGATCTGTTATTGCCTCTACATCACGGATCTCGATCCCTTCAAGTACGACCTCATCTTCGAGCGTTTCATCAACCCGGGCCGCAATGAGATGCCGGACATCGATCTCGACTTCTGCAAAGAACGCCGGGGCGAGACCATCGATTACGTAACAAAAAAATATGGCCGTGAATGTGTCTGCCAGATCATCACGTTCAATACCATGGCTGCGAAACAGGCGTTAAAAGACGTCGGCCGCGTCCTGGACGTCCCGCTCTCGGACATGGACAAGCTCACGAAAAAAGTTCCCGAGGTACTCGGCATCAAGCTCGAAGAGGCGCTTGAAGAGGCGGACTTCAACGCCATCGTAAACAGCAACCCGGAATTCAAGCAGGTGGTGGACCACGCACTGAGACTTGAAGGCCTGGCCCGCAACCCGGGCGTGCACGCGGCCGGGGTCATCATTGCCGACCGTGACGTTTCCGATTACTGCCCGCTCTACGTCCCGCCGGGCACGGAAGACGTCACGACCCAGTACGAAATGAAGATGTCGGAAAAGGTGGGGTTGCTGAAGGTCGATTTCCTCGGCCTGGCGACGTTGACGCTGATCCATTACGCGGCACAGAACATCAGGAATCGGCACGGCGTAGATTTCATTCCCGGCGATCTCGACCTCGAGGACGCGCCCACGTACGAGATGCTCGGCCGCGGTGAAGCAAAGGGCATCTTTCAGTTTGAATCAGAAGGCATGCGCCAGCTCCTGCGCGACGCCCGTCCCAACTGTCTCGAAGATCTCATCGCGCTCAATGCCATGTATCGTCCCGGGCCGATGGAAAACATCCCTTCCTTCGTGGCCCGCAAGCACGGCCGGGAGGAAATTGTTTATCTGCATCCCATGCTCGAGCCCATCCTGAGCAACACCTACGGCATCATCGTTTACCAGGAACAGGTCATCAGAATCGCTAATGTGGTGGGCGGATTCTCCCTTCCCGATGGTGACAGTCTTCGCAAGGCGATGGGCAAAAAAGATCAGGATCTCATGGACAAGTTCGAGGGGCAGTTTGTCGACGGTGCGGTCGGCAACGGCTTCAGCAGGGAACAGGCCATCGCGCTTTGGGATCAACTGAAACAATTCGCCGAATACGGATTCAACAAGTCACACGCCGCGGCTTATGCATTCCTCGCGTTCCAGACCGCGTGGCTGAAGGCCCACTATCCGAGAGAATTCATGGCAGCGCTGCTGACGATTGAAATCGGAGCGCAATCAAAGGTCTCGGAGTACATACAGGAATGCCAGCAAATGGGCATCGATGTGCTGCCACCGGACGTCAACGAATCGGGCGCCGCGTTCACCCCGCTGGATGAAGGCATCCGCTTCGGCCTCGAAGCCATCAAGGGGGTGGGTTCGAAGGCCGTCGAGAGTATTGTGGCCGCTCGTGCAAAGCATGAGTCATTCATCTCACTCTTCGACTTCTGCGAGAAGGTGAATCTGCAGGCAGCAAATCGAACAACCATCGAAGCGCTTATCAAGTCCGGCGCGTTAGATCGCATGGGCGAGCACAGACGCTCGCAGATGCTGCTGGTGATTGATGATTCCATCCGGCTCGGCGCAGAAGTTCAGGCTGACCGGGCATCCGGCCAGATGAATCTGTTCGGTGGCGGCGAGCCAGGCACCAACAGCGATCAGCTCGATTTCCCCATGCCGGATGTGGACGAGCTCGACAAGCTCCAGTTGCTCGCGTTAGAGAAGGAATACCTCGGCTTCTTTGTTACCGGCCACCCGCTCGAAGAATACGCAGACACGGTCAAGACATTCAGCAATGCTACAACCAAATCGCTTGCCGGGATCGAAGAGGGGGCATCGATCAGCATGATTGGCATCGTCGGCGCAGTGCGCTCGAGCATGAGCCGCCGGGGCCGAATTCTCCGAGTCATGTTCGAAGACCTCGACGGACTCAGCGAAGTCTCCATCTTTTCAGAACAGGCGAACGAAGCCGGAGAGGGCACGATTGCTGAAGGCCGCATCCTCTTATTGAGAGGCAAAGTTCAGATCTTCCGCGACCAGCCAGATATCCGCGTAGACAAAGTCATCCCCATCGAAAAAGTTCACGAAGAACTGGCACGTCGCCTGGTTCTCCACCTTGGCAACGGCAACGCGAATGGCAACGGAGCGAAGAACGGAAACGGGAACCTCAGCCCAACCCGGATGGTGGACAACCAGATCGCCAAACTTCGCAAGATCCTTCGTCGCCATCGCGGCACCTGTCAGGTCGTGCTCGACATCCCCCTCGAGGATGGCCGCTCCCGCGCCCTGCTCATGGCCGGCGAAGATTTCTGCGTATCGCCTGACCAGCAGTTCCGCGATGAGATAGACGCATTGCTGGGCAAAGGTTCGTTGAAGTTTTCAGGTTAAGCGCCCGGCTCAAGAAGTATTCAGGATGAGCGTGGCGACATGCTCCCCCGCGCGGCAGAGGCACGAAAACGTCGACTTACTCGCCTTCGCCAGTCCACTCGGAAATCGGTTCGACCAGGACCTTTCCTGTTTCGCTGCCGGTAATGATGTATTCCGATTCGGTGACCCCGCCGCCGCTGAATGCCAATCCATTGATGGAGCCTTCGTGTTTCTGCTGGAGCGCCAGCCTTTTCTGCGGGCCTTCGAAGAGGTGGATCTTTCCGTCTTCGGTGCCGATGGCCAGGTACTGGCTCTTCCAACTGAATGCCGCGGCAGTGGCCGCTGCGCCATCCAGGTTCAGTTCTGCAGGCTCAGGCTTGTCTGCTTTCAAATCGTAGACGAATGCCTTTCCTTCACTCAGTATCAAGAGAGTGGAATGATCGTAGTTAGCGCCGACAGCCGCGTGAGAGACATTTCCTGCGGCGAACGAGATGGTCTTTTCAAGAGCCCGTGTGTGTGGCTGCCAGAAACGGAGAGTTCCATCCGCGGACGCGGAAAAAATGCTGCGCTGATTATTGGTGAATTGGACCCTCACCACCCTGGCGGGATGGCTGGCTTTTGAATCTTCGTCCTGCAGCAGCGTCTGATACCGGCCGGAGACAATGCTGCGGTACAGATTTACCATGCCGTCTGATGACCCGCTCAAAAGCAACCCGCCTGTCGGATTGAATGCTACTGCCGTCACCGTCTGCTCATGGCCGGCGAGCGTTCTCAGAAGCCGCTGTCCGGCACCCTCGTACACGACGATCTCTTTGCCGACCGCCACTGCGAGTTTGTCACCTTTTGGACTGCACGCGGTCGTACTCACTTTACCGCCGGCATCCGGAACTTCGAGATCGTTTCCCTGAAAATCCCAGATGTGAAGCCCGCCCCCAACGTCTGTGATCATGAGAACACTTGTTCCGGGAAGGTGGTAAATACTTGCGACCGGTTCACTGAGCTCCTTGGTAAAGGTCTGCTTGGATACCGGGTCGGGCAGCTCGGGCAAAATGCTGCTCGCGACCTTGACGGTCGTCGCGGGCGTCTGGGTCTTTTCAACGGTTGTGGTTGCTATTTCCCCTTTGAAAATGCGACGGAAGTTCTCGCGAAACACGAATGCGCAGATGAGAACGACCGCTGCCGCGGCCACGACCAGCGCCATGAGGAGAAGGGTTGCTGTGTCACCTTCCTCTTCCTCATCGTCTTCATCGGCATCCGGTGTGGAATAACTGACAGCTGCGGTATTCTCGGGCATTTCATCGGCGCCGAGCTCCTGCGCGGCCTGTTGAATCGCCAGCGTGCTGGAGCCGACATCCAGATATGGGTCGCGCTGCAGATCTTCTTCGGCAAGCGTCTCTTCTTCCAGGTTTACATCCTCCATATCGTCCAGGAATGCCTGTGCCGTCTGGTACCGGTCATCCTTATTCTTGGCCATCGCCTTCATGATTACCTGCGCCAGGTCTTCCGGAATATCCGGGTCCAAATCACGTGGGTCGGGAACGGGGTCGTACACATGCTTATGGAGAATCGCCATGGTGGATTTCGCCTGGTAGGGCGGCACCCCGAGGATCATGGCATACAGGGTCACCCCCAGGGAATAGATATCCGCGCGCCTGTCCGTCTCGTCACCTTCGCATTGTTCGGGCGCCATGTAATGCGGCGTGCCGACAATCCGGCCCGTCCCCGTCAGATTGGTTTGTCCTGGTTGGTGCTTTTCGCGAGACCAAAGTCAGCCACCTTGGCCATGCCGTTGGGATGCAGCAGGATGTTGTCCGGCTTGATATCGCGATGGACCAGGTTCATACGATGGGCAAACTCGAGCCCGGACGTGGCGTCTTTGATGATTTTCAGGGCGACCTTTGTGTCGAGCTTGCCTTTCTTTTTCATCAGGCTTGATACGCTCGGGCCCGAGATGAATTCCATGGCAATGTAGAACTGTCCGGCCTCGTCGCCGGCCTCGAAAACAGTCACGATATTCTGATGGATGAGCTGCGCGGCCGCGCGTGCTTCACGGATGAACCGTTCCCTCGCCTCTGCATTCTGTTCGGCAAATGCGGGCGGCAGGATTTTGAGCGCCGCTGTTCTCTGGAGATTCAGGTCGAGGCCCTTGTAGACGACGCCCATGCCGCCCTGGCCGATCTTCGCTTCGACGCGGTATTGCCGGAACATCTGTCCCGGCTGGAGAACCATTCCCTGCGGTTGCGGTTGTGGCGGTTGCGGTGCAACCTGAGGCGCCATGCCATGCGATGGGGAGGCCTGGGGATGCGGTGGCTGCATGTGCGGAGCAACGCCGTGAGTGGGCGATTGCGCGCCCTGCGGGTGCGGCGGCTGCATGTGCGGAGCAGCACCGTGAGCGGGCGATTGCGCGCCCTGCGGATGCGTCCCCTGCCCGCCGGGCATGGTTTGCTGGGGTACGCCTACATTCTGTGGTAGTTGCGCCTGCATCAACCGGCCACCACACACTTCGCACGCGGAGCGGGCAGCGATGTTAGGGTCTGGGATCTGGTATTGGCGTCTGCATTGGGAGCAGAAATAGAACATTAAAGTGCCTTTGCTGCGATATCAGACCGGAACGTCACTCCCTCAAACCTAATCTTTTCCACAGCCTCATAGCAACGGGCGATTGCGTGCTCGAGGGTGTCCCCAAGCGCTGTCACACCAAGCACACGACCACCGGATGTGATCACGTTTGAACCTCGCATTCTAGTGCCTGCATGAAACACGACCACATCTTCCATCGCATTGGCCTCCTCGAGTCCTGAAATAGGGTATCCCTTGTTGTAGCTTTCGGGATAGCCGCCGGATGCGAGCACAACACAGACGGCCGGCCTTTCATCCCATTCCATAGGCGGCACCTCTTCGAGTTTCTCTTCCGCAACAGCCTCAAGGACATCCACGATATCCGACTTCATCCGCATGAGCAGCGGCTGCGTTTCGGGGTCGCCAAACCGGCAATTGAATTCGAGGACCTTCGCTCCTTCGTTGGTCAGCATCAGCCCTGCGTAAAGAACGCCAGAGTATGGACGGTCTTCACGATTCATCGCGTGCACAATCGGAATGAGAATCTCGCGCTCGACCTGGGCCTCGAGCCGCTTGTGCACAAACCTGGTCGGTGAATATGCGCCCATGCCACCGGTGTTGAGCCCGGTGTCTCCTTCTCCGATGGGCTTGTGATCCTGCGCGGCCGGCATCGGGCTGATGGTGTTGCGATCCACAAACATGAGGATCGACGCCTCCTGCCCGGTCATGAATTCTTCAATCACAACGCGGTCGCCTGCATCGCCGAAGGCCTTCTCCTGCATGATGCTCCGCACCGCTTCCAATGCTTCCTGTCGCGTGTGGCAAATGATCACACCTTTGCCTGCGGCCAGGCCGTCGGCCTTCACCACAATAGGCAGCTTTGAGGTCTCGAGAAATCCTCTCGCACGTTCCAGGCTGTCGAAGGTGTGAAAACCCGCGGTAGGAATCGCGTGACGCCGCATCAGCCGCTTCGAGTAATCCTTGCTGCCTTCAAGTTCCGCTGCCTTTTGAGTAGGGCCGAAGATTTTGAGCCCTGCATCCTGAAACGTATCCACAATGCCGGCCACCAGCGGCGCTTCCGGGCCTACGACGGTGAGGTCTATCTCGTTTTTTTTTGCAAAGCTCAGGAGGCCGGAGACATCCTCCGCTTCGATCTCGACACACTCGGCATGCTCCCGAATACCGGCGTTGCCCGGCGCACAATAGATCTCTTGTACGCGAGAAGATTGAGCGATCTTCCACACAAGCGCGTGCTCTCGTCCGCCCCCGCCAACAACCAGGATTTTCATAACACCACCTCGTAATTTTCTGTTTTTATGTATCAGCAACCCAAGAGAGGCGGAATGTTACTTGGGGCGGTTTGGAATGCAAGAACGAGGGGAGATGCGGAGATGGATGATGCACGATGTACGAGGATTCTTTCACGCGTGCAGAAAGCCAGGCTAAAGCCGTTTCTCCAGCTCCGGCAGACGTTTCTCCAACATCCTCTTCTCCACCGAAAGAGATCAAAGGAGCGGCGATGCGGCAGATGTTGTCCGGGAATGCGTGGATGCGCTCTCCGCGTAAATCCGTCCCCTATCCATTGGGCATCAGCACTACTTTTCCGCCTCGCGCTTCGTCTGCGATCTGTAATGCCTCCTGGGCATCATCTATCGACAAACGGTGAGTGACGGCCGGCTCGAAGGACAATCCGCCTGCGGCACAGAACCGGGCCAGATCCCACATCCAACCGAGAGGGAACACAACGGAACCGATGAGAGTTGCAGCTCGGCCGTGGATGTCCCCGGGATTGATGACCTTCTCATCGCTGCCGACGCCGAGGATGGCGATGCGGCCCTCCCTCCTCAAAACCGGCAGCATGTGGCCTCTGCCCGCAGCACTGCCGGAGGTCTCGATGACGCAGTCGGCGCCGTCTGGATAGCCTTTAATTCGGCCGAAATCGCGCACGGCTTCGACGGCATCCACTTCACCGGAGTTGACTGCTTCGTGTGCCCCGCACGTCTTAGCCAGCTCGACACGCAGATCGATGACGTCAATCCCAATGATACGAAGGCCGAGGGACCGACCAACGAGAACGCAGCTCAGCCCGACCGGACCCAGCCCGAAAACCGCCAGGCTCTCGTGGGGCACCGCACGCAGGCGCCGCAGCGCAGCAAATGCGGTCCCTCCCACGCAGGCCATGAATGCCCCGTCCTCAAAGCTCGACTGCGAAGGAAGGGGAATACAATTCATCTCAGGCGCAACCAGCGACTCCGCGAACGCGCCGGGTGCGTTGCCGCCAAGCACGCGATGGTGAATCGAACAGGCAACCGTCTCACCCCCGGCGCATGCGGGGCAAACTCCGCAGCCGAAATGGTGATGCACGCTCACCCGATCGCCCGGTTTCAGCCGAAGCACCCCGGGACCGACTTCCTCGACGACTCCGCTGGCCTCGTGCCCGCGCACCTGGTCAGAGCCATTCTGTCCGCGAAAGAGATGGAGGTCCGAACCGCAGATACCCGCTGCCATGACCCGGATACGGGCTTCCCCGTGGCCCGGCTCTTGCACGTCCACCTCGCGCACTTCGCATTGCCGATTCCCAAGAAACACAACGCCTTTCATGCAAAGCTCCCGATGAAACGTATCAAATCTCTTGTGCCAGCATCATTCGGCATTATGTTACGGCATGCTCTACGACTTGCTCATAAGAGGCGGGACGCTCATCGACCCCGCGCAAGGCATTCACGGCGAGAGGGACGTAGCCTTTGCCAACGGCGTTGTTGCCGGCACCGGCGAAGACCTGCAGGAAGCTGAAGCGGAAACGGTTGTCGATGCCCGTGGCCGAATTGTCACGCCGGGCCTGATCGACCTGCACGTCCACGCCTTTGAAGGAGTCAGCTACTTCGGCGTTGGTCCAGACGCGACCTGCCTGGCAAAAGGGGCAACGACCGTGCTCGATGCCGGGACCGCCGGCGCTGATATCTTCCCCGGCTTTCGCAAGTTTGTGATCGATGCCTGCCGTACCAGGGTCTTCGCTCTCCTTAACATTTCATCGCCCGGTATGCTGACCCGCGACATCGGCGAGTTGGAGAACCCCGATCACGCCAACGTAAAGAAGGTGTGTAAATCGATGGAGGAGCATCCGGACGTCATCCTCGGCGTCAAAGTGCGACTGACTAAGAACAACATCGTCAGCGAGAGGGCGGGAATAGAGCCGCTTTACCGGGCACGGGAAGCTGCGGACGCTACCGGGACGTTCATTATGGTTCATCCTCAGAGCGCCTGGTGCGAATCCATCGACGACGTCATGGCCGTCATGGGCGAGCGCGATATTCTCACCCATTGCTTTCATGACCATCCCTGCGGGGTTCTGGACGAGCAGGGGCAGGTCAGGGATTCCGTGCGCGATGCCGCGGAGCGGGGTGTCATCTTCGACGTGGGGCACGGGTCGGGATCTTTCGTCTGGGAAGTAGCGGAGCGCGCGCTGGACCAGGGGCTCATTCCACACACGCTTTCGACGGACCTCCACACCGGCAGTCTGAACGGCCCGGTTTACGACCTGGCAACTGTGGTGGACAAGTTCCTGTACCTCGGCATGTCACTCGAAGACGCCATCGCTCGTGTCACCTCCGCGCCAGCTCAGGCGATCCGGCAGGAGAGTCTCGGCACCTTGTCGGTCGGCTCCGCGGGTGACGCGGCCGTTTTCGAGATTCAGGAAGGCGAGTTCGAATTGCAGGACTCCCCGAGAAAGACGAGAACCGCCAACCGGAAGCTGGTACCCGTAGCGGTCGTCAAGGGCGGCTGTCTCTGTCCTGGCGTGATGTAAAGCTGGTAAGAATCAAAGCCATCCTGACCGAAGGAGTTCTGTCAAATGCCTTCCAAATCCATAGAACCCTCGAAACGTGACCTCGTCCTGGCCGCCATCGCCCACGAGGATAATGGCCGGATTCCTTACATGATCCTTATCCACCCGACGATCGGCCGAAAGCTTGCCGCGTTCTACGGTGCAGAGAGTATCAGCGAGGTAGTTGACAACTGTATTGAATGGATCGGCAACGCGCTGTCCGTCACCCGAATGGAAGAGCTGGGGATGCTCGAGGATGGCGAGTACACCGACGACTGGGGCATACGCTGGTTTGGCGTGGGTGAAACTCGCGGACAGGTAAAAGCATCCCCGCTCGCCGAGTCATCCCTCAAGGAATACTCATTCCCGACGGGCCCTTCACAAGAGATCATCAGCCAGATGCAAACCCAGGCGGAGGCGAGTCCCCACAGGTATCGGCTGGCGAAACTGGGCGCGCTCTGGGAACAGGCCACTTTCGTGCGCGGCATGGAAGATCTGCTGGTGGATCTGATTCGCCGTCCCGATTTCGTCCACGAACTGTTGGATGGAATGCTGGAATCGCTTCTCGCCAACGTGGAAATCTATGCTGCGGAATTGGAAGTCGACTGCATGTGGCTGAGTGACGATTATGGAAGCCAGGCCGGTCTGTTGATGTCGCCCGATCTCTGGCGCGAGTTCATCGGGCCCCGAGTGCAGAGGCTGTGCGATGCCGTGAAATCCAGCGGACACCATTTCGTCCTTCACACTGACGGTGCCATCGGGCCTGTCATTCCCGACATCATAGACATGGGCGTGGACATCCTGCATCCGATCCAGCCAGAGTGTGTTGATGTTGAGTGGGTCAAACGTGAATTTGGCCAGGACACAACTCTGTGGGGCGGGTACGGCACTCAGGGAACTCTCGTCTTCGGCTCGCCTGACCAGGTGCGGCAGGAAGTGAACGAGCTATGCGATGTCATGGGAGCAGGAGGCGGCTTCATTCTGAGTCCCGGCCTCTCGATCCAGAACGAGGTGCCCGTGGAGAATGCAGCAGCCTTCATTGAAGTGGCGCTTGAGAGGGAAAGAGGGACGCCTGCGCACGTGTAGAGAAGCCCTACATAGAGAACCAGCAGTCAGCCGACACTCGAGCCAGGAAAAGCCGGCAAAGGCCGCAATCCTTGCAGGAAATGGCGAAAACAGGGACATGAACCAACTGGCATGGTTGTTGTAACGGCAGTCCTTTCTCTGGCTGCGGCCGAAGGCAGCCTAAGGATCATTAGATTCCGTAGGAGGTCGAGACCATGAAATTGGAAAGACGCACGCACGTGTTGGTCGCCGCGTTCGCGGTCACCTGTTTTCTGAGTTGCCTTTTACCGGCCACAGCCGAGCGCGAGTTTCGGCCGCGCCCGGGCCGGCGGGAAGGCCCCCGTCCGCGCAAGCCCAGAGACGACAGGGACGGAAAAAGGAGAGAGCCCAGAAAACGCGGCTATTCCATCGAACAGGCTGTCTCAAACAGGGCCCAATTGCACACTATCGCCTTCAGCGGTCTTGCCTTCATGACCGGAGATCCTGGCAGCTGTACATTCATCCCGCCGGGAAAAGTCGCGGACTTCTTCGGCTTTCAGTACATGCGCGACATCGATGCCGCCGGAAAAGGGCATAACCCCATCTTTCTAGATCGCGTTGCGGGCAATGTCATGTACATACTCTCTGACAAACAGCGCAGCATGTTTGAAAGAGCCGCGAGGAATCAGGAAGAGTTCTTCCGTGCGATTGCCTTGAAGCGATTCCCGTTGATTCGGGCATTTCACCAGGAACTTACCGGTGACATCCCCGCGGGCAGTGCAGGCTTGTCCAAAAAGGCGGTCATGAAATATACCGGCGAGATCTTCGAGCTCGATGCTCAACTCGCGTATCAGCGGGCCGAAGTCTTCGGCGCGCTTGCAGCATCATTGACCGGAGAGCAGAAAGAGTATCTCGGCAAAATGAAATTCGGCGATTACAGCACCTGGCCCGATATGGATGTACGAAATCTTCGGGGGTACCGTCCCCGCGGCGCGACCAAACTGGTAAGCGTGGGGTACATGACCCTGGCCAGCGAGTTCTTCAGTTGGTACGCGGGCACCGTAAAGGCAGATACATATTTCTGCCCCGAACGCCACGGCACTTATTTCGGCGGATTCTACATGAAGGATATGCCTGCGATGGGCAAGCGTGATTTCGACATCAGCACATCACTGACAGGAGATTCAGGTGCGATGTTCCTCGAATCACTCACGCCTGAACAGCGCGCCCACATCACCGGCATAATCAAGAAGCAGGGCAAGGCACTCATGGAGATTGTTGAGGTGAGGCGTGCCATATCGACCAAATTGCGTGGCTTTCTGAAAGGGGTGACTCCAGCCAGAAAAGATGTGTTGGACCTCGGCCGCAAGTACGGCGAACTGGACGGCGAGCTTTCATATTACTACACCACTGCTTTCGCCAAGGTCTACAGAACGCTCAGCCAGGAGCAAAAGAAGAACCTCGTGAAACTGCGCAATCTCGACATGCGCGAAGATGGCACTGCTTTCATCTACTCAGATAGGATTCGTTCACCGAAGGTCCCTGACACGAGTTTTCTTTTTGGAGTGAACGGCGATGGAAATTAAGTAGTTTCTGTTACGGATATGCTCCCGCCTCCACGGCCTGTACCCGTGGTGGGTTGATTGACAGACACACGCCCTGATCCTGTGAGTTCTCTAACCAGCCACCAGCGCATATGCAGAGCCCTCGCTTTTGAAGAACCTGACCGGGTGCCTCGTTTCTATTCTTTCTGGTCGGAATTCTCGGAAGTATGGAAGGTGGCGAGGAAAGAAGCCGCTCAAGATTCTGATGCGGCCCGTCATTATGGCTCCGACATGATGGTCGTTGCGGCGAATGAATCTGCTTGGCCATCGGCCGCTACTGTCATCGAGCAACACGGAGATGAGACAATTCAGACGAACGGCTGGGGCGTCACCGCTCGCAGCCGGTCGGGCGCGATGTTCAGCAAAAGCCTTGAAACGTCCGTGCCTTCAAGGATTGACCCGGACAAACTTGTCTTCGAGGATCCTTTGTCGGACAGCCGCTACCAGGGAGCAGGCCGGCACGCGTCGAAGCACCGGGAAGAACTGGCGGTCTTCTGCAAAACGGGGGGGCCCTACCTGCGCGCGGCCTTCATGCGCGGGCAGGAAGACTTCCTCATGGATATCGCCGAAGACCCGGAATGGGTCAGAGCTTTCGTCGAGCGCGTCACCGAACACATCACCCAGGTTGGCATTGAATCCATCCGGCGCTTTGGACTCCAGGAGACTGGTATCGGCATCTACGACGACGTGTGCACCATGACCGACCCCATTATGGGAGCCTCGAATTATGAAAAGCTCTTTTATCCCAGCCTCTGCAGGATGGTCGATGGTTACAAACAGGCCGAAGCGACCACGGTCTTTCACCATTGCGACGGAAAGGTCGATGACCTGCTGGATATGTGGTCGTCTTCAGGCATCACCGCAGTTCATCCTCTCGAAGCGAGGGTCTGTATGCATCCGTCCGAGGTCAAACGCCGTTTCGGGAAACGGCTGGCAGTCATCGGCGGTCTGGACAACTGCAATCTCCTACCGCGGGGCGATATCAAAGAGATACACGCGCACCTGGACAGCCTCCTCGATGCCGCGGCTGGAGGAGGGATGGTCATTTCACCACATTCCATTGGCGAAGATATATCAGTGGAGACAATGGACGCGGTGACCGAGTATCTGAACGAACACGACAGCTATCCCGCGAGTTGAAGAACATAGCCATCGGTAACCACATCACCTGGAACGTTTCAGATGAGGGAATCAACCGTTACCTCGACCTTTCCACAGAGCTTGCACACCGATGAAACGCAGCGACATGCGCTGTTCTCAGCGAATCGCCTTCGCCTTGATCCTCCCGGCATGTGACGCTCTAAACGGACCGCGGCTCATGTTTGGTGGAACGTGGCTTCAGGAAAACGGGCAGAGCCGGATGAGGGGTTTTCACGACGGCCTGTGGCCCATAGAATAAAGTGAGAGTAATCGTCAACCTCGCCGCCTGGTGAAACAATTCGAAAGGCAACCATGCAATCTGTACTCAATCGTCATTCGGCTTTCTGGCAGATGGAGGACGTCTCCCAGCCGCTGATGAGCGTCGGTGAATACCATCCACTTCAATCCCGTAGACCGCTTCAACTTTCCAACGGCCTGGAAATCGAACAGAACACGGAGCTCCGCCCAGACCGGCTCGATACGGAATATTTCACGGGGCTGTCAGGCAGCCCTGACAACGCGTTCCAGGGCGATTTCATCAGGGGCTCGACCCCTTACGACATCTGCTGGACCGAAGCCATTATTGGCTGCCCAATCGTGTGGAAAGCCGGCTATCCCTGGTCCGAACCAATCTCCGAATGCCTGGATGACCTGACCATTCTGGAAATAAACGAGGATAACCCCTGGCTGGCAAAACTTCTGGATGTGACGAAATGTCTAGCAGAAAAGTCGAATGGCCGGTATCCCGTGTGTCAACCCCTGATGCGCGGGCCAATCGACCTGGCAACGGCGGCCCTCGGAGATGAGCCGACCGTGTATGCCATCGCAGACCAGCCGGCCAAGCTTCGCGAATTGCTGGAAGAATGTACCACGGCTTTCATCGACATCGCCAGTGCATTCCAGGAAACATCTGGCCTTTTCCAGGGCGGTGTCGTGGAATACGGTATCCACGCTCCGGGGCCGGGGATTCGCACTCAAGCCGATAACGCGGCCCTGATGTCTCCGCGCTCCTACAGGGAACTCCTCCGGCCCTGCGATGAGCGGGTCTGCGAAGCCTTCGAGTACACGCTCATCCATACCCACTCCGCATGCCTGAGGGTTATGACGGACTCTCTTCTCGACATCAAAAAACTACGCGCCATCCAGGTCAGCCTGGATTATCCGGGCGCCACTTCTGTGGCCGATGTCATGCCGTTTCTGAAGGAGATGAACGAGCACAAGCCGCTGGTCCTCACGGGGCCTGTCACCCAGGCGGAGCTGGACGAACTGTTGGATACACTCTCGCCGCGCGGCCTCTGCCTCCTGCTCGGCTTACGGGAGGATTGAGGAGAAAGCAGTAAATCTTTTACTCGTCGGAGAACACAATGACTGAGCTGGAACGCTTCCTTACAGTCGTACGATTTGAGAGCCCGGATTACTGGCCACAGATCAATGCCTGGGGACTGGGCTACGTCCATTCGGGCGGCCTCATCAAACTGCATCAGGAGGGGCTGCCGGAAAAAGTCCATGACCTGGAAACGTGGCTCGATTACTGGGGGCAATGCGGATTCGAGGATGTGGGCGGTATCGGCCGCGACGCGCCCGGCATCAGGTCGGAAAGATGGGTCGAAGAAGGGTTTGAGTTTGTTCGCAGCGAGACCGGCGCCTTTACCCGGCAGGTGCTGAACAACGAGAACGCTTACAGCATGCCGGAGTTCATCGAGTTCGATGTCCGCGACAGAGCATCGTGGGAAAAGTTCCGGGAGCTTTCCACGCCCCGTGCGAAGTCGGACGTTGAGGATCAGGCCGAAAGGCTCGACGGTCGGACACGGCCAGCGCGGGTGAGCGCCGGATCGACCTGGGGACGAGTCCGGAGTTGGATGGGGCCCGAACGGGCTTTACTCGCCGTCTACGACGATCCCGAACTGGTGCGGGAGATGATTGAATGGCAGACCTGGATGTTTGAGGAATTCACTCTTCCCGCAATCGAACGTTACCGTCCGGAGACGATCTCCATGTGGGAGGACTTCTGCTACAACCACGGAATGATGATCAGCCCTGCCATGTTCGAGGAATTCTGCGCCCCGCATTACCGCCGGGTAGCCGAAGTAGGCCGCGACTGCGGCGCCGCATTGCTCATTGTCGACTCTGACGGAAAGGTCGATGAGTATTGTCAGATACTTGAAGGATTGGGACTCAACGGATGCTGGCCCATGGAACAGGTCTGTGGCAATGACCTGCTGGCCTACAGAGAAGAGCAGCCCGATTTCATCTTCGCCGGCGGTATCGAGAAGGAAGTCTGCAACACGGGCAATGGGCACCGCATCGAAAGCGAGTTAATTCCGAGAGTCGCGAACATGCTGGAAAAGGGCGGTTACTTCCCCATGTTCGACCACGCCCTCCAGACCGATGTAGGCTTTTCAGAATTGTGCCGCTGCATGACACTCCTGCACGAGATCTGCGGCAGTGAACACCTCGGCGAGTTCCCGCGTACTCAATAAACGAGTCTGTGGAGTGTGATCGGCTCCTGAATGAGAGTTCATAATCGGCACCAAGAAGAGGTGAATCTCTCCTGTCTGCACGAGAGGAGTTGGAGTAGCGCCTTTATTAGACGGGCTCTCTGAGCGGATCCCGAGTAGCCGTTACTCCAACCCCTGCTCGACCTGAAACTCCAAGATCTGTTCTCAGAAAACCGTTCTGATCGCGAATCGTCAACACTTCCAGCCCCGGTGAAAACGAGATCCAGATCCAGTAATATGACCCGTCAGGAAGGAAACGGAACTGCAACCACTGCTTACGGAAAACACCATGACAAAAAACGAACGACTCCTAGCTGCTCTCGCTGGCGAACCTGTTGATCGGCCGCCAGTCAGCATTTGGCGACACTTCTATCCCGACGAAGTCACGCGTGACGGGCTGGCAGCGGCTATGCTCGATTTTCAGAAAGAGTTTGACTGGGATTTCATGAAAGTGAATCCCCGGGCCGTCTATCACGTCGAGGACTGGGGCAATACTTACGAGTTCTCGACTGAGACGGACAAGAACCACGTCCTCAAGTCGCACAGAATACAGTCGCCCGAAGACTGGAAAGACCTGAGCGAACTGCCTTCCGATCAGGGTGTGCTGGGGCAGCACCTCGATTGCCTCAGGCAGATTGGCGAAGGGCTCGGTGGGGAAGTCCCTTTCATCATGACGGTCTTCAATCCGATCTCGATTGCCGGGCACCTGGCAGGCGGAGCGGAAAGCCTGATGAAGCATATCGAGAGCGATCCGGAGGCACTGCATCGCGGCCTGGAGGTGATCACGGCCACCTTCATCCGTTACGCCCGCGCGTGCATCGATGCCGGTGTGACGGGGTTCTTCTTTCCGACCACGTCCTATGCCACTTCGGATCTGATGACTTTCGAGCAGTACAACGAATTTGGCCGCACTTATGATCTGCAATTCCTGGAATCCGTTCAGGATGCCGGATTCCTGCTCCTCCACGTGTGCGGAAGCAATTGCTTTCTGACGGAGCTCCTGGACTACCCGGCCCACGCGGTCAACTGGTCGACCGAGGACCCGACCACTCCTTCAATGAAGGACATTGCTGCTCAGACGGAGATGGCTCTGATCGGAGGCGTGAATCAAGGCGAGGCCGTTACTTCATCATCTGCGGGCCAGGCTCTGGAGCAGGCGCGCGCTGCCCGTGAGGCCGTGCCGGGCAATCGCTTCATTCTGGGCGCCGGCTGCACCGTCCCCCACAGCGTGAACAACGATACGCTGCATGCACTGCGCAAGGCGGCAGAGGAAATGGCCTGAAACGCGACCACCCGATGTGCTTTCCGGGGCCGCCTCTCGCGCCTCGGTGGAGCGATGAACGGCCCGAATTCGCTGGCCCCCTTATCGCAGAAACGCCGGAACGATCTGTTCCGAAGTAAACGCCAGCGGCGACCTCATGTCTCTATGATTGTGGCTGGTCACCACGACGATCAATTCAACAGACGGAAGGATCATGATGAACTGGCCGCCGGCGCCCCGGGCGGAGATGCAGCGGTGCTTTTTGCCTTTGACTTCCATGTCGTGCCCCCACCAGAAGTAACCGTAAGTGTGGCCGACCGCGTTGGTGTAAAGAGGGCTGACGGCCTTGCGGATGAACTCTTCCGGCCAGAGCTGCTCTCCTTTCCATTTTCCATTTTGTGCTATCAGAAGACCCAGCTTCACCATGTCACGAGAACGGAGGCTCATGCCCGCGGCGGCTTTCGGAAGCCCGCTGATGTCATCCTGCCAGAGGTATTCGATGAATCCGAGCTTTTCCAGGATCTCTTTCCTGATGAAGTCTCTGGCCGTGCCCGGCACTGCCGCATCCAGGACCTGCATGACCAGTGAAGGATCCGCGCCCTGGTATTTATGCTTCTTTGAGTCTGCGGTAATCGGCAAAGACAGGCTGAGGATGGCCTGGGCCTGGGCCTGTCCCTTGAGCCTGCCCCTTCGACGCATCGCGGCTTTGGCCTTCTCTGGGGGGATGCGAATTCCGGAGTGCATGTTCAGGCACTCAGCGATCGTGACCAGCCTTGCCCCCGGAGCGAGTTTGGACTGATCCACTTCTGACAAGTAATCGACGACCGGCGTGTTCAGGTCTCTGATGTGCCCCAGATGCATCGCCCGGCCAATTGCGAGCGCGGTCATGGATTTGGCGATGGACATCTGATAGTGCGGCATATCCGGACGGCCTTTACGGTAGTAGCTTTCGAGGAGCAGCTTCCCCTTATGGGCGATCAGGAGGCTGTCCACGTTGTTGAATTTGCCGGCGGCCAACTGTTCGGTGAGTGCGAGGATCGCCTGCACGTTACCATCGGATGCGGCCAGCGAGCCGACCGGGATCCCGTCGCCGAGGTCATCCGGTTCGGCGTCGATGATCGGCTCTTTGAGACTGGGGCGTTTTTTCTCTCCCAGCCAAGAAGTATCCCTGGCGTTGATGTCCGTCTTTTCGGGGGCGAGACCATCAGCGGCTTTGGGCTTGGCTTCGATCCGTTCAACCGCTTTATCGGAATGGATGATCGGGTGCGCACCTTTATTCCTGTTCCAGCCCTCCAGACGCTTGCCAACGCCCTGCCACCAGCCGAAGCGGGGCCGTTCGACGGTGCTGGCCCACGCGTCGTATTTCGCTGTCAGTTGTCTGAGGGTGGTGGCACTGGAGGTAGCCAGGTCTTTCTGTTCGTTGGGATCGCTGGCGAGGTTGAACAGTTTGGGGCCGGTAATGCCGCGATCTTTGACGACCTTCCAGTCGCCGTCACGAACAGCCCACATTTCGTTCATACGCCAGTAATGAGTCTGGTGCGGCCGATCCGTCTGTTTGCCGGACAGCCAGGGCATCAGATCGACCCCGTCCAGTTTCCAGGCATTGTCAATCGTCCCACCGGCGGCGGCTACAGCAGTAGGAAGCAGGTCTAACGTCGTCACCGGATGCTTGAAGGTCCCGCCCCTGGCCAATCTTCCTTTCCATTGAAAGATCATCGGCGTACGCAGACCGCCCTCATAAAGTGTGCCTTTGCCCGCGCGCAGGGAACCGTTACTTGCCCACGTTCCCTTCTTGCCTCTCACACCGCCGTGATCGCTGAGGAAAATAACCAGCGTGTTCTTCTCGATATCGTGCTCACGCAGTTTCTTCAGGACGAGGCCGAGGCTGTGATCCATCGCGTCCACCATAGCGGCGTAGGCGCGGCGTTTGGGCTCTTTGATCGATTCGTATTTCTTCAGGTACTGCTCGCTTGCGGTCAACGGCCCATGGGGCGCATTAAAGGAGAGATAAAGAAAAAACGGCTTGGAGTGATGACGCTCGATGAACTCCGATGCCTCTTTCCCAAACGTATCGGTCAGGTATCCGGGGCCGTGTTTCTCCGGCTTCGTTCCCCGCATCATCGGCGTCTTGCTGGTGTCCACGTTCAGATACCTCTGCGCGCCATTATTGAAACCATAATATTCGTCAAAGCCGCGGGCCGGCGGCTGGAACTTTGCCTCTTTACCATCGTGCCATTTGCCGACCATGCCGGTGGCGTATCCCAACTGCTTGAGCCGATCGGCGATCGTACGCTCGTCCAGATCCAGTCCCGCCTCAATGTCAGGCGAACGGCGAAACGGACCGGGATTGTCTTCAAAACCGAAACGGTGCTGATAGCGTCCAGTCAGAAGTCCAGCCCGGCTTGGCGCACAGACCGGGGCCGTGGCATATGCTTGCGCGCAACTGACCCCGCCGGCGGCCAGCGAATCGATGTTCGGCGTGCGGATATCGCTGCCAAGGCAGCTCAGGTCGGCCGAGCCGAGATCGTCGGCGAGAATGAGTACGATGTTCGGCCGTTCCGCGACGGAGTTTGTCACGGACGCGACGATTGAGAAAAAGAGGATGGCAATAACGCTTCTAAACATCTCTGTTGTCTGCTTTCAGGTAATGTTGGACTCAACGTGCAGTAGAAAATTTGAACGTGCCTTAATGCCATTCACTCCTGAGAGTATTTTATCAACACAATCCTGTTACTTAAGCAGACCCTGGGTCGATTGAGCCGCATGCCTGGCAGAAGTAACAGCGTCATCTGAAGGCCACATTGACCGGCGTGTTGTTAGCGGCTATGACGCGAATTCCTCCGAATTCGACTCTATCTCCAGCACTTGCCATACATGAAAGCTTACTGGCGTCTCATCGTCTCCAACGCGGCAGCCTCACTGCTCGGAGCAGACGAACGTGACTTTTACGTTTCACCAAAGGG
>JASLXP010000078.1 GCA_030740295.1 Planctomycetota bacterium
GGGTCACCAGCATTCCGGTGGCATCGGGTGTGATCGCTGGTCGATGCACTGGCGAGCTCACGACCCACCAGGGACATGAATGGTCTGACGAATCTCACTTGTAGTCTTCTCCATTCAGGCTCTGCACAACCGAAACCAGCCACTCGTTCAATGATGCCTTCAGGGTTTCAGCCCTGTCGGGCATTGAGTCAAGCAGGTCTTTGGCCTCCAACGGATCGTCGGCAAGGTTGTACAGCTCAAACTTTACAGGCCCTTTCTTTTGAATGCGGTGGAGCTTATGAGGCCAATTCAGCCAGGCCGAATGACCGGGGAATGAGTCTTCCGGATATTGCTTTGTGATTTCTGCTGCATTCAATCGAAGGCGTTCTTTGTTGTTCGGCTCCTTGCCCTGCTTTTGAGCCTGGAGCAGTTCGGTCATCCATTTCTTGCTGGGAGTGCTCACCCCGCGAATGGTGTAATCCCAGAAGCCCATCGGTCTGGGACGAGATTCCATCTTTCCGTCGATGAGCGGCAGCAGACTGACGCCATCAAGAGGCGGCTGGTCAACCACTTTCACCGCTGCGATATCGAGCAACGTGGGATAGATGTCTGATGTGTTACAGACGACGTTTGTCACTCGCGGTTTGGCAAAGCGCGCAGGCCATTCAAGCAGGGAAGGGACGCGCAGGCCTCCTTCATAGACACTGCCTTTGTTGGCGCGGCCACCGGTCGTACCGACACCGCGCAGCCCGCCGTTGTCGCTGCAATACCAGAGGATGGTGTTTTCTGTGAGCCCAAGCGTCTTCAGTTCATTGCGGAGCTTACCAAAAGCTCGGTCCATTCCAGTGATTTCTCCATAAAAGTTCGCCAGTTTCCCGGGATGTCTGGAATACAGCGCAAAGTCTTCTTTGGCCGCGATATGCGGTCCATGCGGCGAGCCGAACCAGACGACGGCAAGAAAGGGCTGCGGTGTTTTTGCCTGAGCGCGAAGAAACTCGATGGCTGCGTCGACGGTGACGATCGAGCTCTCGCCTTTGGTCTGCACAGCCACTCCTCTACGACTGAGAATCGGGTCGTTATCGAAAAAGTTGGGAGCGGAGAACCATTCATCGAAACCGGCGGTACCTGGTGTTACAGGGCTTCCTTTGCGTACCGATCCCAGATGCCATTTGCCGAAATGACCGGTCCGATAGCCTGCAGTCTTGAGGGCTTCGGCGACGGTAGTCTCCTGCGGGCGAAGCGCGTGTCCCCATTTGAAAACGCCATAGCGATTGGGATGACGCCCCGTAAGCACACTCCCGCGGGTCGGCGAACATACTGGTGCGGCCGCGTAGAACCGGTCGAATCGGAGCGTCTCCGCAGCCATGGCGTCAAAGTGCGGTGTCTTCAGAATCTTGTGACCATTGTAGGCCATATCGCCCCAGCCCTGATCATCGGCCATGCACAGTACGATGTTGGGTTTCTGCTGCCCGTGGCAGAGGGAGTAGCAGATAAGAATGAAGACGGAAGTAAGAAATGCTGGCTTACGATTCATGGATTCAGGTATTGATGCCCGTCAGGTCAAAGCTCTTCACCTTTGCAGGCATACCAGTCTGCAGAGACTCATCCGCGGCCCAACCAATGGCGGTGATGTGCAACGCTATTTCCAGATCTTCGGACGGGTGGCGGTCTTCGTTTATGGAATCGATGAATTCAGTAATGATGGCCTGCCAGGAAGATGTGTGTCCCCCACGATCCTGAAGGGCGTCTTCAAGACCGAAATCTTCAACCAACTGATCGAGGTCCTTTATCGGGCAGAGCTTTTCCTCTTCAACAAAAGCGCCTTGCTTAAGTTCAAAGAATCCTCTCGTTCCCTGCACGTAATAACCACAAACAGCCGGGTGCCAGGAAAGCACGTCCGTCACAAGCTCCAGAACCCTGCCAGAAGGGAGCTTCGCCGCCGTAGTGACGCGGTCAGACCAATTGAATTTCGGTAACGTGCGCGAGCCCGGCCCGTACGAAAAGACCTCCTCCACCCTCTCGCCAAAAACTGTCAAGAGCGGCACGCAGGTGTGCACCCCGTTGGACATCCCGCCTGGCCCTATCATCCATTGCTCGCCCCGCCACGTGAGGGAGCCGTCCGGATGGTGTCCCAGCGTTTTGCAGTCATGAATGTAGTGTCCCCGGCCGAACGTCAGTTCCCCATAGGCCCCTTTTGCGGCCAATGCCATCATGATCAGATTCCTTCGCTCATAGCAGTCGGTCTCGATCATCATGTACTTCTTGCCTGAATCGCGGACCACCTGAATGAGCTCGTTCGCCTCCTCCTCCTCCCTCGCAGCGATGTATTGGCAGAGCGCATGCTTACCCGCACGCAGGGCCTTGATGGATTGTTCGCCGTGTACCTGGATCGGCGTCGAGAGCGAAACGATGGTGATGTCCGACTTCAGAAACTCATCGTAATCGCTGAATCGCTCCTCGATCCCGGATTCCTCACCGACCTGATTCAGGAAGTCTTCGTCGATGTCGCAAAGCGCAGTAACCTCGGTGTCTGGCAACGCATTGAACAGAGGGATGAAACTCTTTGCCTGCCGCAGCCCGACAAGCCCTACTCGGTGTGTCATGGTCAGTTCGCTCCAGGATTGGCTAAGTGATGGCTTTCCCTTGCTGAGATGAGAATCGAAGCTGGAAAATGGAAACGTCTTCTCTGTTATAACGTTCCAGGTCACCATCCAACAACCCAACACTCCAGCTCTCCAATGTCCCAATCACTTTGACTCCACTCCCCATCGATCCAATCTTGCCTGAGGCGGTCTCTCTCCTCGGTGAAAACTCCGGACTCGCGATCGAAGCTCCACCCGGCGCGGGCAAGACCACGCGCGTTCCAAGAGCTTTTCTCGACGCGGGCTTCGATAGTAATGGTGAAATCTGGATGCTCGAACCGAGGCGACTGGCCACTCGGATGGCTGCGAGCAGGATTGCCTGGGAAATGGGCGAACCGGTCGGTAAGCGCGTGGGCTATGCGATTCGATTTGAAAGCAAGGTTGGGCCTGAGACAAAACTGAAAGTTGTTACCGAGGGTGTTTTGTTGCGCCGATTGTCAGAAGCGCCAGACCTGGAGGGAATCGCAACGGTCATTCTCGACGAATTCCATGAACGGCACTTGGAGACGGATGTCGCGCTGGCGTGTCTTCTGAATCTGCAGCGAACGTCGCGGCCGGATCTGAAAATTGTCATCATGTCTGCCACACTCGATGCACAGCCGGTGGCCGATCATCTTGAAAGCCCTCTCCTGCGTTCTGAAGGAAAGAACTTTCCCGTCGAGATGGAACACTGGCCGGGGGCGCCGCGGCTGCGATTGGAGGACAAAGTGGCCGATGCGCTACGAAGAATTTCAGGGGCGCAGCAGAACGGCCACATCCTTGTCTTCCTGCCGGGTGTAAGTGAGATACTCGCCGCTGAAAAAACATGCAGGCCCATTGCCGACGCCTTCAGAATGCGGCTGCTCCGTCTGCACGGCTCTCTCGAAACGTCCGAGCAGGTAGAGGTGGTGAGGCCTTCTGACTCCACGAAAGTGATACTGGCGACCAATGTGGCCGAGTCTTCCGTAACTATCGACGGAGTTACGACGGTGATCGATTCGGGGCTAGTAAAGGAGGCAGATATCTCGGCGTGGTCAGGGCTGCCAATGCTGAGGACAACCCAGATCAGCCAGGCCAGTGCAACGCAACGCGCCGGTCGTGCCGGACGCACGAGGGCCGGCCATTGCATCCGCCTTTACACGCGGCGTGAGTTTGAGGGGATGCAGGAATTCGCTCTGCCGGAGCTTTTGCGCACAGACATGAGCGGCCTCGTTCTTCAGTTGAAACAGCAGGGGCTCGAACCGAGCTCTCTTCCGTGGCTGCAGCCTCCGTCTGAAGAATCGATGAGCCGGGCCGAAGACTTACTTCGGAAACTCGGTGCGCTGGACGCAGACGCAGGGCTCACCTCCCTCGGCTCAGCGATGAGCAGGTTTACTTCGCACCCACGTCTTGCGCGGATTCTCTGCGCGGCCGCTTCGGAAGATCTGCTCGATGAAGCAGCACTCCTGACGGCGATCCTTGAACAGCCTGACCCTCGAAGAAGCAGAAGGTGGCGAGGTCAGAAGCGCGAGTTGCGCGGGCCGGCTCACGTCTCGGATCCACTTTTCATTGCCGAGGAACTTTTCAAGGCCGATGTGCTTGCCAGGGAACGGAAGCGCCTGCTCCAAACCGCCCGGCAGTATGGCTGCCGAAAAGCCGAGAAGGTCGCAAGGGCATTCACAAAAGCCGAATTCGAAAACTCTCGTGAAGCGCTCCTTAAGCTCCTTTTGCTGGGCTTTCCCGATCGAGTTGCCCGGAGAGTCAGCAACGATGAGGTCTTGCTTTCAACCGGCGGACGAGCGTTTCTTGCCGAAGAGTCTGCGGTCCGGGAAGAGGAATACTTGGTCGTGCTCGAAGCCCGGGAGGACATCCGGCGCGGACGCCGTGTTTACGTTTCCCGGGCAAGCGCGATTCAAGCAGATTGGCTGTTTGATCTGCCGGGAGATTCTCTAACTGAATCAGAAGAGCTGCGGTGGGATCGGGAGCGCGAAAGGGTCGAGGTCATCGAGCGGATGCTTTACGACCAACTCGTGCTTGACGAGCAGACGAAGATCTCGGCCGGTGAGGCTGCGGAGGACATTCTTTTCGAGGAAGCAGTAGAGGCCGGACTGGAGCGTTTCTTTGGCAAACGGTTGCTGCAGATTCTGGGGCGGATCGCATTTCTCCGCTCCATCGGTTCCGAATACAAAATGCCCGATGCGGACGCGGCGGAGCAGGTTCTGAAAGAAGCCTGCAAAGGAAAGAGCAGCTTTCGCGAGCTTGAGAAATCAGACTTGATTTCCTTTTTTCTCTACGGTGCTGACCAGAATCTCGTGACAAATCTGGATCGTCTCGCGCCGGAGAGTCTGAAGCTGCCCTGCGGCCAGACGGTCACGATTCACTATCCGGAGAGCGGCGCCCCTTGGGCGAGGGCGCGCATTCAGGCTTTCTACGGCGTGAAGGATACGCCGGCCGTAGCCGGCGGAAGAGTGCCGGTACTCCTGCATCTGCTTGCACCGAATAATCGCCCCGCACAGGTGACGGATGACCTGCCGGGCTTCTGGTCAGGAAGCTACGAGCTCGTTCGGAAAGAACTGCAAGGACGATATCCCAAACATCACTGGCCGGAGGATCCGACGAATGCGAGACCCGTGCAGTTGAAGAAGAATGTCTGACCAGGATTCAGCGTGAGTTACCACTCCTGAACTCATGCTTCCAGTTGCCGTGTGATATCCATTCCACGTGTGAATCGGCAAAGAGCACGTTGCCGCCAAGTTCGTAATGATTATCCATGAAGTCAGGTTCGTTCCTGTTGCCCGCCTCCATCGCATCCATCACAAGCCAGACCTTGTCCGCCCGAATATCCACGCTTGCCCGGCTTTTCAGGATGGGTGACCGGAGGCTTTGACCGTCAGACTGGAAAAGATAGAAGCTCAAATACTCGTAGCTATGCCCCGGCCCGGCAGTTCTACCGCCGACTGCGTTATCTTCCAGCATGGCCTCTGTTTCTACCTGGTTTGCGGTAGAGATGCAGATGAAGACCTTCAAGTCATCAACACAGTTCGGGTACAGGGGACGCAGATTGTCCTGTTGATGACTTCTCGCCGGAGGCAGGATGCCCTTCCAGAGATACTCGTAGTGGTCCAGCGCAGCCCCAATTTCCCGGAGGTTATTCTGGCAGTGCTGGATTTTAGCTCGATCTCGTACATTCACGGCCGCGGCCATGATGAGCAATGTAGTGAGGCTGATGATTGCGATGACCAGCAGGATCTCGATCAGTGCTATAGCGCGGACTGATGAGCGTTGTCCGAGCCGTCCGGAACGGTGCCTGAATGATTCTTGGATTGGGCTGTTGGGGCCGCCCGGTCGGCCCGATCTTTTGAGATGAGCTGCTTTGGGTCTTTGAGGAAGCGGAGCAGCTTGGGAAGGCAACGACAGTTCCTGAGCCGTCAATGCCGGGGCGGTCCAGGTCTGTCTGACTGGCCATTAACATTGCCCAGAAACGACCATAATCAAATGAAAACCTCAGGAATTACAGGAAATCACTAAGGCGTTCACCATCTAAACGTCTAAGCATTCTAATTATGAGGGTGTGGGCGCTGTCGCCCATCACCCAAGTCACTCCCTACTTCTTCATATAGGATGCTTCGAACGCCTTAAGCGCGCTGCGGAATTTGATGATGTTCGTTGCGTCCAGGCTCTGCTTGGTCTTCATGGCGTACACCAGCATCTCGTGAAGAAGCGATAATTCGGTCAGATATTTCTTGTGCTTCGCTGAGCCGGCCTGCGCGCCAAGCTTGATGCGCTGGGTCAAGAAGTACTGGGTGACGATGTGCTGAATCTCCTTGGCGTGTGATTCCTTGTTCGCGATCCAGCGGACGATCTGGTTGTGGTTCTTATCGGCGGCTTTTGAAAGCTCCCCTACCTGTTTAATCGCTTTCTCAACGGTTGTTATGTGCTCAGCAAGCATGCCGATGCGCATCTCATCGCCGTAGATTCCGCAGGGAACTTCGCAGTGTGACCAAGCTCGTTGTGTAAAGGTGACAGACACTGAAAAGACGCTGACACATGCCAGAAAAGTCTTCATTGGATTTCTCCTGCAGACGGTTGAAACATATGAGATGGAGTCAGATAAATAGCCTCTGATTCCTTAGTTTCAAGCGTCTTGAATAGCGGGCAGGGCTTGAAAACTGTCCTGAATTGGATAGAAGGCTTGATATGAGTGCTGAAACAGAAACAGGCGAGCCACTTTCGAATGCCAAGGTATTCTTTGCGTGCTTTTTGCTTGCTCAGGTTCTGATTGGGATTGGCATTTGGCTTATCACGGGTAAGGAAAATGCTCAGATGGAACCGGTCCAGCGGTCACTTTCTGGCGCAGTATCAGAAGAGGGGGAGGAGCAGCGCGACAGGCTGGATCAGGAGATCGAGCTCTGGCGGAGCCTGCCCAAGACCGATCCTGCCGAATTTGATCACATCTATGAGGGGAATCGCAAAATGGCGGCCCTGCTGGCGGATGTGCTCAAGAATCGTCCTGACGAAGACAAATCGCTGCAGTGTGATCTGTGCCTCGAGAACAATCGTGCGGCGGTCAAGAAGGCGGACGGCACGCCAGGAGTGATCCAGTGTCTGATTCAGTTGGGAAACAATCTGCTGCATGCTGACAGGCCACAAGAGGCCCTGGTAGAATTCAAGAGACTGCAGGTCGTCTCAAAACGAGTCGGTTCCTCCTCAGCTTTCCTGGCAAAAGTGCATGACCGGTTGGGTACCTGCAATCTGCGTATGGCGGTGCAGTCAAACTGCATAGACCATCACTCACCCCAGTCCTGCATCTTCCCTTTAGAGGGAAGCGGAATTCACCAGGACCCCACTGAGGTGGCCAAGGCGGCCAGGCATTTCGAGGCCGCTCTCGAGTTGCAGCCTGACAGCCTTAACTACCGATGGATGTTGAATATCTGTTATATGGCTCTGGGCAAGTATCCGCACGATGTGCCGGACAAATGGCTAATCCCACCCAAGTGTTTTGAATCCGATTATGATATTGGCAGGTTTACTGACGTTGCATCGGCTGTAGGTGTAGACGCAATTGGGCTCTCCGGTGGCTGTGTCGTAGACGACTTCAATAATGATGGCTACATGGATGTAATGGCATCTTCATCGGGTCTGAGAGATTCAATCAAGTATTTTCTTAATAAAGGGGACGGCACCTTTGAGGACAAGACAGTAGAGGCCCAGCTCGAGGGTTTGACCGGTGGCCTGAACTTGTGCCATGGTGACTTTGATAATGACGGCTTTGTAGATGTATACGTGATTCGTGGGGCATGGAATATCGTTCCTCAGCCTTTTCCGCCAAATTCGTTGCTCCGCAACAGGGGGGATGGCACGTTTGAGGATGTGACAGATAAGGCGGGTCTTCTCGACTTTGCGCCTGGCCTCAGTGCCCAATGGGCTGATTTCGATAATGATGGTTGGCTGGATCTGTGTGTTGGGAATGAGTCCAAAGAGGGAGCAGACGTATGTCAACGTGGCTGCTGTGCGGAATCGCCGAAGGCCATATTTCCGGTCCAGCTCTTCAGGAATAATCAAGACGGAACGTTCACCGAGTCTGACCTTCTCAATGAGACCTATTACCAGGAGGGGAAGGTTGCCGCCGAACTCTCTGCCTTTGTTCGCGGAGTGGTCTGGGGTGATTACAACAACGATGACCGGCAGGATCTCTATATTACGACCTGGGACAAGGGAAATCTGCTCTTCAAGAACACGAAGGAAGGTTTTGTGGATGTCACCAGGAAAGCCGGGGTGAAGGGCCCTCCCGGGAGTTTCCCTGCATGGTTCTGGGATTACAACAATGACGGATGGCTGGATATTTTCACTGCAGGCGGCCTGGGTCTGGTTGGGGACGAGATGATTACCGCGATGGCCGCCTATGCTCTTGCCCGGGGCGGCGCTGGTGGGGAGCCGAAAGCAGTTGTCTGCAACGCACTCTACAAAAACAACGGCGACGGCACTTTCGTCAATCTCGCCGAAGAAGCAAAACTGAAGACGCCGCTTATGCCGATGGGCACAAACTTTGGAGACCTCGATAACGATGGTTTTCCGGACTTCTATGTGGGCAACGGCGACATAGATTTCAATGATCTTGTGCCGAACCGGATGTTCAGGAATGCCGGAGGAAAGTTTTTTCAGGACGTGACGACGTCGGGCGGATTTGGTCATCTGCAGAAGGGGCACGGGATCGCGTTCGTTGATATGGATAACGACGGAGACCAGGACGTTTATGTAGTCATGGGCGGCTCTTATTCAGGTGACTCTTTTCAGAATGCTCTGTTTATCAATCCCGGGCACGGGAATCACTGGATTTCTTTGACTCTGGAAGGAAGGAAGACCAACCGTTCCGCCATTGGGGTCCGTGTCCGCGTGAAAGTGACCACGGCCGAAGGTGAACGGGACATACATACGGTGGTATCAGGGGGAGGAAGTTTCGGTGCCTCCGCCTTCCGCCGTGACATCGGCCTCGGCAAAGCAACGGCTATCCGGTTTATCGAAGTGCATTGGCCCACAACTGGGAAGACTCAAAAATTTCAGAATGTGGCAATGGATAAATCTTACAGGCTCATCGAAGGAGACGCGGAGATGGCGGAAGTGAAGTTGAAGCGGCTTAAATTTGCGGCTGCAGGGGAAAACAACAAACACCTGCAACAGCCCTGACCAGGTTCACTTTTTCACGGTTGGTTCACCCCAGGCCGCGCTCAGGAGAAACCATCGGTAGCCACTCACCTGCCGCGTGACGAGTTCCAACTTCTTGACGCCCGCCATCGAACATTCTAGCTTGTGCGGCGGATGGCCGATTCCGAGAGCGCCGCTGGTCGCCAGCGGCGCTTCCCTGTCATCCGCATAGACCTCGAACTGTATCTTGTTGTGCTCGATGTGATGGTCTTTGACCTTTTTGCCCTCTGTATCGACGCCGACGAATGCGGTGAATATTCTATATGAACCGTCGAGCTCGAATTCGATGATTGATGGAGCGCGGACACCGAATCCTTTTTCGAATTCCTTCCCTCCCGCGTTCAGCGGGTTGGCCTCAGAGCTCTTGTTGAAACTGACCGCGCCCTGGAGCTGGCTGATGGATGAGGGGATCAAGTCTGAAAGATTGAATATGTCCCCTTCTGCCTTTTCGAGGGAAGGCAGGGATCGTGGCTCGTGCCTGCTGCGGAATTCCTTTTTGCCATCGAAGCGATACTTCGACTGGACATCCCAATCCTGATTGAAGTAGCCGAAGGTTACGAAGGTCTCAGGAGAATGCGTCCGGCCGTCGAAGATCGCGTAGTCAAAGTAGTTTCGGTTCTCGTACGCGCCCCAGTCGAACCAGTTGCCGAATCGGTTGTTGACCTGAAACATGCCTTTCCAGCTCGAAGCGGCGAATACGACAATGTAGCGTTCCGGATTCAGCGGGTTCGGATAGCAGAATTTCACTCCGAGGTCGTCGCCTTCGAAAGGATGCTCGTCGAACAGAATCTTGTCTGGCTTAAATCTCACCGGTAAAGAGTCAGCGGCCCTCGAAACGATCCGATGCTGGTCGGGCCGGCCATAGCAGATCAAGTTGGAGGACCCGATCTGTTCCTCGGTGACCTCGGTATCCTTGAACAATTTGAATGCATACCCGAAACGCAAACGCCATTGTTCAGCCAGGGCCTCAGCCTCGCGCTGGAGAATCCTGTTCTCGAGCGGGTCTTTTCCCTGCGTGCCGTACGACACGATGAAGGGCCCGGTGAAAGCATCCTCTATGGGGCCTTCGAGGCCGGCCTGCTTGTGCAAGCTTTCTTGGGCTGCTTCAGTGATAACCCACTTGCCGCCGGATACCGGAATGCGGTGGAGTGGATTGGAACCGAATTGCCGTGTGTAGTTCTTCTTTATCCTGATGATCTGGGGCGGTCTGGTCTCGGATCCTTTTCGGATCTCTTTCCTCTCTGGGGCCGCCTTTGCGCCCAGACTCTGGCCGTTTATTACGATCAGAATTTCCAGATTGCCAGGATGACGTTCACCTGTCTGTGCAATGTATGGCCGCCCTTTCACCGCGACTTCTCTTACTATTTCATCTGGAATCTCCAGCTCGAGTTCATTCACATTTTCAGTTTTCAGATGAAGCGAATCTGTCTTCTTTTCCGCCTCCACTTCAGCGAACTTCAAGAGATCTTCAAAAGCGGTGATTCGAACCCACGCGTTGCGACCATGCTTGAGCCGTGATGCCTTCACTCGCACTTTGACCGGAAACTGCTGCCGGCGATGTTCAAGCAGCCAATCGAACTGGCTCTTGGCGGAAGTGAGCAGCTCGGTTGAATGGGGGGCCAGCGCAATCTCGGCATACTCGACAGGACATCCAAAATCCTTGAGCCGGGCCACCATGTTTCGTGAATGCTCCACTGGATTGATGTCATCGATGGCACCGTGCACACAATAGACATGTGTGTTGATGAAATTCTCCGCATATGAGATCGAACTGTCCGCATCCTCCAAATAGTTGCGTAGATCTTTCAGAGGCGATCCCTGTGGCATTTCCGGCAATTCCCAAAGCTTCTCCCACACCTTGTGATCGGAGTTTCCCGCGCTGGACGAAATGGCTGCGAATAGATGAGGGTAATGCGCGGCCAGGCTAAACGCGCCCGTACCGCCCATTGAATGGCCCTGAATGTAGATTCGATTCGGATCGATCCTGTAAGCAGCCCTGACTTCATCGAGGACCTGCAGAATCTCCTGTTCTGCGACCCATTTATAATCGATGCTGCCCTTGCCGTGCGGAGCGACGGTGATGCAGTCCTCACGATGGTCCGGAATGGCCTGTTGGAACGGAATACCAAGTCCAACATGGCCGTGAAGCTGAAAGACCATCGGCCACTCTTTCTCCGCCGAATAGTCGTAAGGAACGTCGACAAAATAGGACTCGAAGCCGCCATCAAGTTTCGAGTGATACGATTTCAGAAAGATGCCGCGCTTGTCAGTAAACGGATTCCTGCCCGACTCGAGCTTCGCCAGATCTTTTTCCGCATCCTTCACGATTCCCCGGGCACGCCGAAAAAACCACGCGCGCCAGCTCTTATACCAGCGAGGCATTGACTCAGTGAGGTAGTCGACGGTGATGTCCAGGTGGTCGCGTGCCGAAACAAGCTCCTCACTGGGATTCAGTTTCTCCAGGCGAAGTCGCATCGCTGCCACTCGATTTATGGTCGACCCGTAGACAAACCACTTCACCGCGAACGGCGCGCATCCGGCAAGCACGAACAGGATCACACCAGCGATGAGCATAGTTTTTCTGGTGAGCTTCTTTGGCAGCCGCACGACTCAGGCACCCGTTCCGTCTTCGCCTAGAAGCATCCGTTCAAGGTTGCGCCCGAGAATCCGAACGACCTGTTCCTCACTCAGGCCCGCCTTCTGAAACACATCCAGGTGCGCATCGAAGACATCCTCGCGCCAGCCGCGGGGGAAGAATGACGAATCCGAACCGAACAGAATTCTCTCTGCCCCCAACACCTCCACAGCTTGCTTCAGCACTTCATGAGGCGGCGGATTCCCAGCGAGATACTTCCCCCAGCCGCCCATTCCGGAAGTGTCAGTGAAAACGTTCGGTACCATATCAGCCAGCATCAGCAGCTCACGAAAGTACCCAGAGCCCATGTGCGGAAACACGAAATTCGCATTCGGACAGGCCGCGCAGATGGACTGCATTTCAAGGGGAGTCATCGTGCAGTCGAACACATTCGGCATCCCCAGTTTGGTGCGGAAGCCGATTTTGATGACTCCGCAGTGAACAAAGATGTTGAGCCTGTGCTGGTGGGCAACGTCCAACAGATTCAGTGTCGCCTCGTCATGGAGGGTGAATCGAAAGACGGACGGAAACAACGCCAGACCAACAAAACCGAATTCGGTGACAAGCCTGTCCAACAGATTGGGAGCGTCCTCCATGTTCGGGGTCATCGCCGCGTAACCAGTAAGTCTGCCCGCCGCGGAATGAATGCCTTCAGCCGCCTGAAAAATGTTACTGGGGATGGTGTGCATCGAGACCATTCGATCGACTCCTTTCTCATCCATCTCCTGCACCCACCGGGCGGCAACATCTGCCGAGTTTTTCGGTGCCTCGTCCCATCCCAGACGCTCGGCAATTTCGGTAGCGCTTGCGTCGATGCCCTTCATCCGTCCGAGGTTTTCGTAGAAACTCAGATCGAAGAAATGTGTGTGCCCATCGAAAACAGACATTTCACCGAAAGGTGTCTGGCGCATGGTCGGTAGTCCTTGGCGGATTCAAAGGCGTTGTTTAAGGTAACCGGCTCGAATCTTCACAGGAGTTTTTTACGGTGAAACACGTTCATCGTCTATTCAGCGGCTGTTACTTAATTGTAGGTTACTTTACCAACAGGACGAGAGGAGATTTTCACATTGGCTTATATCACCGACGCTGATCATTGCAGAGAGATCTATAACAAGCATGCCGAATGCGGAGTGCCCGTTGCCCGAATCGGGAGTTCAAATTACGCCAACAACGAGGCGCTCATGCGGGCCTGCTCCGAATTTGCGCACGAGAACGGCATCAAGCGTTTTCCAATCTGTCTGTTCTTCACGGGCAACTACATGAACATGGCACAGATGAAACGGGTGACCTCAACCGAAAGCTCGGAGCTCGGTTTTCTGGTCAGCATCGCCATGGTCAAGGAATTCGTGAACAACAAATTCAGCCCCTACACCAACGTGGACGTGATTCCGCACCTCGACCACGGCCAGCCGGGCGTGGACGATGTCTTCTTTTACGAACTGCGCGAAGAATTCGGCACCATCATGTATGACGCGTGCCACCATTCCTGGGAAAAGAACCTCGAGCTCACCCGTAAATACGTCGAGCATGTGGGCGGTAAAGTTCTGGTCGAAGGTTCTGTCGAAGAGATCTCCGTCGAGGGCGTGTGGGACACCTCCATGAAAATGACGTCCCCCGAGCAGGCGGTCGAATTCCGCGACAAGACTGGATGCGATTTCATCGTGCCGAACATCGGAACGGAATCCCAGAAGGAAACGAGTGTGAAGCTGGAATATCACCAGGACCTGGTGAAAGAGATCTACGCCGCCCTCGGCGCCAAGGAGATGATCATCCACGGCCTTTCGTGCCTCTCTGTCGATCAGATTTCCACTCTG
>JASLXP010000079.1 GCA_030740295.1 Planctomycetota bacterium
TGAATTCTCAGTGACTTGCATCGCTTCCCACTTGGCTGTCTCGCGATTAAAGAAGCTCGGTTTCTTGCCATTGCTGATCTTCAGTTTCACATCCTGCCCCGCGTAGGTGTTGTGGTTGGCGAGGTAAATGGCGTCGCGGCCCTCATCGTCCTTGAAGACGCCCATAGCAAATTCGCCGCTATCGGCCTGAACCCAGAAGTCTTTTGGAATGGCGTTGTTGCTTAAACCGGGCGGCATCATTTCCGTTTTCTCCCCGGGCAGAGCGCGATTCTTCAGAGACTTCGTGATCGGTGTGGAATAGACAGCTACAGGATTGCCAAGCTTTGGGATCTCATGCTTCATGGGCATGACCCAGGCGTTTACCCGCCCCAGATCCTTTCCCAGGCCATTCAGCTCCTGGGTGTTCATGTTCATGATACGCGAGCCGATGAACCACATGCACGCCTTCAGACCGCACGCAATCGAAGTGTTCAGGGAGTAGAGAGAGCGTCTGTAGTTGCCTTCGCCTGTCCGGCCGAAAGATGGATCGGTCGCGAAGTAGCGTCCGACCCGTCCGTCATCGCTCTGAGCAGTGCGGAGTGCGGAAAGCAGGTGCGGGAAGTTTCCGTCCGGTCCACGCTTCCAATGAAAGTCGTAGTAGCTGATGTAATCGGAACCTGCCAGGTGCCGAATACCTCCGTTACGGTATGTTCCGATATAGGTCGCATGTGTCGGGTCCCACTGATGGACGTTGTTTATATCTCTCGCACGCCCGGCCCCCATCTTGCCAAATTTGTCAGCCCACACGTGGTACGCAAACACAGTCTCGTTGCCTTGCAGCTTTTTCAGGAGTGCCTGGTAGCCTTTCGTGTTCTTGTATACATGATGATCGGCGACTAGCAGGTCAACCATCATCTTCATGCCGTATTTCCTGCAAATCTCCAGTCTCTCTGCCGTGTACATTCCCATGATTGCATTGAAGTTCCCCTGCTCTGAGAGGGTCTTAGTCATTTTGTCAAACTGGGAAATGTCCTTCGGCAGGTTGTCTCCCGCATACCCGTTGTTGAAAACACTGTAGAACACCTTGGGCCGGCGCTTGGCTTTCTCTGCATTGACTTTGAATTCTTCGGCGTGGACCATTTGCATAACGAGGATGGCAATAACGGTTGCCAGGCAAGTCTCGAACTTCTCTATGGCTCTCATGTCTTCCTATCTTCTGAAGTAAAGATCCATCCGGGGCATAGACATTCCTATAGATCAGATCGAGCCAAATGGCAATTGTAGATTTCAAATTCACGCTTGGATGCAGGCGACGTCTGCCCATCAATTTGCCAACCAGTAGAAATCTGAGACATTCCCAGCACAGCCGGGCGCGGGACGAATTGCCCGGTAACTGCGACACGGACGCCACCAACCCAACGCCAGGCAGCAGAGCCGCCTTCCCCATTCGCGGATTGGGACAACCATCCGAACTCCTTTCTTCACAGGTATCGCCATGAACAGAGCCATCACCCTACCCGTTCTCACCAGCTTTGCGCTGAGCCTTCTCACAAGCTGGGCCGAAGAAGCCAAGGAACCCGCGGCCGAACAAGACCCGGTAAAAACCCGTTATCAGGAACTCTACAAGAAGCGATCGGACCTTGGCCGCCAGATCGGCAAGTTGCGTTATTCGCTCATGCGCTCTGATGCAGCGAAGGCCGAGCAGGAGGCTTTGGGGGCCGCCTCAAAGGCATACAAAGACGCGGGCAACGCAGACGCCGGCGTCATAGCCGCAAATAAAGTGACTGCACAGGCACAGGAGGAGTTGAACACGCTGCTCCAGAAAAAATTCGACGAGAACGCAGAGGCGAAGGAAGTAAGGGAAGTGCAAGAGAAGAATGCCGCCCGCAATCTGGAATTGAGATACAAGATCGATCTTGCCAAGTTCAAACTCACCAGCAGGTATTCGCCGATCAGCCTGCAGGTGGATAAAGATCCTGAGGTGACCAAAGCCAGAAGTGACGCATATAAGACTAAAGATCGTGCCGAACGAAACAAGGCCCAGTCTGCCTATTACGCGCTCCGCAAGCAGAAGATTGCTGCTATCCCCGAAGGCAAAGTGCTGCACAAAGAGATTGAAGATGCCGAAGCGGAGATCAAAGAAATGTCCTCCGGCTGGAAAGGACGGGAGGACAAACTGCGCGGAATTCGCCGTACCATCGAGAAGAGTGAGGATGCCGATCTGGTCGCAGCCAGAAAGAATTACTCCGATGCGCGTACCGCCGGACAGGCCGCGTGGAATACGGACTCGCTGAAAGCTCTCAAGGCAAAGTATGGTGAAGCCCAGAAAGCCCTCTACGCCAAGGCCGGTGAACTTGTGGCTCAGGACGAAAACGGCAAAGCCCTGTTGGCCGACCAGGAAGCGACCAACAAGGAGTACGAGGAACTGCGCAGCCAGAGAAGAGGCAAAGGCAGAAAGAAAGCACAGAGGCCAGCCAAAAAGGAAGATAAGAAGAAGGAGAAATAATCTGCTTCAAAAAACGAAAGCAATGAGACGGGGCACAGAGAGCTGTGTCCCGTTCTTATTGTACAGGCGGGCGGCTGTGATATGCGATGCGAGGGCCGCCACAGAAGGCATGGCTGGCGGTCACGACGAGTGATGCGCGTCAATCCTAATACTGATCCTCGCCACCGGTCAGCTTCTTCTCCAATGCGTCCGCCTCCTTTGCCAGCCGGGCGATGGATTTCTGGAGCTCGATAGGACGCACCGTTTCGCGCATGAATGAATTGACCATCACGAATAGAAGTTTGCCGTCCACTTCTCGGAGGCCGACCGCGCCAAAAGGGAGCTTCGTGTTGAGACGGAGGGCCCATTCATAGGCGTTCTCGTTTGCGGGCCCACATTCAGTGTAAACAAGGGTCAGTGGAGTGGACTGCTCATCTGACTCTTCCTGAAAAATGCAGTGAACGTTCTGCCGCCGATTTTCAGGCAGTGCCACGGTGACGGTGAACTGCAGGGGGGAATCTTCGGAGAGTTGCCAGTTCGTGCCATCCACCGCAAGACGCATGATTTGCTCATTGCCCATCTCGCGAGTGTCCACATTCTCCTGCTCCTCGGCCTTGCCTCCGACCTTCTCTTCGATGGCGAATATGGCGTCTTCGACCTGGCTGCCAATGTGCAAATCCTCTCGATACTTTGCCAAAGTGGGCAATGACGTTTCATCAGCCAATTCGGTCAGCAGACGGGCGGCTGACCAGCGGACACCTTCCACGTGGTGATCGAGTAAGTCATGCAAATCGGTCAAAGCTCCTGAGCCAAGAGCGCGTAGCTCGTTCATTGCGGAAGAACGGGTATGGAAGCTCTGGAGACTAACGATTGTCTGTTCGTTCAAAGCCATGGTTTTTTCAGTCGAGGAAGGTGATTTAAATATCTTCGAATGATCTGCCGCCCGGTCTGCCAAATACCTCTTTGTAGATGATGGCCTGCCTCAACAAAGGCATTCGTGCCAGGCGGGAAAAAGGTGACTTGCCTGCCATCTCCCGGGCAGAGCGCGCCTGTGGAGTCGGCGCCTGCTCAGCGTGTTCTTTCTTCTTTTTCCTTTCCCTCCGTTCCTGTTTTCTGCGCTCGGCAGGAAGTTGCGGTGGCCTGGGCTGTTGCGCCTCGGCCATCGGTGTAACAATCTCCTGGAGAAAAGCCGGCAATTGCGTCTGCGGCGGCGGGGCCGGGGGTGGTGGGGGAGAAGGGGCGGCCCTGGCCTGAGTGGTTGGGGGCGCTTCTTCGGACCGGAACATGGTCAGGACTTCTTCATCGTCTCTTTCGGGCCGCTCACCGGGCGCAAACTGTGGTCGCTGAGGCGGAGGCGGCGGCAGTGCTGGCTGGCCCTGTCCCTGAGGCTTGCGCTGCTGGAGGAAGGCCTGCAGCGCATCTTCCGAGAGCTCGACTTCCTCTTTTCGCTGGCGCTGCCCGCTTCGCGCCTGGCGCTGATTCCGCGATGCCTCAGCAATCTTGCGAATGATAAACACCACAAAAATGATGAAAAAGATCAGACCTTTCATGGATGCCTTTTTTCAGAAATCAGTTGCTGACGGGGGTTATTTCATCATCGTCTTCACCGGCGATGGCATTGCGCATCTGAGTGTCAGATTCGATGTTTTTAAGGCGATACATTTCCATGACACCGAGGTTTCCTTCTCTGAGGGCCTGGGCCATTGCCTTGGGGACATCCGCTTCGGCAAGGACCACGCGGGCCTGGTTTTCGACCACTGATGCCTTCATTTCCTGTTCCCTGGAAATGGCGAACGCGCGGCGTTCTTCTGCCTTGGCCTGGGCAACCTTCTTGTCGGCTTCCGCCTGCGTGGCCTGCAATTCGGCGCCGATATTTTTGCCGATGTCGATGTCCGCAATGTCAATGGAAAGAATTTCGTACGCCGTGCCGGAGTCGAGACCCTTCTCCAACACCACGCGAGAAATCATGTCCGGGTTTTCGAGCACTTCCTTGTGATTCTTTGCTGAGCCGATTGTCGTGACAATACCTTCTCCGACGCGGGCAATAATGGTCTCTTCGGTCGCGCCACCGATGATGCGTTCGATCTTGGAACGCACGGTCACTCGAGCGCGCACCAGAAGTTGAATGCCGTCTTTGGCCACGGCGTCGATGGTCTGTTTACCGAGATTTGGATTCGGCACATCGATCACTTTGGGATTGACGCTCGTCTTCACCGCGTCCAGCACGTCACGTCCGGCGAGGTCGATACTGCATGCCTTTTGGAAATTCAGAGGGATGTCCGCCTTGTCCGCCGCAATCAAGGATTGGACCACACGGATTACATTACCGCCGGCCATGAAGTGGGCTTCGAGCAGGCTGGGGTCCATTTCCAGTCCGGCTTTCTTTCCAGCGATTCTGGATTGAACGATCACGCTGGGATTCACCTTCCTGAATCTCATTAAAACAATATTGACGAAGCCGACTGGTGCGCCTGATACGAGCGCCTGAAACCAGAGGAGCACATAGCTAGAAAGAACAACGAACAAAAACAGTAAGATGAGACCGCCAATGACTGACCCAATTATAATAGGCATTTGCCAAGTCTCCGGAGTGAGAAATTTCCATGGTG
>JASLXP010000080.1 GCA_030740295.1 Planctomycetota bacterium
CATCCGATCGCGGGTTCTTATCGGCTGGGCCCTCGGGTTCGGTGTCAGCTTTCTGGGACTGCTGCTGTCGTACGATCGGCCAAGCGGCCCGATGATCGTTTCCATTTTCGGATTGAGCCTCATCGTGCTGGGCGGCGCCCGGTTTCTGATCCGCAGCAAGGAGAAGAAGCGTGCCGCAGCCGTGGTAGGGGGGATCAGTGTCGCCTGCCTGTTCCTGCTGTTTGGCCTGCCTGCGCTCACCAATCCAACTCCGGAGGGCCACGGACATAAAGATCACGAGCAGCATCACTCTGAACCCGATACCGATACCGAAGAGGTCAGGCCAGGGGTTACGGAGGAATTCAAAAACCTCGATTCGGCCGATTCCGTTCTCCGCGAAACCGCCATCGACGCCCTCTCGAAACGATCCGATGCGCCTGCTCTGGCCAACTTGGCCGCTGTATTGAAGAAGGAGACTGACGACGGGTTAAAACTCAAGCTGGCTCTTATCCTCCAGCAGCACGGCCGCGCAGAAGGTCTGAAAGCGCTTGTCAGCCTGTTGCAGGAATCAGAAATCCCATTCGTCCGCATGGAGGCCATCCATCACCTGGAAGAAATCGCAGGTGAGGAATTCGGCTACAATACCATGCAGCCCCCATCCGACAACGCCGAAGCAATTAAGAAGATGCAGCGGTGGCTGGGAAAGCTGAAGGCAGATTGACTGGTCTACCTGAGATGGTCTTGCGAACGTCCGAATACAGAGAGGAATTTATTCATGTCAAATCCAGGTTCTGAAGGTGAACACCAATTGCAGGAGAGTGACTGCGCCGGACGCCGGCCCTCGCCTTTTATAACAAGCAGATGCTGGACTGGGGAGAATGGGAGGATGTGAGTTCGGTATGGTTCATTGACTCGGTCTAACACTGAGCGCCCGGACTTTCCTGCATGCTATCACCGGAAGGAGAGTGTCTTTTGCCGGTTTCGCTGGCCAGGAAATGTGGGGTCGGGCCAGGAAATGTGGGGTTGCATCTTGAATTGTGAATAGGCGGCTACGCTTCCAGCAATTGTTTTAGTGTTTTGCGCAATCGGGCATTCTTTTGCACCTCCGCCGAAGGTCGTCTCCTGCGTATTGGGAAAGAACCGGCGCAAGATATCGATGCAGACTTCACTCTCTGTCTTTCTGCCAAGCCGTTCACAGATGCCGGCAAGTTTCCGGAGACGCGAGGCAGATTGCAGTGGAGCAATGGCAACGGCTTCACGGTAGCGCAGCGCGGCCTGTTTGAAATTCTTATTTGTAGTTGGTGAGCCGCCGGTTAGAAGGTCACCCAGTTGTTCGAGCGCGGCTGCGCGGCCTGGACTGAGTGTGGGCAAAACCTCGATGGCTTTCTCAAGGGTGTTTTGAGCTTCCTCCCATTGTTTCAGTTGCTGATAAGCCTGGGCCACGCGCAACCAGATTCTTCCGCTTTCGTGGGTGGTGGGAGACTTCTTCAAAAATCTGAGATCTTTCTCGAGCTGTTTCTGAATATCAAAATGCGAGTCAAGCTGTCGCGGAGCGCCAGCACCACGAGCGGGCTGGGCCGCCTGGGCCGCGGTTATGAGGAAGGCCGAACAGAGAATGGCGAGAGTAAAAACATAACTCTCTCTCTCTCTCTGAACTTACGATTTGCTCGTATCCAGATTGCTTGTCTGCCGATGATTCCGCCTGACTTTGCCATGCTGCCTTTCGCCCTTTTATACTTGTGCCTTAAGTAAACAACCCATGTCCGATGGGGCGGATTGTAGGGGCATGAGACAGGATTACAAGCCCATAAATGATTATGATTAAATGATAATGATAATGATAAAAACTGAGCAGCTCAGGCGCTCCGCCACTGCTTCAGACCGAGAATCTTCAAAGCAAATAGAGCCATCGTGACGCCCAGGACAGACAGGCTCACGAACATCCCGATTCGAATGCTCAGCGGGCTGTATACGAGCTCGACCTCTTCGTTCGACGGCCCTACGTAAACTCCTCTGAATGTGACATACATCCGAATGCACTCGCTCTTCCGGCCATCAACGTAGACGGACCAGCCCGGATAGAACGTATCGGTAAGTACTAGATATCCAGCGCCATCGTCCTCTTCATTCCCTTTGAGCTTCACCGCTACTGTGTTCGGTTCGTATCTGGTAATAGAGGCAGCCCTCCTGAACTCGATGCCTCTCAGGTCCTCAAAGTCGACAGGAATGCGCGAAGGAACTTTCGGATAGAAATCGCCCTCGTCTCCCGGACTCGGCATCCGAGGCAGGAGCTCAGCAGGGGGCCTTGTATCCGCCAGAAAGAAGGCACGTGGCAAAGCCGATCGCACTCTTCTTTCGCCGAATAAAGCTCCAGCGGAATTGGGACTCGATTTCCGTTCGAATGTGAAATCGACTTTCTTGGGCGGCTCACCCTCGGCCCATCTGAAGAACTCGCTGTAGGCACCGATGGCATTCCCCACGTACCCTTCGGGTGACGGCACTCCAGTCAGCATGGCAGCGTTCACTTTGTGCAGCGAGAAAGCCTGCGTTTCGTTTTCGTTCAAGAGACGAGAATTCAATCTGTCTGCAGCATCAATCTCCAGACCTCGTCTGTTTTCTGCAATTTGCGGCGTCAGTGAGAAGTATTTCCAGGAGACGTGGCCCACATCCAACAGCAGGAGAATCAGAACCACACGGACTGCAACCCCCCTGAGAAATCTTTCGCCTCCCATACGCTCCCTGTCTTTCCCTGGCCAATAGACACAGAACGCCTGCCAGATGCAGAATACGAGAACGACGATTCCTGCGGCTGTAATGCCCTCAAAGGCCATGGCCGCCGGTCGTTCCGGCGAAAGAATCCCGGGAGTCAGGTAAGCCACCAGGCTCGTCTGTCGGTCAAGCCAGAAGTTCTCCAGCGCAGCATTCAACAGTCCGGTGAGAGGCGGAAGAAGAAACAATGCAGCCAGGCTGCTCGAATACTTCAGAAGCTTCTTGCGTGCATCTTGCCCAAAGGTGGCATAGGCATCCAAGCCAAATCCGGCCAGCACACTCAACGCGAGCGCGGCATTCAGAAGGTACTTCGCATGCCCCCTGAAAAGTGAGAAACCCGGCACAGCACGGTAAGCCACGTGATACAGAGGAGTGAATCTGGCAAGAGCCAGAAGAATGCTCAGAGCGAAAACGCCGGCAAAGATTCTAATCTCGATCCTTCCCCTCGGGCCTGGAGCGCCCTCCGGTCGTCTCTTCCAGACCCCAGAGCGAATGACTGCAACCATCGCCAGACACAGCGGTACGATGCCAACATAAGCGCAGGTTTCCCAGATATATTTCTCGCGCCCCCAGTAGGCGAAGAACTCGGGCACCAGATACGAGAACAGATTTTCAGGCGGCAGAGAATGTGTGCCTGACCATTCGTAACTTGTCTGGCTCCGAACCGAGTACGGTACAAACTCGGCCGCCGGGAAAAGCTGAATCGCAGCCAGTCCAAATCCAATCGAGAAGATCACCGCCTGG
>JASLXP010000081.1 GCA_030740295.1 Planctomycetota bacterium
CTTGGCGGACGCGTGAAGGGCGAGAGATGGGCTCCGGCCTGCAAGGTGGGGACCGTGCGAGGCGACAAGGGCTGGACGCTTGAGATGGCAATCCCTCTCAAGGACCTGCCGCCGGGCAAGATTGCCGCCGGGGACGTGTGGTCCGTAAACCTCATGCGTCACCGCTACCCCTTGCCCATGGAATTCAGCACCTGGTCATGTCCCTACGGGCAGGAGTGGGCCTGGGAGTCCAATCTTGGGAAGTTGGTATTCGTTGAATGAAACGGCACACAACTTAGACGGAAGGAACGAGCATGAGCAAGGGCACTGAGGACCCGGGGACCCAGGCGGTCAAGTATCTCCGCCATCCGGCCCATCGCGACCGGCGTTTCGACAGCCCGATCCGATTGTACGTTTCACCACATGGCAGTGATCGCGCCACTGGTCGGTCGATGGAAGTCGGAAGCCGTGACGGGCCGTTCGCCACCGTGCAGAAGGCTCAGCGAGCGATCCGGGCCCTGAAGAGAGGGGGAGAAGTCGATCGCCCCGTTGTGGTGACCATCGCCGGCGGGGAGTATTTCCTTGAGAAGCCGATCGTGTTCGGCCCTCAGGATTCAGGGACGCCTCTCGGTCCGATCATCTACGCTGCCGCAGAGGGCGAGAGCCCGGTCTTCAGCGGCGGCCGGCTCTTGGAGAACCTCCGGGAGGGACGCCATCGCGGGAGGCGGGCCTGGTCTGCGGAAGTTCCATGGGTGAAGACGGAGGATCGGAAGTTCCGTCAGTTGTTCGTCAATGGTCGTCGCGGTGAGCGGACGCGCTGGCCGCGTGAAGGGTACCTGCGGGTCCGGGGACTCCCCGAACTGAGCGGTCCCAAGCTTGAGCGCCTCAAGAAGAAGAATCCTGGCTTCTGGAGCCATCTCCAAGGGAACCAGTGCTTCCAATACAAAAGAGGTGACCTCAGGAACTGGAGGAACCTCTCCGACATCGACGCCGTGGTCATCACCGGCTGGGTGATCAACCGCCTGCCCATCAAGCGCCTCGACAAGGAGACGAGGATCGTCTGGTTCGATCGGCCGAGCAAGTGGATGTTCTATCATGAGCACAGTCGCAAGGGGACCGTCTTCTCTGACTACTGGGTCGAGAACGTGTATGAGCTTCTCGACAGCCCCGGTCAATGGTACCTGGACCGCAAGGGGGGGAGATTGACGTACCTGCCGAGAGAAGATGAGGCCCTCGAGGACGCGCGCCTCGTCGTGCCGTACCTGTCGCACCTTCTCGAGGTCAAGGGCACGCAAGGCCGGGCGGCCGGCCATCTCCATTTCGTCGGACTTGGCTTTTCGCACACCGACTATGAATACGCCCCGGAGCTGGCAGCCTCGGCGTGTGCCGTCGCGACGCCGGGCGCGATTTCCGTGACCCATGCCGATTCCTGCATCTTCCATCGCTGTCGCGTCACCAATGTCGGCGCTTACGGCATCGATATTGTCCGGGGATGTCGTGATCTCGAGATCTCACATTGCCAGATTCGCGACATGGGTGCCGGCGGGATCAAGATCGAAGGGCTGGGCGCCGGCCTGCCAGGGTTCAGGAAGGCTGGGGTCCCGTGCTCACGCATTACGGTCATGGACAACGAAGTCGGCGACGGCGGACATATCTTCCGGGAAGGCGCCGGGATCGTGATCGGGAACAGTCCGGGCAACCGCATCCTCCACAACCACGTCCACGACCTGTACTACTCCGGCATCGTGCTCAGCGGGGTCTGCGGGTATCTGCCGCCGGCCCTGACCACCGGCAACATCATCGAGCGGAACCACGTCCACGACATTGGCAAAGGCCAGATCAGCGACCTCGCCGGGATTTACGCCAATGGCGTGTCCACCGGATCGCGCATTCGCTACAACGTGGTCCATGATGTTGAACACCGGGTCTACGGCGGCCACGGCATCTACCTGGACTCGGGCGCCACACACTACCTGGTTGAGAAGAATCTGGCGTATCGATGCTCGACCTGTCCGTTCATGCAGAATTACGGCAGAGAGAACGAGGTCCTCAACAACATCTGGGCCTTCGGACAGATGGCACAGGTCCATCGAGGAACGCTCGAGCCCCAGAGCTCCTTTGCCATGAAGTCCAATATCGTCTACTTCTGTGGCGAGGTGAACGTACTGCGTGGTCGTTGGCACGACAAGACAGCAAACTTCGTCACGATGTCGCAATTCGAGTGGAGTCAGGAGGGCCGCCCGACCATCGAGTACGAGTCCGAGGTCAGCAACTGCGATCTGGAGCAGAACCTCTACTTCAACGCCTCTGGCGATCCGGTGATGTTCATGGACAAGACCTTTGAGCAGTGGCAGGCCCTGGGCTACGACAAAGGGAGCATTGTTGCCGACCCTCGATTCCGGAACCCTGAGAATGACGATTTCAGGCTGCATGCGCGCTCCCCTGCCAGGAAGATCGGCTTTGAGCCCTGGGATATCGACAACGTTGGTCCGCGGCCCCTTCCAGACTGAAGGAGGACTCGATTCGCTCGCCAGCCTCGCGTTGCTAGCGAGGTCATCAGCCGCCCACTCCAGGAGCCTTCACTATGGCCAGCCTGAGAACCGCCTCTTTGCCTATCGTGTGTCTTGTCGTCCAGCTTGCTTCCGCCCGGGCGTGGGGCGCGGATGTGACGGTGCCTGGCGAGTTCATCGTGGAGCCGCCGACGCTGCGATGCCTGGGCTTCGAGTGGCTCATTGATGGCGATGACAATCGCAACGGCAAGGTCGAGGTCACATATCGCAGAGAAGGCGACGCGGAGTGGAAGGACGCACAGCCACTCCTGCGGATCCGCCATGAGGTCATCTACCAGGGCACCAAGAACGAATTCACCTGCGGGAATCTCTACGCCGGGAGCATCCTCTTTCTCGATCCAGATACGAGGTACGAGGCCCGGTTTGTGCTCACCGACCCGGACGGTGGCAATGCTGAGAGGACGGTGACGGCCAAGACCAGAGCTGAGCCCAGGAGCTTTGAGGGCGGCCGGACCCTGCACGTCTATGCCAGTACCTTCGCCGGAGAGAGAAAGGGCGCCCCGGCGTTTTCAACGATTCTGGCGGCATATCGGGAGGCCACTCCCGGCGACACTATCCTGATTCATGCCGGCGTGTACCGGGAGACGTTCGTCTTTGCCAAGAGCGGCACCGCGAAGAAGCCGATCGTGCTCCGCGGCGCGGGCGATGGCGAGGCCATTCTGCTCGGAAGTGGCGCCGAGTTCATGATCGATGTTCACCAGGCGGATCATTTGTGGTTTGAGGACCTCACCATCCGGGATCCCGGAACCGGTGACGGCGCGCTGATAACTCGCGCGGGGGTGGCCATCTATGGCGGCGCGGTGGACCACGGCAAATCTGGCTGCCAGGGACTGGTGGTTCGCCGCTGCAAGTTCGCGGACATCGGCACGGGCATCCTGGCGTCCGATGCGGCGTGCAGGAACTTCTACATCGCAGACAACCTCTTCCTGGGCAGGAATCCCACCTGGGAACGTCTCAAGAGCGACCCGAAGTATCAGCTTTCAGGCATGGGTATCTGGATCGGCGGGCAGGGCCACGTGATCTGCCATAACCGGGTGACCGATTTCTGGGATGGGATTGACATCACGGCCGGCGGCTCCCATCCCCTGGCCAACAAGAAGGACCGGAGCCTTCGCATCTGTTCCTACGACATCTACAACAATGACATCGCCAACTGCATGGACGATTACATCGAGACCGACCACTCCTCCCACAACATTCGCGTTTGGGAGAATCGGTGTTTCAACTCCAGCGCCTGCGGCCTGAGTGCTCAACCCGTATTCGGCGGTCCGGTCTATCTCATCCGAAACGTCGTGTACAACGCCATGTTCCGTTCTATCGGGCGAGCGGGCTGCTCTCTGCGGGCCGGCTTCAAGTATCACTGTGCGCCGGCCGGCCTCCTCGCCTATCACAACACGGTCTTCGGCGGTGTTTCCGGAGGTCCCTGGTCCAACTGGCACTTCCGGAACAACCTTTTCATGAGCCACACCAACATCCACAAGAGCCCGACCTGTTCCTCGGACCACAACGGCTACCTGCCGATGCCAGGACATCCGCCTCTGAACCTGAAGGAGGTCCAGGGGAAGTCTGGCTACGAGAAGCACGGTCGGCTTGTGGACTATGATATCTTCGTGAGGGGTAATCCTCCGGTCTTCTGGAAAGGCTATGACCTGTCCAAAGAGGAGCACCTGAAGCTGCTCGACCGGCAGATTCTTGCCGGGATAAGGACGCCCATCGGTCGCCGGACCTACGTCCCGACCGATGTTGATCTTCGGCTGAAGCCGGGATCGGCCGCTGTGGATGCGGGAGTGCTCCTTCCCAACATCAACGAGGGATTCACGGGGAAGGCGCCGGACCTGGGAGCATACGAAGACGGGAAGGATCTGCCCTTCTATGGCCCACGGCCTCGAAGCACCAAGAGCAAGCAATGACCCAAGGACCGCGAGACCGCGTACGTGCGCGGGAGTATCGCGCTTCCATGAGCGCGGCGACCGGGGTCCTTGCCAGGATGTTGTGAGTCATCCAGAGCGTCGCGGATGAGTGGTCTGAATTCTGAATCCGACCGGACTGAGCGGGGGGCCGACGTCATGTTGTCGCGAACGGCTCCGCCCCGTCGGCCGGATGCAGTCTGATGTGCAACGTGCCGGAGAAGGTCGTTCCGGGGGTGAGGCGGCGCGGCTGCGAGCGGCCCCCACACGCCTTCCACGCAGTTGCCGCCCTGTGCGGCATCGAAGGTGAAGCGCGCGCGGGGTCTCGACGCTGACGAGACGGTCACGTTCTACGATCTTGAATCCCTGGGTCATCTTGCCGGCGCCAGTTGTTCGATAGTGATGTTTTCGAGACCGCCCCAGCCCTCGCAATCGGACGGGGGCATCACCGTGTCGCAGACCAGGCGCGGCTCGTTGCCGTCGAGGCGCAGTTCGGTGCGTCCCTGGGGGAGCTTTGCGATGCGGAGCCCGCCGGTGCTGCGGGTGGCCTCGAACGTGACGCAACGGTTGACTGGCTGATAGACGATCCACGACAGGCCGTCCGGCGCGATGGCGACGCACACGGGAGAACCGTGAGGGTTGAAGCGCCATTCGCCCAGCGTGAACGGTTCTCCTGAAGCCCGGTGTCGGCATAGATCGGCGATCATCCCTTCGAGCACGACCTGGTCGCCATCCACGAACAGTCGGCCGGGCTCCGGGACACGATCATCGCCGGCTGGGAAGTGAGCATCGAGCTGCTTCCCGAAGCCGCGTAGCGAAAGGCGCCCCTGCATCTCGTTCTGCTCGACCGTGAAAGCCGCGCCGAACACGCTCTCGCGAAAGTCCTCGAACGGGCCGTCGGTCGCCCGGTCACCGCAAACGAAGGCGAAAGAGCCCCAGGCTTTTTCGTGCGCGGCGAACGTCCTGGTCTCCCCGTCGTAGAACACATGTGAGATGCATGGAACGGTCCCGTAGCCGCTCGTCTCGTGGGGGCCCCACGTCCGGACGCTCCACGTCCGCATGCAAACAGAGAGCGACACTTTGGGGGAAGGGATGAGGGCCCCGTAGAATTCGCCGTGTTCGATGAACATGGGCGCGCCGGGCTCCAATGTGTCGCCGGGGGCCAGTTGTCCGCTGTCTCCGCGGAAAGTCACTTCCCCTCCGCTGCATGGCAGCGTCATGAACATCTCCGCGCGATGGGTGACGGCGGGGTCGATCTCGTACAACCCAAGCACTACGCGCCCCTCCTGAAGCTGGCGGCATCGGAAGTAGCCGCGGTTGCGGTCGCCCGGCTCGTCCGTGTTCGTACCGGCGATGATGCCAAACCGACTTTCAGCCTTCGCGTGAGGCCGGTAGTGAAACACAGATCCCATCCTGTGGAAGGGCGTGCCGTAATGTCCGAAGCCGGTTCCGAAGGTGCTCATGCTGCCGAGCGCGAACGTTTCTGTCTGGAAACACGTGGCCGAGTGGAGCGGCTGTCCCTCGTCGAATGCCACTTGCATGGAGCGCCCGACCTGGGCGGACCGGAGATTGTGGTCCACGTACGCGTCGCGCGTGTCGATCTGGCAGAAGGCCACGCGCGACCGGGAGGGGTATTTCCACATGAAGACCTGACGCATCTGGTACGGGTAGCGCTTATCCGTCATGATCGAGCGGATCGTCCGGCTCCATGGATCGCCACACGCCGCCATCTGCACCTGAAAGGGCGAGTCGAGTTCCGGGTGGGCCTCCGGGTCGAGGTGGCGGCTGTCGCCGGTGGTCTTGAAAGCGAAGGTGTTGAATCCGCCGGCGTAGCGGCGAAGGGTCGCGTAGTAAGCCCGGTAAAAGGGGCCGCCCAACTCCGCGGTGGGCGCGTGATAGTGGAGCGCGCCCACGAGCGCGTTCCACTCCGCCGCCAGGCGGCAGAGCACGGCGATGTCGGGCCGGTCCGTGGTAAAGGCGGCACAGGCAATTTTGGCCACGGTCGGGTGGATGTACGTCGGGCTGTTGTATTCCTGCTGAGGGTGACCATAGGCTGAGAGTTGGAGATAGTGCTGCAGCCGGTAGACACCCTTCTTGACGAGCGCGTCAAGGCCGGTGAGGGTGCCGTAGACGATCAGGCCGGCCGTCATGCCAATGGGCTGGTTGGCTCCCATGAGAGCCAAATCCCTCTGGAGGAACTCAAACAGTCCGGCCCGGCACGCCTCCAGGACATCGGCTTTCGTCTGCTCGTCAAACACGTCCCAGAACCGGCGGTACAGTATGCCGAGCGTTGGTGCGGAAAAGGCGTTATGCAGCGACAGGGGAGGAAACTCGCCCGTGTCGTACTCCGGCGTCGGCTGGTCCGGGTCGAGTCTCATTCCGTAGTGGAGACTCCGCGGGTCCCTGTTCTGCAGGGACGCCCATTCCCGGAGCAGCTCGTTGGCTTCGTCCGCATGCTTCTCGCGGTCGAGCAGGAGCAGCGTCAGCGCTCTCTCCAGCCGATTGGGCCCGTCGTGGCCTGTCCAGCCGGTCTTGAATTCGTCCTGCACCGCGTAATGGTATTGAACCATCTTTCGATCGTTTTCAGTCAAAGGGGCGGGTCTATCCGCGATGGTTTTCATCTCTTGTCTCCGAGGGTGGATCGTGAACAGGTTTCCCAGCCTGTCCATCGGCTGTCTGGGGGCTGACTCCGCGACGCCCCCTTCGTGCGAAAAGGTTATCCAACCTGTTCATTGGATCCCCATGGAAAGGTTAGGAAAACTGTCACCACAATAAACACCGGCTACTGTAAAAGCAGCACGTCCACGTCCTCGAAGGCGTGATTGAGGGCTACAGTCTTCCCGGTCGATTCAAATCCGAGTTCGCCGTGATGCAGAGAGGTGATCATTTTCACTTTCAGGCCCGGTCGAAGTGTGATGGTGATGCCTTTCGATGCTTCCTGGTTGGAGTTGTCGACGAGAGTCAGGACGGCAGCGTTCATCTTGCGGTGGATGCGGAGCCGGGCGTCGACGTATGGGTTGCTGGTGAAGGCAGCGCGAGGTGGCGGGCCGGCGAGGGCGAGGAGCTTGGCCAGAAGGTTGGTGGCCTTCGAGCTGTAGTTAAGCGGGGATCCATCCCTTTCGTCCGACTTGAGTTTCTTCCAATCACGACTGTGCACGAACGTCTGAGGCAGGGAGGCGTTGACCGCGATGGCGCGGCCGTTGCCGTGTTTGTTGACGGTGATGGCAGGTGAACCATCTCCAAAGGAGGCGAGGATACTGGCGGTGGAGACTTTGCCGCGGGCCCGCCACGGCGAGTAGATCGTCAGGGACTCCGCGTGCGTGCCGGTTCTCGCCATTGTTATCATTTCGGTCACGGCCCCCTCTCCTTCGGCTGCAGTCATTGCTTTGTATCCAAAGAGTGCGAGCATGTTCTGATTAACCGATAGCTCCTCGCTGGTTTCGCCGATGCCGTTGATGGCGATCAGTGTTCCGCCGTCCTTCACCCACTCGGTAAGGCGGGCAGCGCAGGCTTTTCGCATGTAGTGCTGGGTGATGAAGAGGACTTTTACCGCGCAGTCTTTGCCGCCAAAGGCGTCCGGATTCAGAAGCTGCGTTTCGGCGAGAAAGTCGACTTGGTGTCCGAGGTGGCGCAGCATCATGTAAGCCCATCGATTGTTGTCCGCGCTTAATGACTCTTCCTGCTTGAGGCAGCTCCAGATTGCATCGGTGTCGGACATCACCATCGCTACCGGGCTGGCCGGTGGTCGAGAGCCGACCAGGACGTCCTCGGCAAATCCGATCATGTGACAGATTCGTCGGATCGCTTTCAGACGTGGGGGCGAGGTGCTGTACCAGTTCTCGGTCGCGGTGTAGCGCGGACCATAGGCGAAGAAGGACATGCAGTCGGCGCCTGCCCCAACCGAAATGAACCCGCGCTTCAAGAGATGCAGAGGTGGGGTCGGGAAGTAGGAAGACTGGGAGGCAAGCATCGCGGTGACCGTCTTGCCACCGTAATGTTCCGTGGCCCGGAAGACATCGATCAGGTAGCCAACGGAAGCCGGGCCGTTGAAGGTCTCGTAATCGCATGCCTGCGGGCAGTTCACGGCAGTCGGCGCATCAGGTCGCCAGTAACTTCGCATCGGCCGATAGGTGGTGATCATATCGATGCCCGACTGTTGACCCCGGAACAGCCGACGGGTGTGGATGTTGGCGTGGACGCGCACATCCTTTCCAAAGACCTGTTTCGCGGCGTACGCGGCATGGCCCAGCCGGCACGGCCAGAACCCTCGCAACAGCAAGGCAGACTGGAAAACTTCCAGCGGATGTCGAGCGCGGTTTTCAGGCGTGTTGTAGAAGAGCTTCCAGTGGTCGTTGAACGTGTCCGGTCGCTGGACATCGAAGCCCTCGCCGCGTCCAAAGAACTCAAGAGGGATACCGGAGAATGAGGAGGCGCCCTCCATCGCCTGTTGCCAATGCCAGGTGGATTGGTCGGCCATCTCCTCCTTTGGCTTTGGCTGCATGGCGCCGAAAATATCCATGCCCGGTTCATCGCAGACGCCGAAGTCATCGACCTTGATTCCGAGGCGGTCGTAGTGATCTTTTGTCTTTCGGAAGGCGGCGATCATCTTGTCGAGGTCATAGCCGAGGTTAGGGCCCGGCTCGCGGATGGCATGCGAGTATCCCGTCGTGAAGGCGTACCCAAATTTCTTGACCATTGCTTCAGGCACGACACTCGCGGATGAAAACCCCAACGCCGCACCAGTGCGTAACAGGGCTTCGCCCGTCTCCAGCAGGTTGGCGATGTAACCCACGGCACCCACCGGAAACTTTTTCGGGCGCTTACCCTTGACCGCAAAACTTTCTACCAGCGCGGCTGTTTCTGTTTCAGTCTCCAGCAGCGTCCTGGGTTCAGCGAAATTGTTCCTGTCCACTTCGAATCCAAAGCCGATCTTTCGTTCCCCGGCTTTGATGTCGTAGTGTGACAGCAACTCCACATCCTTGACGAAAGGGTTGCCGGTAATCTCAATCCGTCCGGCAAAGGGAACGCGAGCCATCTTCTCGCTGTAGCGGAAACAGAACCAGGAGAACGTGGAACTGCGGAGACTGTTGAGAGGAATCCAGACCGACGCTTCGCCTTGTTCGAAGAAATCGTCGGTGTCGTATCGTGCGGTGTAGGCGTCTGTCCCCAGAAAACCGTTGCCCCGCCGCCAAGGCGTGCCATGAACAACGGCGTGGATGTGGAATCGACATGACTCAGACTGAGTATTGACGAGCCGCATGCAAGCGAACGGCATGTCTTCAAGTCTCCAGTGTTCCTGCCGGGCATCGAAAGTATCGTGGAGCAAAGCCCGGCCGTCGGGTGTCGTGACTTTCACAGAATCAAACGCAGTGCTCCCCGCGGCGTAAAGACGGATGCCTCCGGTGAGTGGTGTGCGCTCACTGAGTGTGATCTCTTTCACCCGATCGCCGTTCATGAGGAGAGATGCCTGCCGGCCACGAAGCTCAACCCGCATGGTGTTCCAGCCCTTCTTGAGTCGGCTGTTGATCGGCATTGGGAGGGGATGCCTCCAGATGCGGCTGCTGTAACTGCGCGCAATCCAGGTCGCGCTGTGCATGTTCTTGAGACCAGCGGGTGGCACGCGAAAGCTGACGCCCACCCAGGCGGTCGAATAGCGCACCGACAGTTCGATGTTGCAGTCACCCCAATCCGCATCGAGGTAAGGCAACGATAACGGCCCTCGCCCGGCGACCTTGCGAACCGCCCCGTCCTGCCACTTCCATACCGGAGGACTTTCGATCTTTCCGTAGACGGCCCGAGGGTATTCGGTTCGAACACTCTCCACGAGAGGGTCATCCAGTTCATCGTCCTTCTCCATCTGATCCTGAATGGTAATCTCAGGAGTCTTCTGAACGAGGCCCGGTGTCGGCAATGTATCAAACCTGAATTCAACGCCCTTTGGCAGGCCCTCTTTCTCGAGCGGGCCGGAGAAATAGAGGAAATACCTTTGTCCGCGCCTGGCATGAATCCATGCCTGCTTTGTCTGTTTGTCGACGGCGACCGGTACCTTCTCTCCCTGCAGGTCCGTGACGACGAAAAGGTCACCAAGCACCATCAGCATCGAGGGAAAGCTGGCCAGTCTCAAGCCGCCTTCCTCCATACCATCAGGAGTCTGAAAAGGAACACGGAACCGATGGGGTTTGCTGTGCCATTCGACCTCTCCAGCCGCCAGACCAGCCACATCGAGCGTTACCAGAAGCGTGACCATGATGCTGCCGGCAGAGCAGGTGTTCGTCGGGCTACGGAGTCTTGGCATGATCAGTCGTCACCCCCGTTGTCCGCGGCTGGGAGATGAATGAGAAAACAGCCTGCCGGCTGTCTCTCCATGAAGGGGCATATCGTAATCATGCTCCGGATCCGTAATGGCACGGAGAATATCAACTACATACCTCGCTTCGATGATTGCGGGGGTTCGGTCGATCCGAACTCCCTCGTAAACCACTTCGTTACTCGCCCTGATCATCTTCACCTTCTCCTCCGAATAAAAGTACGCCAGACGTCCTTCAGTGCATGGCCCGAAAATACTCCTGGGCAGCGATGTGGCTCAATCGGCAGCAGGCGTGGGTCGGCCTGTCCAGTCTCCAGCTAGCCCCAGTGCAAGTGGAATTCTTTCAGGCCCTGTTGCTTACGCCAAGAGCTCAGTTGGAATTCACTTGGCGGAGGTCTTAACCAGAACCTCGTCGGCGAACAGCCACGCCTTGAGGCCGGCAGCGCGGTGGCCGGCAGGTATTGTCCTGACGCTCTCTGCACGAATCCGCACGTAGTGCGCGTCAACCTTCAGCTTGTCGGCGTAGACGCATTGCACTCGGATGCCCTTCGCCCCTCGGTAATCCTTCAACTCGCGTGACGACACCAGGCTGAAAGTCTTGCCGTCATTTGAGACCTCGAAGACAACCTTGTTCGGAAGGTAAATCCCCACCGAAATCGATTGCAGCAGGCAAACGCCCAGACGCTCGATGGTCTCCGGTTGGCCGAGGTCGATCACCGCTTCGAGGTCGTCGGCATGAAAACCGAGCCACAGACCCGAAGTATGATCGGGTCCGCTGACCTTTCCGTCTACCAGTGTTGCGGCGCCGAGGCCAGGATAGAGGGAGCTGGGCTTCGCGGTCAGTCTGACGGCTTTGCCAAGGGCCCCATGATTGACCTTCTTCGCTTCACCAGCTTCGAGGCGTGCCACTTCTTCCGCGGGGAGCATCTGCTTGCGGAGGGCCTCATAATGCTGCTCGATCTTGCTCTCATGCGTCAGGCCCCACAGTGACGTGTTCATCTGCCGCATGGCCAGAACCGAGATGATCCATCCCTGCGTCCAGCCACTCTCGATGGCCCACGCACCCCAGCCATGGTCGGCGTTGCATCCCCAGTGTTCCCAACGTTTGAAGTCAAACGCACGAAACCACCCGCCATCTATCTGAGGATGTTTGGCACTCTTGACCTGGATGCGGCAGAGGAATTCGGCTAAGCGATTTTCGGCTTCGAGGATGTCCTCATCTCCAGTCGCAGCTGCCGCTTCGTGCAAGGCAAGGAACGCGAAGTTGGTGGTATAGAGCAAATCGGCCACCGGGTCTCCATTCTCAGCAATCAATGAAGCCTCATTTGTGCCGTAGGCCGTGTTGCTGCGAGGTGGCGGATACAGTCCCTTGCCCGGCCGGCCCAGCTCTTCACGTATGGCTCCGCATTTGTCCTGCAAGGACAGCAACCCGTCGACCGCCTTGCGTAACATCGCCCGGTTCTCGGACGTGTCTTTAACTCGTACCAGCCAGGCCAGAGGCAAGACTATCCGTGCTCGCTCCTGCGCCAGGCCATTGGTCCACCGCCAGCCATCAGTGTGGTGGGCCATGGTCATCTTCAGTGCAATTTCCGCCCGATTGAGAAACAGCTCATCGCCTGTCTGCTCGTAGGCCCACAAGTAACAGGCCCACAAATAGGCCTCAAAGTGCGGGGCAAAATGGATCGGCTTGCCCCGGAAGTATCGCTCCCATCCGCCGCCAAGTGCGTTGATGTCAACGCGACTGCCTCGGAAGCCGAACCGGCCTGTCGTACGCAGATTGGCCAGCAGGCACATCATCATTGCCTCATCCCAGCGACTGTCTCCACTGAGCGCGGCAGTAGCAAGGGTTCCCAGCATCTGCCTCGCGTTGTCGTCTCCGTAGTTGGCGACGTACCAGGCTGGCGTGGTGATGCCCCATGCGATCAGCCCGAAGGCGCCGTGCCTGGGGTCGCCCCTTTGCCGCTTACGAGCGTCTGACTTGAACAAATAGTAATCCAGCAGGTTTCGAGAGATTTCAGAGTAGGTCTTATCTCCAAGTAGTTTCCCGCTGAACGCCATCGCCATGGCTGTCTCACAGATGCAGTCGCCGCGCTGAACCGAGCTGATTGCTTGTGTACCGTCTCGATGGATCACCGAAATCACAGCTTCCATGCTGCCCAGCGAGCCGTCGCCAAGCGGCCAGTCAGCCGGCATCTGTTCGATTCGGCTCCGCCCAGCCACTTGCTTTTGAAAGGATGGATGCACGATCATCTTCGCCTTCCCGTACCACTCGATACCGCGCCGGATTGCCTGCCTCTCGTAATCTTCGGGCAACGAAGCAGTCCTTGTGTACGTCGCGATTGTGGAAGGAGTCCATCTCAGCGGTGGCACCTCAGAGTTTGGGGACAGCCATGCCAGTATTTTTCTCCAGATTTTTCGCCAGGAATCGCGAGGAGCGTAACGGCCGGTAACAAAGTGGCTCAGCTTTGTCGTGGCCACCAGCACACTACGGTTGGGCATTTCAAACAAGATCGGAGACGTTCTGTCTGGCAATCCATACACGGCGGTGTCGAACCCGGCGACTCGCGCCGCTACCATGTGCGACTGCTTTGCCTCGACAGGAACATAGTGCAGCCCGTTAATCGGAACGATCTGCAACTTCTCCAGGTGCTTGCCGAAGAAATCGGACGCGATCACTCCGCGCTCGACATGCGTGCTGCGCGGTTTCCCCACCTCGGCTCCAGGCAGCCGTCCGGGGTATTCGACGTACAGTCGCAATTTCTTCTTTGCCGCCAGCTCGAACACTGCCAGGTCGATCGCGGTCGGCTGTTTCGGATAGCTGGATGCAAGGATTAACACCCCGGCGCCATCGGCTGCGGCGCCAACCGCATCGCTCGCACTTTCAGACCGGGGATACTCCCCGGCCGCCGTCACCACGCGATAGAGATCATTGTTGGCCGAGCAGCAGAACACGAGGTTGGCCCGCCCATCGTTCTCTGCCTCAGCTCTTATCGGTACGATTACCGCACAGAAAGTGATCGCAGCGCTGGATACGCGGCAACACATTTCGGGACGGAAGCGATCTCGAATTCTCATTCTCGTCTTTCTGTTCACCCTCCCGGTGAATCCAGGTTAAGGTTCTAAATCTATGGTTCTCAGCTATCATGCTAGCTGAATCGATGGCGGGACGGAACATGCATATGCACCCATTTTGAGCTGTTGGGCAGCGATCGTGATTCTTCCTCCAAAGGAGTATTGGTGATTTCCTTTCCCACAGACCAGACGCGATTGCTTGCCACCTCGCTCATCGTCTGTTCCATTTTGTCTGCGGAAGATGCGCCGCTCGTCTTGAATGTCCGCACTCGCGTTCAGGCTGCTGATGGAAGCCGGGAATATCATGCGATCCTGAAGAAGCAGAATCTGAATTCCGCCACGACCGCTGTGGTTGTTTGTGATATGTGGGACGCTCACTGGTGCAAGGGCGCGACGCGACGGGTCGCAGAGATGGCGCCTCGCGTCAATCAGGTGCTGCATGAAGCGCGCAAGAGGGGGATGCTCATCATCCATGCTCCGAGCAATACGCTGGGCTACTACAAAGACACGCCGCAAAGAAAGCTGGCCCAGGCCGCGCCGAAAGTGCAGGCCAAAGTGCCCCTGAAGAACTGGTGTCACCTGGACAAAGGGCGTGAGTCGTCGCTTCCCATCGACGATCGAGATGGCGGCTGTGACTGCGATCCGAAATGCCGCAGCCGGAGGGCGTGGACGAAGCAGATCGAATCCATCGATATTAAGGCAGGCGATGCGATCACTGATAACGCTGAAGCCTACTACCTCATGAAACAGCGAGGCATTGAGAATGTCATTGTCCTTGGAGTGCACACGAACATGTGCGTCCTCGGGCGGCCATTCTCAGTTCGGCAGATGGCTTATCAGGGGATGAACGTTCTCCTGATGCGCGACCTCACGGACACCATGTACAACTCACGCCGGTCGCCATTTGTCAGCCACTTCACGGGTACCGACCTGGTCGTGGAGCACATTGAAAAGTTCTGGTGTCCAACCATCACCAGCGCCGATCTGCTGGGCGGCGAATCGTTTCGATTCAAGAACGACAAGCGCAAACACATCGTCTTTGTCATCGCGGAGATGGAATACAAAACGAAGGACACGCTGCCGCCCTTCGCCACAAAGCATCTCGGTCGCGACTTTCGAGTCAGTTTTGTTCACGCCAGCCCGAAGGATCGAAACGATCTGCCGGGTCTCGAAGTTCTTGACGAGGCCGACCTCGCCCTCTTCAGCATACGCCGCCGTACGCCACCGAAAGAACAGATGGCTGCCATCCGGCGTTTCGTGGAAAGCGGCAAGCCACTGGTCGCCATCCGAACCACGAGCCACGCATTTGCTCTGCGAAGCGGCAAACCCAGGGAGGGCCACACCGACTGGCCCGAATTCGATGCCCAGATTCTGGGAGGCAACTACGCCGGGCATCACGGAAACAAGGGCAGTAACGGCCCAAAGACCTTTGTCTGGGCCACAGATGCCGCAGCGAAGCATCCCATCATGAAAGGCATGCCCACTGGCGAGTTCGTCGTCCGCTCGTGGCTTTACAAAGCCGCCCCGCTCTTGAAAACCGCAACGACTCTGATGGTGGGGCGTGTTGAAAATCTAAAACCACATCAGCCCGTGGCGTGGACGAACACACCCGCAAAGGGAGGCAAAGTCTTTTACACCTCCCTCGGACACGTGGACGATTTCAGGTTGCCCGCCTTTCAGACCATGCTGCGGAACAGCATCTACTGGGCGGCCGGCCTGCC
>JASLXP010000082.1 GCA_030740295.1 Planctomycetota bacterium
GACAAGAAGTGACCTTACCCTTACAACACCTGACGAATCACGATCAGTGATCGTGTACCATAAAAAACTCAGTGACCTCACTCCAACACTCCAACACTCCAACACTCCAACACTCCAACACTCCAACACTCCAACACTCCAACACTCCAACACTCCACCCTTGCTCACCCGTTTTCTCCTCATCTTAGCCTTTCTTGCACCGGTCCATGCGCATTCGCTGAAGTACACCCTCTGCCGCCGCACGGAAACGCCCATCAAGATCGATGGCGACCTCAACGAATGGAAGCAACCGATCCCGGTGCGGGTCAATCACACTATGGTGTCCTTTGGCGCGAAACCGAGGGGCGACCGCGACGCCAGTTACGTCCTGTACACCATGTGGGATCAGGCCAATCTGTATGTGAGCGCGGTCGTCACGGACGAATCTATTGTTGCCACCCACATCGGCGACAAGATATACGACAACGACTGCATTGAGATCTGCATCGATGCCAATCACGACTCCTGGGAAGGCAGCTACGGCGACGACGATTTCCAGTTTGTTTTCTCCGTGCCGCTGAGCCCGATTACCGGGCCGTTAAAGTACATCTTTCGTAATCCTTCGGTTGCAGATCCTGAAGCGCCGGACGTCTCACTCGCCTTCCTACGCACGCGCACGGGCTACATCATGGAAGCGGCCATTCCGTGGAAGAGCATTGGACGCGCTACGACGCCGAAGCCGCTCATGGTGGTGGGATTCCAGAATGACATGCGGGATCGAGATCGTGACAAATCCCAGGCCGGGCTCAGTTGGTCGACGGTCGGCGATCCTGCACGGAGCCCGCTGACCTTTGGTGATCTTTTTCTGATCGAGACACTCGCCGATGATATCCGGCCGCTCCTCAGCCGGATGTCTGACGATTCCATTCGTGCGCGCAAGCTTTTGAATGGGGAGGCCAATGAGACGGACAACGAGGTCAAGATCTCACTGCAGGAACTGACCCCGCACACGCTCTCCAGGGGCTTCGGGTGGAACGTTCAGTTCTATAACGGCCACCTGCCCGCGTGGAAGGATTCGGACTGGGACGCTTACCTGAAACTGCTCGCCTGGACCAAGCCGGCCTGGGTGCGCTACGGGCTCAACCTCGGCCAGTGGGAGCCGAAGAACGACGATGACGACCCGTCCAATTTCAATTGGGAAGGTTTCCGATTCGAAGCCCCCATTATGCAGCATCACTACCGCATGCTTGATTTCTTCGAGGCCAACGGCATCGACGTCATGCTCTGCAATTGGTACGTGGGCAATCCGGCAACGAGCGCGACCTGGCTGGCGGAGCAGACCGGTTCGCTCACTGTTGCACAGGGCCACAAATTCGAGAATGACGCGCCCAGAAACGATGACGAATTTATCGAAAGCCTTGCCGCGCTGGTTCACTATCTCAAGGTGGAGAAGAAGTACTCGTGCGTGAAACACATCTCGCTCTGGAACGAGCCGGACGGCAACTGGACTTACAACTCGCCCAGGGCCGATTATCCTTCTCGATTCTGGAAGCTCTATCCCAAGCTTGATGCCCGCCTGAAAGAGATGGGCCTGCGGGATCAGATCGGCATAGCGGGCCCTGACTCTGCGACCGGCTCTTATCTCGAAACCGAAAAGATTGCCGAATTGATCGAGACGGAGAACGCGCCCCTCGACCTGATCGCGGATCACGATTACAACGCGTTCTTTTCGCATTACCGCCCGCCGGCCTCAGCCACCATCGAGCGCGCGCTCAAGCATTACGGAAACCTCCGGGCGCGACTCGACGAGGTCACAGAAAAACTCGATCGGCCGAGAGTTGATTTCGCGATCACCGAGTACGGCAACCACGGCAACGGCCCCGGGCCGGTTGAGGGGGACTTCGACGTCTTCAAGGGATCGCTTTCGCTGAACGAGTTTGTGCTGCGTGCCCTGCCGGTGGGCATCAGCGGCTTTCTGCGGTGGGAATTCAAGATGTATGGAAAATCCTGGCAGAACTTCGGCGCGCTGACGGGCCTCGACCCGAAGCATAAATTCGCTCCGTATCCACCGGTCTTTTATCCCCATGCGATGCTCTCCCGGTATGGGCCGCGGGGGGCGAAAGTTATAGATGTCAAAGTTGAAGGTGGTGCCGATGATGTCGGCTCGCCCCGCGTCACTGCGGCGGCAGCAGTCATTCCTCAAGACGAAGGGAGCGACCTTTCGGTCTGGCTGAACAACTCCGGTACTCAGCCCAAGAACATCACGCTCATCCCTGGTGAGCATCTGCCGAAGAAACGTGATCTGCGAAGCCTCCTGTTCCACGCGCCATGCGAACACGGCTTCAAGAGTCTCCCTTTCTTGAGTGATGAAGCTGGGGCGCTGATGATGATCTTGCCCCCCCGCAGCATGTGCGTACTGACCACGCTTGATGACGCGGCCGGCGACCTCAGCCCCTTGGCGCATGCGCCGGCACGGCTTGAGCCTTCGTATCACGTATTCGATAACGCAGGCTTTCCGCGCCGTGTGGTCCAGTTCAGCTTCGAGGATTCCATCGATTGGGATATCTGGCGCAGTTCGGCGGGTAAAACGGACCTTGTCGATACCGACCAGGATGCACACCACAAAAAGCGAAGCTGCGCGATTAATTACGAATGTGTCTCCACCAGCCTCGCTGAGCGCGAAGAACACATCGTCGCAACAACCCCCATGCATCTGGACGGCGTCCCGCTTGAGCTCACCATGTTCATCAAGGGCGACATGCAGGGACACTTCCTCTCGTTTCTTTTTGTGGATGATGAGGGCGAGACGTTCGAGACGCTGACCAAGGTCAAGGTGAACTGGGCCGGCTGGCGCAAGCTGTCGATCAAATTCGCCAACATCCCGAAGGGCTGGCACTACTGGGGCGCAAAAGCGGACGGCATCCTTGACTTCCCGCTCAAAGGATTCGGCATCCAGTTCAAGGAGCGAACGAAGGCGTACAAAGGCACCGGCAGCATCCTGATCGATGACATCCGGATTCTGGCCAAGCCGATCCTGCCCACGCAAGACAATTGACCGGTGAATGGTGAAGAGAGTGATCGGTGAATGGTGAATGGTGAATGGCACGGATAAAGTGAGGGCACAGGCCTCTGCACTCGGTCGCGAATCTCTATGAAGATCAGACTAATCAGCCTCGTCATTCTATTCTCTATCACTGTTTCCTCGTTCGCTGAAAGCGTCTGGGTTCTGCGCGAAACCAGCGTTAAGGTGGGTGCGAAGGTCCTCAAACGCGCACAGCGTGGCGAACAGCTCACACGCATCGCGACCAAGGGCACATGGAGCGGCGTAAAGGTGAAGGTGGATGGCCGGCTTCAGAGGGGATGGGTGAAGACAGCCGATCTTTCAACAAGGCCGATACCGCATTCTGTCGAGCGGCCCCGACAGAACACTCCGCCGGCCGCTCAGAAGCCCACCCTCGAGCCAGAATGGGAAACGAAGGAATTGCGGGCCGCAGCCGGCCCTGGGCTGCATCCTGGAAACGCGGGGGCGAAGGGCGCCATGATGCTCATTCGCATGAAAAGCATTGGTGGCACCTTGAAACGGATGAGAGACCTTGCCACCGAGGTGCATCCCTTCTTCGCCCCGATGATCTCTCTGCAAAACCTGCTCGCCATTTGTGGATTCCCGCCAGACCGTATCGCGGGCGGCCCGCATCAGATGATTCGGAACGGCGTGGTGACCACGAAGCCGCTGGCGATGATCGTGTACCCCTCAGATGCATCCCTCAAGGGTGAGCCGGAAGCCTGCCTCATGGTCCCTGTCAGAGATGGCCACCGGATTGAGCCGCTCATCGCGCAGAAAGTCACACCCCAGGCCGTGGCCAAAGTCGATGGCGATTATCTCTTCATTGGCAAGAGCGCGGTCGTCTTCGATCGCATCACGCAGGATTTTGGGGTCATCCGGAATATCCCGGTCAGCGATTTCAGCGGTGATATCCAGGTCAATGTGTTTGTGCCGAATACCAAGCACCTGATCGTCTTCGAGATTGAAGAGGAGTTGGCGAATGCCCGTGAACAGGCGCGATCGAGTAAAGACCCGGAGGACATCGCTGATCTGAAAATGCAGCAGCTCGTGGCGGGCATCTTTCTGACAATGCTTGACGAATTGACCCAGGCAAATTTCGGGCTGAGTTTCGAAAAGACGGGGCTCCGCTTGTCGCAATCGCTCATCGCCGCGCCGAATAGCAAGACCGCCGGAGTCTTATCCGAGCTGGCCAGCCAGCCGGGCAAGAGTATTGCCGGACGAATGCCGCAGTCCGATGCGATAGCGCTGGGCGATCTGAGCATCTCAGGCCCTGCATTCGCCAGGCTCGCGGAGGGATTCATTCAGGATGCCTTCAAGATCGCGGTTGACACAAAGTCCATTTCCGATGACGACCTGCCGGCCGCCCGAGGTGTCAAAGAGAGTGCCATTGCCGCGCTCAGATCCTGGTCCGGCAGCCTTGCGTTTTCAATTCTGCCAGCGGAACAGGGCGGCGCGTTTATTTTGGCGCTGGGCGGAAACCTGGGCCGGAAGATCGGCGA
>JASLXP010000083.1 GCA_030740295.1 Planctomycetota bacterium
GAGGACCGTGACCCTGTGAGCATGCTTAAGGCGGCCTTTCGGTCGCAACCCCAGAAAGGACCGCGGATGAAGAGGGCCGCGGATATAAGCACCAAAACATACGCGGCCCTCTTCATCCGCGGTCCTCTTATTCGCGGCCAGAAGATCTCCGCGCCACGCGAAGATTAGTGACAGCTTCAGACCCTGATGGCTCTTCAGTCTTCACCGTAACAGCCATGACCCAACTCAATCTTTCCCTCGATGACCACATCGCTGACGCTTTGGAGTCTTTGGACCGGTTCCAAATCACTAAGCAGCGAGGAACTCGCACGAGAAGTGATCAGCAGTTTTGTGCGATCGAGAGATCACCAGCGTATCCACGACGAGATGCGGGCCTATGCAGAGGAGATGGCCACGTACAGTCAGGAGTCTGTGGGAGAAACAGATGCAGAGGTCGATGAGCTGTTGATTCGGGAGACCCAGTGGTGAGGGGCGACATCCATTGGGTCCAGTTGAATCCAAGTATTCAAAGATATGCTGTTCTAAAGCCGCCGAATGGACCTCTGAACCACTGCCACAGATCTCGATTCTTGTGTCCGTCGGACCTTGTTGGATAATGCATGAGTCTTTGCCGCAAACCGCGGCATTCAGGGACACACAGGACGGCCGAAATTGAAAGACGCACCTTCATATCGCCCGGCTTCCGCCGCTGAGGTCCGAGAGCTCGACCGGAAAGCTATCGAGGGATTTGGTATCCCTGGATTCACGCTCATGCAAAACGCCGGGCAGGCGGCCGCTGAGGTGGCGCGACGGATGCTGAATGGCGGTTCGATCGCCACAGTCGTTTGCGGCAAAGGAAACAACGGCGGTGACGGATTCGTTATCGCACATCTTCTCAAGAACGATGGATACGATATCAGAGTGTTCGGCTCTCAGTCGCCCACAGAAATCAAAGGCGACGCAAAAGAGGCGATGCACCTGCTCGAAAAGGCTGACGGTGAGCCCTACGAAGTTCTCGAAGAAACGACCAACTACCAGCATCTGGTGGATTCACTTCTCGATTCAGATCTGATCGTTGATGCGCTCCTGGGAACGGGGATCTCAAGGCCTGTTTACTCTCCGCTGAGCGAGGCCATTGACCTGATCAGCGAGACAGGCAAACCCGTCCTGTCCGTGGATGTGCCATCGGGACTCAATGCAGACACCGGCGAGATAATGGGGACATGCGTGTCAGCCACTGAGACGGTCACCTTTGCCTTGCCCAAGGCCGGTTTCTTTATTGAAGATGGACCGGTCATGGTGGGTCATCTCACAGTGGCCGAAATCGGGATCCCGGATGAGCTTCTCGCGCCGTTCCTGCAACATCAGACGTCGGCAGTTTGAAACAGGTAATCCAGTCCGGAGGCGAAGGAGACCGTGCTGCCATTGTTGAGCTTCGCTGGCACGTTCGGCTTCAGCTTCTCGCCATCAACGAACGTCCCGTTGGCGGAATTTGCGTCCGTCAACAGGTATGACGAATCTTCAACCAACTGGATATACGCGTGGAACTTTGAGATGTAAGGAAATGGCAAAATCAGATCATTGTTCTCGGCGCGGCCAACAGTGATCATGTTCGAGAATTCATTTCTGTGGGTCTTGTCAACGGGCAGTTGCCTCCACTCTTCATCGGGAGAGTGCCACCGTCGCAGATCGGAATCGAAGAGGATCGTTGAAAAGGTCTCATGATTGCACTCACGTCCTTTCACGCTCTGCAGGATCAGATGGGGTGATCGAGTAGATGCCTGCCTGATGCCATGATATTTCCTGATATGTGGAAAGGATTTGCTCTGTGAGATCGAGCACATATTAGTCTTCCTTCTATTGCTTCCGGGATTATGAGCCGCCCATCTGAGATTGTGCGGTGCGCCTTTTTCGGTGGGGATTCTGCCCACAGCAAAGTATGTTCCCCGACGATCTGAGATCTGTGCAGATTGGGCGAGCGTTGCTGAGAATACTGATTTCCGATGTTTCGGGCCCGTGTGAATAATCTGTACAGGCGAACCGGGGTGCCGAATTGGCATCATTCGTCACGAATCTGGTGAGCTGACTGCCAAAACTGTGAGCTTGAGTATCTTCAGATATGGAAATTGAAATCGTAAAAGGCGACCTCCTGGAGCAGGATGTCGATGTCATTGTGAACCCGTGGAATCGGAACATCATCCCGTGGTGGCTGCTCCTTCCACAGGGCGTTTCGGGCGCGATAAGAAAGCATGCCGGCACGGCGCCCTTTCGGCAGCTCCGCCTCTACGGCCCGATGCCCCTCGGCGAAGCGGCCATTACCGGGCCCGGCAAATTGAAGTTCAAAGGCATCATCCACGTAGCCAGCATCAACGCCTTCTGGTTCGCCACCGAACGCGCCATCCGCACTTCGGTAAAGAATGCCATGCGAGTCGTGAAGAATGAAGAATACTCGTCAGTAGCCTTCCCTCTCCTCGGTACCGGTACCGGCGGATTCGATCGACAAAAGGCCAGACATGTCATTCAGGATGAACTGGAGAAAGTGGAATTCGATGGACGAGTTTTGATCGTATTTTGGAATTGAAATGAAATGAAGCACCAGATCATATTCCCTGTTCTCTGTGTCATTACCGCGGCGTTCACCATCAGAGATTCCGCCGGTGAGTCACTGCCGAACATGGTCTTTCTCATGACGGATGACCAGGGCTGGGGTGATGTCGGGTACAATGGTCATCCCAAGATCAAGACACCAAACCTGGACTCGATGGCCGCGGCAGGCATCCGCTTCGATCGTTTTTATGCCGGGGCATCAGTCTGCAGCCCGACGCGGGCCTCGTGCCTGACGGGGCGCAGCAACTGGCGGGTAAATATGAATAGTCCGATGGCCGCCCACCAGGGTCACCTTCCCTCCGAGGAAATCACGATCGCCGAGGCGCTCAAGACAAAGGGATACGCCACCGGCCACTTCGGCAAATGGCACGTCGGGGGCTTTGACAAAGAAATGGCCGGGCATCATGTCATGCCTCCCTGGCAGGCAGGCTTCGACGAGTGCTTTTCAACTTTTAACGTCCTGGTAACGCACGACCCTTACGCCCGGCTCGGCAAAGGTGGAATTCGTGCCTGCTACTGGCACAACGGCCGCAATATCCCGCTGGAAGAGGGGCAGAACGATCCATCCCTGCGCGGCGACGATGCCGCCATCGTGATGAACAAGGCACTCGCTTTCATTCGAAATCAGGTTGCGGCAAAGAAACCGTTTCTGGCGCTTGTCTGGTTTCACAATGTCCACACGCCACTCGGAAAGAACCCCAGTCTAATGAAGCAGTATGCCGGCTGTGAGAACCAGGAGCAGATCTACTACAGCAACATCACCGCGGTCGATACGCAGGTCGGTATCTTGCGGAAGACGCTGCTTGATCTCGGTGTGGCGGCGAACACCATGGTCTGGTTCACCAGCGACAACGGCCCCAATCTCAAAGGAAAAAAGACAGTCATGTTCGCCGATGCGCAGAGCGGAAAATTCAATTACACACCTATCGGGTCATCGGGCGCTTTCCGCGGCTGGAAGCGCGATTGCTACGAAGGCGGCCTGCGAGTGCCCGGCATTCTCGAATGGCCCGCAAAGGTAAAGAAGCCTTTCGTTACCGATTTTCCAGCCGTGACGAGCGACTACTTTCCCACCGCTCTCGAAGTGGCCGGAATCCCTCTGCCGAAAGATCGCGAATACGACGGCATCAGCCTGATACCGATGATCGAAGGCCGGGAAACCGAGCGAAAGGGCGCGATCGGCTTTCACGGCAGCGGCATGGAGGCTTGGACGGAGACTCGATACAAAATCGTGCGCACCCTTAAGGCGAAAAAGAATCCCTCGAAAGAGTGGGAGCTATACGACCTCCTGTCCGACCCGTTCGAGGAGAAGAATCTCGCGGCACAGAAACCAGAGGTGCGTCAACGGATGGTCAGGGATTTCGAGACTTGGGCGAAATCGGCAGAGGCCGACCAGCAGAAGGTGGTGGCCAAGTATTACCAGACCCGCGTCCAGCCCCCTGCCAGGCCAGGGAAGGAGGGAAAGGGTAAGCCTAAGAAGGGGAAGAGGTGATGAACAACTTCTTGTTCCGGAGCATTTCCTGCTCCATATCCATCACTGAATGACCGTTTCCCTCAACAGATGTCATTAACAATTTTCAGAAGACTGTTACCTGCTTTTGCGACTTTCTTCCCCGTATTCTGCACAGGGGAGATCCCGGTACCGATCCCTCGCTCCGATGTTCTTCAAACGAGGGAGTTCATTCTGCGGGACTACTTCGGTGCCGAATGGCCAGAGCAGGTGCTCCAGCAGGCGCTCCGCTTCAAGAAAGGAGAGTGTCATCAGGACTCGCTGGCTTTGAAGGAGCAGAAAACAGGACGCGCTGTTCCGTTTCAAATTGATGACGTGGAGCTCTGGCCCGGTTCAACTTTCCTCAAGAGTTGCACCATCTTCTGGCGGTCAGGGCTTTCGCAAAACGGCAGACTGGCATGGGAACTCACCTGTTCAAAAGAGGCCAGAAACGCGACGTCACATTCCACTCCCCTTAAATGGAAATCAACAAGAGACCGTCTTGAGTTGGCCAACAACCGAGTCGGGATAGCTCTGCCGCCAGAGGGTGAGGTGACAGGGAGTGCCGCTTCAAATGTTCCGCCCCTGAACCAGGTTCGGGGGCCTGACGGCATCTGGTTCGGTGGTGGAAAATGGGCTGCGCCAAATCAAAACTGGAAACAGGTTCGGATCACGAAAACGGCGGACGGACCAATCTTCTCGGAAGCCACGACCTCATTTACCTATAGGGACGGCATTGCATACAAAGTGAAACTCCAGCTCTTTGCGGAGGAGAGCTACATTCTGATCCGTGAGTCTTGTCATCCGGGCCTTCACGCCCGCGGCGGATGGGAACTGAATCTGTCAGAGAATTTCAAACCTGACCGGGAACGCGATTTTCAGTATTACCAGGCACAGCCGCCGGCGCCCTTGCCGGAGACGCGGGGCATTATTGCTCATCTGCGGCCGTGGACCTTTGCACAGATCTTCACGCATCGCGATTATCTGGGAATCCATCAGGCAGAAGGACGGAAGGACGCTGTTGGCCTGATGGCGATCAACGGATCAGCCTGGCGACGAGGAAATGGTCAGCCCTATTGGCCGGAGGCGAACTTTTCTTCACGAGACGGCTGGAAGCTCCCGGACCTCGATCAGGCAGTTCAACTGGTAAGAAAAGAGAGTGGCGATGTTGTCCTGCGCTTTCCCCTGTGTGGAGGGCAACGGCTTACCGGCATAGCTGTTTATGACAAATCGCTCGACCGCAGCCGGTTCGTCCTGGAAGACATTCGTCACAAAACTTCAGAAACGCCCCTCAGCGATGTGCTCCGGATGGTGCTTGACTGGGATGACAGGACCCCTCGGCCGCACCTTTATGGGGACACGAAAGCCTTTGATGAACAGAGAAAAAATTACGATCCCAAAAGCCCTCAGAATCGCTGGGTGTGCGAGGAGTTTCGAGCCCTGATGGCGGACGACTTATCGAACGCGGAGAAGATGAGGGAGTCCATCGTCAAAGCAGCTAGAGGTCTGGCGAGTTACTGGACTTTCCCGGAGTCATTCGAGCCTGCTGAAAATGAAAAGGCAAGGATTCGTAAGGGCTACGTCGGCACCGGTCTGCGAGCCATCGAAGTTGGACCGAATGCACGCAATCTTGCCGGGCGTTACGACCTGGCCTGCGCACTTGGAATTCTGACCGACGATGAAAAACGTCTGGTCAGAGCTTCCCTGGCTTTCGCCGCCTACAAGTTTTCCGATCCGGAATTCTTCGCTCCCCTCTGCGCGCTTGGCAATTTCAAAGTGGATGGATATTTCTCGCTGGCCGTCATTGCACTGACTTTGCCGGATCACCCGCATTCCAACCGATGGCTGGCCGAAGCAAAACGTCAGATCGCCGAAGACCTTGACCAGGGCATCTACATTTACGAGAGCGGAGCCGGCAACGAATGTGAAATCTACCGTGCCATGAGCGTCAACTTTCTGACCCAGTTGGCGATGCTGTTCAAGACACACGGCATGCCAGAGCTGGCAGAGCATCCGCGCCTGAAACAGGCATTGAAGTGGTTTATCGAGTTCTCGGTCCCGCCGGTTCCGAAAGTCAGCTATGGCCTGCCCAGGGCGCTTCCTTTTGATGGCGATACGACGACCACCACGCCGCCGGTCTACGGAATGTTTGGAATGGGGGCCGCCCTTACAGGGAATCAAATCCTCAGCTTTCAAGACAGCTCAACTGGTTCTGGAAGCAGTCGAAGCAGACCCCCTTTCGCGGCCACGGCACTAACAATCTGGGAGTCTTGAATCGCCTCTATCTGCAGTATGACTTGCCGAAAGAATCCCCCGGACCTTACGAAAGCCACCCGGTAGAGGGCTACGGATTTGTCTTTCACCGAAACTGGGGAACACTTGACGAGTGGATAATTTTCGGCAAGGCGGGCCCGGGCAGCGGGCACTATCACGCATCGGACGGTTCGGTTCAGATTTACGCGCACGGTAAGCCGCTGGTCATCGGCTATGGCAAGTACCCTTACATCACGACAACGTGGCGCTACACAATCCTCAGATTGGACGGCCGCAGCAACTGGTCGAGAGGATCGACCGGACCGGTATTTACTTCCGAACTTCTCGATGCAGCGGAGATGCACGTTCCCGTCGTAAACGTGAGCACGAACAAAGAGAAGACCATCCCCGATATGGTCAAATCCGGACAGATCACAGACAGCACCTGGGACGCTGTGATGGACGTCCCTGCTTCTTACTTCGACCGATCTGTCATCTTTAACCGGGCAGACAATTATCTTGTCTTATTCGATCGCGCAGGGCCGCGTTACAACAGCGACTGGTTCACGCACGTGATGTCTGAGAGCCACACGGTTGAAGACGGAGTCATCCATTTCACTGGCAAGTTCGGCATCGATCTCGATCTTCACATCCTGGCCCCGCCCAATGCAGTTCCGACTGTGCTGGGCCCTGTCGCCACTCAGTTCGCCGCAGAAATCAAATCAAAAAAGCTGCACTGGTCGAAAAACAACATCGACCAGCAAGTCGTGCAGCTTTCATCTCCCCCGGATTCAGACTACCTCACCGTCTTCCATCCTCGAAAGAGAGGCGAAGAAAAACGGAACCTGAAGATTACGAAAAGTGGCGCACTGTGGCAGATTGATTCAGACACCGGCGCCAGCCGTTTTGTTTGCAGTCGTAAACCTGTCCAGGTGGAGTCTGACGGCTTCGTCTTTCACGGGTCCCGATGCGGCACAGTGAAGTCAGGCGCCACGGAGACGCTCGTCATGCTGTCCGGCACCAAGATCGGGGTTGGCGACCTCGGGCTCGAAGCTGATCGTTCACTCGCCCTGCTCGCAGAAATTCGCGATGGACGTTTCAAGAGAATAATTGCTCAGGCGAGCAAGGAGACTTCTCTGAAGATCGGCCGGACAGAGGCTCAAAAGATTCCCGCCGGTCGGACAGTCATAATGTCGAATCAGCACCGACGATAGGGAGGTCGTCCCTTTTAAGTACCTGTCGCTTGCCGGCTGATTCCTCGGAGCACGCACGACGTGCTAAACGGAATGGAAAAAGAGTAGAATCTCAGAGCCTTTATCAAGAAGACCATTCCTTCGACAACGAGTACCGCAGAGGCCCCATGACGTTGAGAATCAGATATCTGCTCGCAGGCGCGCTGATGCTGAGAGTCGGTTGCGCACAGGCCGAAAACATCAAATTCAATCTGGATATTCGCCCGATCCTTTCTGACCGCTGTTTTCTTTGTCACGGCAGGGCCGCCAAAGATCGGAAGGCTCATTTGCGGCTCGACCAGGCCGATGGGCCGGAGGGCGCGTATCGAACCTACGAAGGAAAGACCGCGATAGTGCCGGGGTCGACCGGGAAAAGCCAGCTCTGGCGGCGTATCAACTCGGAGGATGAGAACGAAGTGATGCCGCCCCCTGAAGCGCACAAGAAGCGCTTGACCCGCGAAGAACGAGAGCGCATCAAACAGTGGATAGAGGAAGGTGCGGTTTACGAAGAATTCTGGGCCTTTGAGCCGCCGAAGAAGCCGGTTCCCCCGAAGGTGGAAAACGCCCGATGGAGCGGCCAGCCGATCGATCTGCATGTGCTGCGCAAACTCGAGGACGCCGGACGCCGCCCATCCGCCGAGGCGGACAAGCGAACGCTTATCCGGCGCGTCACCTTTGACCTTACCGGTTTGCCGCCCACGCGGGATGAAATCAGAGCCTTCCTCGCCGATGAAGGACCGTCAGCATACGAGAAGCTGGTCGACCGGTTGATCGCCAGTAAGCAATACGGCGAACACATGACGCGCTATTGGCTGGACCTGGTTCGATTCGCCGACACCAACGGCATGCACAAGGATTTTTACCGCAACTTCATTGCGTACCGCGACTGGGTTATCCGCGCCTTCAACGACAACCTCGGATACGATGACTTTCTCCGGTTTCAGTTGGCGGGCGATCTCTATGCTGAGCCGACCCGCGACCAACTCGTCGCTTCCGGATTCAATCGGCTGCACCTGATCATCGACCGGGGAACAGCGCTTCCCGAAGAGAGCTACGTCAAGAACGTGATCGACCGCGTCACCGCGGTGGGAACGGCCTTCATGGGGATGACTGTCAATTGCGCGCGATGCCACGATCACAAATACGATCCCATCACCCGGAAGGACTATTACGCACTCTTCGCCTTCTTCAACAATCTCGATGCGGCGCCGGAGACATCGGGGCGACCCAGGAACGGCTTGCAGCCGCCGTTTATTTCGCTCGCGACCCCGGAACAGGAAAAGCAACTGAAGGACTTCGATGCACAGCTCAAGGGGCTGGGCAGTGAAATTGAGCAGGCCAAAAAGTCCGAGGGGAGCGAAAAAGATCCGAAGAAGAAGAAGAAGCTGGTCACAGCCCGCAAGAAGATCGACGCGAATCGAAAACGGCTGCAAAAGCAGCGCGATGCCTTCGCTCGGAATGTACCGCACGCCATGGTGATGAAAGAGTGTGAGAAGGTACGCCCGGCCTACTTCCTGAAGCGGGGTCAATACGATCAGCCCGGCGAGGTGGTGGAACGGAATACGCCCGCGTTCTTGCCTCCGTTGAAGAAGCGGAACGAACTGGCCTCGCGCATGGATCTCGCGGACTGGTTCGCCAATCGTCGGCATCCCCTGACCGCCCGCGTCGCGGTAAATCGCTTCTGGCAGCAATTCTTCGGCGTGGGCATCGTCAAGACTTCCGAGGATATGGGGACCCAGGGCGAGGTGCCGAGCCGCCCTGCATTGCTCGACTACCTGGCCGTTTCCTTTATTGAGACTGGCTGGGACATCAAAGCACTGGTCAAGCAGATCGTGATGTCGAGAACCTATCGCCAGGCATCCGTGACGACGCCGCAGCAATTCGAGCAGGACCCTGAAAACCGCCTGCTGGCCCGCGGTTCACGCTACCGCATGGATGCGGAGATGATTCGGGATCAGATTCTCGCCACCAGCGGCCTGCTCTCACCAAGGATGTACGGCAGAAGCGTCAAGCCGCCGCAGCCCGCGGGGCTCTGGAAGGCCGTCAGCATGACAGGGGAACGATTCAGGCCGGATGCGGGCGAGGACATTTATCGCCGCAGCCTCTACACGCATTGGAAGCGCGCCATGCCCCCGCCCCAGATGACCATCCTTAACGCGCCTATTCGGGACGCCTGCATCGCACGGCGGGAACGGACCAACACACCGTTGCAGGCGCTACTACTGCTAAACGAAAGCGAATACTTCAAAGCCGCCCGCCAGCTAGCCCACAATGTGCTCAAAGAAGATGGCCTCGACACAAAGAAGCGAATCGCACTCGCCTGGGAAACCGTAACCGCCAAGCTCCCCGACGACCGTGAATCCGATTTGATGGCAAAACTCATCGAAGACATAAAGCGCCGCTACGATGAGCAGCCCCAACTGGCCGGCGCACTGTGCGGGAAACTGAACATGCCGAGCGCACACCAGGAAGCCGAACTCGCCGCATGGACCATTGCAGTGAATACGCTTTACAATCTCGATATCACCAAGACGCGGGAGTAGTTCATGAACCCATTTTCTGAACAGTCCAATCTGCAAACCCGCCGCGCCTTTCTGCAAAACACCGGCACGGGTCTCGGCATGGCCGCCCTGGGCACGCTGCTGCCACAGAACAGCGCGGCGCAGACCGGGAATCACTTTAAGCCGAAGGCGAAGCGGATCCTCTTTCTCTTCATGGCCGGCGCCCCCAGCCAAGTCGACTTGTTTGACTACAAACCGGAACTCCACAAGCGCTTCAAAACTGAGTTGCCCAAGTCGGTCAGCATGGGGCAGCGCGTGACCGCCATGACCCGCGGCAGGACCCAGTTGGTCGCTCCGTCTAA
>JASLXP010000084.1 GCA_030740295.1 Planctomycetota bacterium
GAAGGACCCTCAGACATCTAAGCTCCCGGTTCCTGACTTCACCAAGACGCTAAGTTCAGATCTAAGAGGTATGCGAATTGGTCTGATCCAGGAGTATATGGAAGAAGGATTTAACAACCCAGAGGTGATCCAAGCGATCAAGGCCGCGACGACCCAATTGGAAAAGCAAGGAGCTATCGTGGAGGGCGTCTCTTTGCCCCTGTTAGCGGAGATGGGTACAGCGAGTGCCAGCAACAGAGCCGCGGCAACGAAACAGTCCGTGGACTTTGGTCTGTAGTGATTTCTCTGTTCATTTCTGCGTGATCCTTACTTTGCGGTTTTCGAGGATGGAGCCCTGCATGGCCTCCAGTAACACGAGACTTTTCTCATACGCGATAAGGCTGTTGAGCTCTTGAAACCTGGCTTCGAACAAGCCTTCTTCGACCTCCAGCACTCGGCGACTGTCGCTCTTGCCTTCCTTGAAACTCTCGAGCTCGACATCGAGCAGGCGCTGGCTGTAGCTCGCGCGCATGCTGGCGCTCTCCACAAGAGTTTTTGAGTTCTTGATGCTGTTGATGACCGTATCTACGCTGTTGGTCAGCTCGACTTCAGCTCGTTTCATATTCAGCAGGGCCTGCTGCTTTCGGAGCTGCGCTGCCTTCTTTTCGTTGCGTTCGCGAATGCCGCCGCCAAGGGGTATCGAAAGCTCCAGGCCGACTGACCATGACTTGCTTTCATGATTGTTGATGTCCTGCCAACTGCCAGAGACCTTGTCGCCGAGCCCGTTGAGCCCGTAGCTGCCTTTGAGATCGATTTGCGGCAGACGCTGATTCTTTGCGATGGCGACGCGGATGTTTTCACGCTCCATCTCTCGAAGGCGCGCCAGGTATTCAGGGTTCTTCTCGAAGGCGCTGCGAATGGAAGCGACCCGGTCATGTTCGAGCTCTTTCACCGCAGGCTGTTCGGAAGCGACAAACGTAGTGTTGGAATTAATGAAGGTGTCGGCAAAGAGACTGCGGATCGAGTTGCGCAGCTCGACGAGCTGGCGATTTGCGGCGCTCTGCTCGGCCTTTCTTTCGGCGACACCGGCCTCCGCATCCATCAGTTCCAGGTCAGAGACTTTTCCATTGATTTTGCGCTCCTGGTAATCATTAAGGATCTTCTCGGCGATGCCGACGCTTGCGGTACGAAGCTCGTAGGCCTTTTGTGCGAAGGCAAGATCCCAGTAACCGGATTCAGCTCTGGCAACGGTGCCCATCATCTGCTGGCGCAGGGACTGGTAAGCTATCTGGACATCCTTCTTTGCCAGGCGCATGGGGCCCAGGTTTGCCTTGAACCAGCCGTTCTTTAGCAGGGGCTGAGTCAGATTGAGGCCGAGGAAGCTGGTGTATTCGCTGTCGAAGGGCTCTCGCTGCTGATTCAGAGCAGACTGCAATGAGTTCGAAATCCGATTGAGCTGGTAACCAAGCCGATAGGACGCGCCGGTCGGGGTACGGCCTTCCAACCCGGAATTCATACGGAGATTCTTTTCGATGAACCGATCCTGAAACTGGCTCAGCGTGTCTTCAATGGTGTTGTCGCGTTCGTTTGTTTCGCGAGTTACCTCGACGGCCAGTGCCGGTTCCCAGGCACCCCACTCGGCGCTCTTGCCGCGTTTTCGGATACTCCAATCGACTTTAGCAATCTCGATCTGTTGGTTGTGTTGCAGGAGCAGTTGCAGCATCTGCTCACGGGAAAGTCGCATCACGCTTTCTTCTGCGACCTTGGTCTCGGAATTCTCGAGACGTTCAGAAATGGTTGGCTCTGGGGCTCTCTTTTTCTGCGCCTTCAGGTCCACCGCGGACATCGGAAGCTGATCGCCATTCAGGGATATCCACGATGTCTGTGGCGAGAGCGCGGCAACTCTCGGCCTGTAATCTTTGAACTGAAGCACAGGAAGGTTGCTGTCGTGCAGTGAGAAGGGCGTCCCGGCGACCTCAGCGATTTCGACAAGCTCTTCGACGATGCCTTCCTCTACGTCAGGCTCGGAAGGGGGTGACGGCCTTCGGGCTTTGTCTGGCTCCGGCTTCGGTAATACCTCGTCGACAGGAGTCTCATCTTGAGTCTCGTTAAGCGTCTCATTCTCCTCCGGCTCCTCCTCTTTCGGCTCTTCGTTTGGGATTTCGTTCTTCGGTTCTTCATCGGGCCTTTTATCAGGAATCGGATCGTCAGATTTCGGGGTTTCCGGCGCCGGCCTTGTGCGCGCCCACGCCGGCGTAAATTCTTCGCCTTCGATGACGCGGGCCTGAATGACAGCCGCGTAGTTCACTTGCTCTTCATCGAGCGATTCCAGGTTCGCGTCTTCCCCATGAACACCGCTTAGCAGAAAGAGCAGGATGGGTGCTGTGAAAAGTTGGTTCGTTCTCATTTCGTGGCCGATTAGATAAAGGACGATTGGACTGATTGTCAGGTCAAACTACTTGCGGTCGCTTTGGGTTCTCCATGCACTGAAACGTGCCTGGTGCGCGTGTAAACGCGGGTCTGAGAGATTCAAAGCCTGGTTTGTCTGGCTTGGTTCACTAGGTGTTTCACGGTCTTTGCTGACGGCAAGCTTTCTGCTGAGGGTTGCTTTAGAGCAGAAGGTGTTCTTGTCGTCTTTGACTGTCAGGGTCACCGTGTAATTGCCCGACTTGAGATAGCGGTGGCTGGCCAGCCTTCCTGTACCGGTACTGCCGTCCCCGAAATCCCACGTGTATGTCAGGCGGTCGCCCGGCGTATCTTTGGACTTGCTGGCATCGAGTTTAATGAGCTCGCCTGCCTTGCACTCAGTTGGGAGTTCCATAAACGGGACGGGCCGAATGTTGGCCACGACAACCTGTGAGTACTGCTTCGTCTGCCCGTTTTTCAGATTCTGGACTTTGAGCATCACCCGGTACTGTCCCGGTTTGCTGTATGAGTGGCTCACCTTGATGCCCTGGTGTCGGCCGCCGTCACCAAGATCCCAAGCGAACGTGAGATCTTTTCGGTCGGGGAAAAAGCTGGAAGCATCGAGATTGAAGGTCAGATACGGGTCTGGTCGTTGTACGCTGCCGGTGGCTGTGCTGGTGTTTGTGGGTGGCGGGGGAAGAGACGGTCGGTTGGAAGTATGAGAGGGTGGTGAGGTGGTCTCCGTTGTATTGATATGATGGGGTGGTGGAGTTTTGGAGTTCTGGATTGGTGGAGTTTTGGAATGGCGGCGTGGGGGCTTGGAGTTTTGGAGTGCTGGAGTTTTGGAGTGCCGGAGTTTTGAAGCGCTGGAGTTCTGGTCTGATGGTCTGTGGTCTGCCGTTTGTGGTCTTTCAGTACTCTGTGGTCTGTGGTCTGTAGCTTGTGGCCTGCGATCTGAGACCGCTGCTCGACGATTCTGTTGTTGCCGAACAGGCGAAGCGGCTGTCCATTGTGATCGGTAAACGCAACGATCAGGCGTTTGCCGAAAGAATTGCCTTCCCCGAGCGCGCCGTTCATCCACTCGAGTGCCGGGCGGCGGTTACCGCTGGCAAGTTCATTGATGTGGTAACGGATCCATTTTTCGGTATTCGGGGCTTTGAGGCTGAGCGAGGTCTTTCTGTTCCGCAGGCGCAGACCCGCCGCGAATCCTGAGGTGATGCCGGTAATGGCGCTGCTGCCGATGTTGTCGAGATAGAGATGCGCTCTACCGAACTTTGTTCCGTCCATGTAGAGAGATGCGTTGAAGCAGAAGCTCTCAACCCGATCAGCGGGGGCTGCGGCTACACGGAAGGCTCGCAATCCGTTTCCTCTCTCCGCCGTGACCACCAGTTTAAAATGACCCCATCCATCGATTGCCTCCCCCTGCCTGCTCGAGAATGGGCCGAAGGACAACCGCTGCGATGTGTGTTCTGTCGAGAGCGGTTTTGAAACCAGTAATGTGCCGTGGTGATCAGACTCGGGATAGACCTGGTGCCCGCTTGAATCGGTGTATGCGCCCCGCCCGCCATACAGCCTTGCACGCGTGCCCGGCATCACATCGAAAGGAAGGTGAGTGCCTTCCAGCCTGAAATTGACCTCTTCTTTATATGTAAGGGGAACGCGGAAGAAGATGACCTGAACATCTCTTGGCTGTCCGTATTCGCTGCCGGCCTCCGGGCCCGCCACGTAGAAAGAGCAGTCCTCCGCCTGGGGCATCCATTCGTAGCTGACCCACGTCGGGGTCGCTGTCTCCACCTCGGCTTCATCGCCCACCAGTGCAGTTGCTGCAAAGATGATCGCAATCACCGCGAGAATGGTCACGAGGTAAAGGACATCCTGAAAGGCAGGACGATCCGTTATTTTCAAATTCCTGGAAGTCAAATCCCTCTCCTTGTGGGTAAAAGACTTCCCCGTGCCAGTTCGTCGGTCGATCGCTTGTTTGCGACCTTCGAATCAGTCCTCATATATCACAGCCGATGGCGTGACGCATGAAAACCGTGATTTTCAGACCTGCTTTATGAAAGAGTTCGTGCTGAGATGATTTCGGCTGCACTGTTGCCGACTGGATTCTGCCCGAAGGTCTCAAGAAGACCTTCCCCCGACAGATCCTTATCACCTATAGCTCTGGTATTATCGGCCAATACTCCAAGGGGTTAGCAGAAAAATTCGATTCCCCGCTTGGGGAGTCTACCGAACACCCTCAGTCTGCGCTGGGGCTCGGGCAACAGTCGACCGTTTGGGGATGCCAGCACTGCCGGGCTTGTGAAGTGGAATCAGAAGCTGATACTGTCAGGAGTCCACTGGCATGCCTATGCCACAATCACTTACGCCGGGGCTACTCCGTTCACCTTCAGCAGGCCGGGCTGCTGGAGCACAGCACGGAACAATCCCAGTTACAGCGCGGGACGAGGCCGATATGAAAGAGACGAACGAAACAGAAAGCGAGAAGCACAGACAGGCCGAGGGTGCATTGGCTGCAGGCGCAGCCGAGGTGGAGATCACGCCCGCGCCGGGCGTCCATATGGCCGGTGATATGTGCCGGCTTCGGCCGGTCGAGCGGATCCTCGACCCGCTCTGTGCCCGCGCTATCGTCTTCAGTAACCCGGGCGATCCCGCTGCCGCGCGCGTGTGCCTGCTGTCCCTCGACCTCTGCACGGTTGGCGATGACGCGGCCGACGATATTCGGGCACGTGTGTCGGAGAGGTTCGGCTTCCGCAAAGAGGAGGTAATGCTGCACCTGTTGCAGAACCACAGCGCCCCGGCCCTCGGCGGGCATCTGCTGATGACACCGGATTGCCCGCAGATAACACATGAGTTGTGGTGGACGTATCAGGGAGATCCAGGTTACTTCGATTACCTTGTGCCGCGATTGCTGGACGCCGTAAATCTGGCGCTCGAACGTGTGGAACCGGTAAGCATGGGCTGTGGTGGAATGGCGGACGGGCGTATCGCATTCAACCGCCGTTTCGTCATGCGGGACGGATGGGTGCAGACGCAGGCCAGGGACCTCACCGAGATCCTTCACCCGGAAGGCCCCGCCGACCCGGAGGTGGGCGTCGCCTGCTTCAAGAACCGGGCTGGCGAGATCATCGCCGCGCTCCTCCACCATACGGCGCATCCGGTCAGCCATTTCGGCAAGCCGTGGGTCACTGCAAGTTGGCCCGGTCAATGGGCCCGGCAGATGAAGTCAATTTTGGGCGAAGGCTGCGTGCCGGTCGTGTTGAACGGTTGCTGCGGCAACGTCAATCGGCATTCTCCGATCCCGGCAGCACCTGCCGCGGACGACGAGCAGGCCGGCCAGTGGCTGACGGAAACGTCACAGAAAGTGCTCTCGCAGATGACGTGGCAGGACGTTGCCGATGTTGGTGTGAAGTCACAGACCATCAGCATCCCCTACGGTCGCATCGAGGAGGTGATCGGTCCCGAGGCCGTCGAAGACAGCCACACCCTTGTGGGCCGGGAGCCTGAACCGCGGTGGCTGAACGCGGAACATACCGCAGTCGATATCGAATGGATGTTTGCTGTCGTTACGCTGGACGTTTGCAGACGCCTTGCCGGGGGAGCTTACGACTACGAGGTCCAGACCTTCCGCCTTGGAGATCTGGCCATCGTCGGGTTGACGGGCGAACCGTTTGTGGAAGGCCAGTTGCGCGTCAAGGGCGAAGCGCCGGCAAAACGCACGTTCGTGGCGCACATGTGCAACGGCTGGGTCGGTTACATACCGACGCTCCATGCCTACCGGGCGAAAAACTACAACTTCCGTAATGCAGCCGGTAAACCCGTTCGCCGCGGTGCGAATCTTTTCCTGCTCGCCCCCGACGCGTTGGACCGTATCGTAACTGCGTCGTTGGATTTGCTGGAAGGCCTGTGCGTTGATGCTTAGCACATCCCAATCGTTACCACATTCACCGAATCACAAAGGAACTCTAAATGGCACACGGAAAGCTACACATCGGCTGGGCGCGAGGAGACATCACCCCGCTGCGCAAGACGCTGGTCCAGGGGCAATTCCACACCCGTATTTCAGACACGGTGCTCTCGCCGCTGACCGCAACCGCGTTGGCGTTGGAGGTAAGGAGCGAGAACGGCGCAACCGAGCAAGCAGTGTTTCTCTCCTGTGACCTGCCCTGCGATGGATTCAACCCGGACTTGCTTCGCGAGCTCGAAGGACGGTGTACCGACCTTGACCCGCGCAAGATCACCGTCAATGGCACGCACACGCACAATGCGCCTTCCACACAACGTGGTATCTATGATGAACCGGAGAACGATCCGGACTTCATGGGCCCGGACGAATACCGCGAATGGCTGGCGGCACAACTGGCGGACATCGTTGAATCGGCCTGGACTGAGCGAAGGCCCGGCAGCATCTCACGCGGCTTTGGCTACGCGGTCGTCGGTCGCTGTCGACGTGCCGTCTATGCCGGGGGAGCGGCCGCGATGTATGGTGAAACCAATCGGGAGGACTTTCGCGGCATCGAGGCCTGCGACGATCATTCAGTCAACATGCTCTTCACCCGCGATGGAAGCGGTGAACTGACGGGCATCCTCGTCAACCTCGCCTGCCCGTCCCAATGCCTGGAAAGTCTGGAAACTTTTTCAGCGGATTTCTGGCACGACGTGCGCGAATCCATGGCGGAACGATACGGCACCGGTGTGCACCTGCTCCCACAGTGCGCGCCAGCGGGCGATCTGTCGCCTCATCTGCTGATGGACAAGACGGCAGAGAAAGACCTCCGCGACCGGCTCGGCGTCGATGCTTGCGGGATCATTGCCCGACGGGTCATGGCCGTGCTGGACGAAGGGCTCGCCACGGCGTCGCCGCCCGAAGAATCCGTGACGTTTGAACACAAGGTCAAGGCATGGCGTCTGCCTCGTATGATGGTCACGAAAGAAGAGTATGAGCTGGAGAAGCGCATCCCCGACATGAGCGCCGAGGAACGAGCTCAGCAGCATTACGCGTTTCAGCGGATATGGCCCTTCGGTCCGGTCTGCGACCTGGTAAGCCGCTTTGAGCAACAGGGCGACAACCCTGAGCACGACGTCGAGAGTCACATTATTCGGATTGGTGACGCGGTATTTGCCACCAACCCGTTCGAATTGTTCGTCGACTTCGGGATGCAGATCCGCGCCCGCAGCCGGGCAATGCAGACCTTCCTCGTGCAGCTTGCCGACGGCTCGAATAACGGCTTCTACCTGCCCACGCAGCGGGCATTGGATGGCGGCCATTACAGCGCGCAGATCAAGTCCAACTGGGTTGGGCCCGAGGGTGGCCAGTTACTGGTGAATAACACCGTAGAGGCAATCAACGAGCTCTTCCTGGGCGACGACTACCCAAAGACGCGCTGAGGGAGCCGAGCGACAGGTTTCGCATGGCACGCAATCCCGGCGCAACCCAAAAAAGAAACCATGGCTCATCTTCTTTTTCTCCTGATATTTCTCCCGGCAACCGCAGAAAATAACATGACTGTTACCCCCAATGGATTCCCCGGCACAGTTACTCTTGGTCAAGAGAACGGTCGTATCCAGGTTCGACGTGATGGTCAGCCCATCACATCATCCGCCTACTGCAATTGCATATTGGGCCCGCACTGGCACGAATGGACGGATCATTTCATCCGCAGCGGCGTCCGGATTTACTATCTCAACCTCTCTCGTGACGGTGGCGGTTCTCGCTTCTGGCGCGGCGAAGACGACTACGGTGATCCGAATCCTGATGACAAGGGCCTGACGATTGAACGGCAGGCGGAACACATTCTGGCACAGCGAAAGGATGCGCTCTTTGTCGTCAGGTTCGGCACGAAGGTGCCGCCGAAGTGGGCAAAGGATAATCCTGGACATATGCAGACCGATTCGGATGGGAATCTGTTCCACGAGGCGTCGTATGCATCGGAGAAATATCTCGCGGGGCTGCCGGCAAGCTTCAAGAGCATCATCTCATATTGCGAGTCGCGGCCCTGGGGCAAACAGGTCATCGGCTACATGGTCTTCCCGCATGGCGAAGGCATCACGCCCCTCAGCCTGGGTGGAAATTTCTATGACCGAAGCGAAGCCAACCACCAGGCTTGGCGGCAGTGGCTGAAGAAGAAGTATCGAAACGCGGCCGCACTCCAAAGATCCTGGGGCGACAAGTCTGCAAAACTGACCACCGTTGAAGTGCCGACCGACGACATGCTGCGTCAGAAGGTCGAATCCGTGCGGCACTGGCCAGCCGCTTCGGAGATGGCGATGGAGCGCGACTATGCGCTGTTCATGCGCGATTACTTCGGCCGCTGGATAAACACGATTTTCGAGGGACTGGCAGATGCAACCAGAAGCAGAAAAGTCTTGCTCGGCATCGACGCCCTCAAACAGCCACTTATCGGCTGGCAGCACAACGAGGCTTTCTTCGGCACCGGCAAAGGGCCGGACACGCTCTCGATGTTCCTGAGCAGCGGCTCCATCGGTGTGAAAGACCTGATCGACCATCCTTCGCTCGACGGCCTGATCACCCCGGCCGATTACCACGCGCGCGGGCCTGGATACGGTTTTGAAGGCGAAGGGCTAAGCGATTCGATGGCACTGCGGAAGAAGCTGCTGCTCATCGAAAACGATGCCCGCACATTTCTGAGCGGAGAAAGCCCGGGAAGCCGTCGTCCGCCCCTGGGATCGTTCATGAATCTCGGCGAAGTGAAGGCCGGCCTCTTTCGTAATACTGCCCTCGCGCTGTCACGCAACCTGCATCACTACTGGATGGACATCGCCGGCGGGTTCTTCAACTCCGATGAGATCCAGTCAATCGTCAGAAGGGACAAGAAAGTTCTCGAAGCCGGCATGAACTGGCCACATCGCGAAACAGAGCACGCTATTGCCTTTGTCATCGACGACGAAGCCCCGCTCTATGGCAATTTCACCACCGGCTTCCACAACCTCGCACTCATTCGACAGCGAATCGACGGACTGGCGCTTTCAGGCATTCCCTACCGCATCTATCTGCTGAGCGATCTCGAACGGAACGATTTCCCGTCCTACCGTTGCTACTTCTTCCCCAACCTTTTCAAGGTGGATGACCGCATCATCGCTCTCCTCAGAAAGAAGATTTTCCATAACGGCAGCCTGGCCATTTTTGGCCCGGCCACAGGCATCACCGATGGCAAGACAGTCTCTGCAGAACGCGCCGAGCAACTCCTGGGCATCCCAATGGAAATGCACGAGCGCACTTGTTCCCGCCGCATCCGGCTCCGAGATCGAACCCACCCCGCTCTCGAGTCAGACAACATGCCCCCGCTCTTTGGCGACACCTACATGTATGGCCCCGTCCTCGCTCCCGATCCCGTACGGCTTGCCAAGACCGATTGCCAGATTCTGGGCGATGCGGTCTTTTCGTTCTACATCAACACCGCAGGGCTGGCCTTGAAGGAATTCGGACGAGGCGCTTCGGGCAACGGAAAGAAAGGCGGCCGCACCCGGAACGATTACGCAGTCGTTTTCGCTGGAGCTCTCCCCTTGCCGCCACAGGTGTTGAAATCCCTTGCCCGCTATGGAGGCTGCAACGTGTGGTGCGAGAAAGACGCGGTCGTCTCCGCCAGCGACACCATCGCCTCCATACACCTCACCGAGCCGGGGCGCACAGAACTGCGCCTGCCCGGCCGCTATCGCAAGGTCATTGATGCCGCCACTGGCAAGGTCACCGGCCGAGGAATCAGCCGAATCATCTTGCGGCCAAAGCCACCGGAGACCAGAGTCTTCCTGTTGGAGAAGTAGGGCCGGTCTCAGGTACGTAATTAAAGTGCAAACGACCACCAGGGCGCACGTTGTTCATCGGTATCTGATTCATTTAATTCATTCAAGATCTGACCCCAAGTGGACTCTTGCTGCGAGGCAATGCAAGCAAAGTGGAAGCTGAGACCAGCAGATGCCTGCGAGCCGGCTCAGAGTCAGGTGGATTCATCCTGAGTACAGCCTGTCCATCGCTCCCATGGTGCCGCGGGAAAGCGTCAGGCCGATGGCTGAAGTGGTGCGAGAGTTTCAGCCATGGAAGTCGTGTAGTGAATTAATTTCAGTGTTGGGAAAATTTCGGGAAAATGTTGAACCACAAGTTCCATTTGGAACAATAACCGCTAGGTAATCCTCCTATTCGGTTCCGTTTGGGTTAATGTAGCTGAATCATGAAAAAGAAATGTAGCCAGGTACCGGCCTCAACGAAGGATGAGATTCAGGATCGTCAGGCTTTCGATGCGACTGAAGACGGGAAAGCCAACGAGCCTGAGAAGGGGCAAGCAGCCGTTGAATACATTCTCGTAGTCTCCGTGGTCCTAGTGGGCCTGATGCCTATCTTTGAAACGCTGATAGCAACTCTTCAGGGCCTGTATCACGACCTGACTTCAATCCTGATGATGCCACTGCCTTGAAAGACAAGAGCTAATAAGGGCTGCCCCCAAGTTTGCGAAACTTCCGCATGGAATCTCCACATCACTGGGGCTGCACAGTAAACGTCCCCTGACCGTTGGCGCGCATATTGAATTTGATATGAGAAACCTGGTGCGACTGAATCTCCCCTTTGTAACCAAGTACGATGGCGCTTTCAGTTTTTTGAGATCGCCTCAATCACAGGAACGTGAGCGGGGCCAGGCGATGGTCGAATTTGCCATTGTGTTCCCAATCCAGCTTTTCCTTACGCTGGCCGCGCTGCAATTGGCGCACTTTATGATCGCCAAGCTGGTAGTGAATCACGCCGCCTACGCTTCGGCTCGGGCGGCTCTGGTGATCAGAGAAGGCGTCGATTCGGATGGTAACGATTGGCAGGCCCGAGCGAGCGACGCGATCAATCGAGCCGCCATCACCATCTGCTCGCCGATTACCGGAGCCAGCCCCCCGCCTGCCGATTTGCCGGCACAGGATCCGACACTCACCGTTCCCGGCTGGGACCCCCTCAATCAGGACTGGATTACCCGCTCAAACATTGCAGAAAAGAAAACACGCGTGACCATCCTGGAGCCCACGCTCCCTGGCGGCCACGGTACTACCGTGCGCGTTGCAGTTGAGCATGATTTCGAAGTCATCTTTTTACCGGACTCCACGCTCCTCTCCCTCTGGGGCAACTTGAGCGCAAATAACCAAAATCAAGTGCCGCTCATGACCGGTAATCGATACGGTACCGCGCCACACGTAACTCTTCGTGAAACTTGTACGCTCGCCCGAAACTGGGATACCAATCAACCCTGATCCCTGCTCCATGAAAACCACCAAAAACACTTTTCTGCAATGGTTGCTTAAAGGGTTCAGGAAACTTCATTTGAGTGAAGAGGGCCAGGCGTTGGTGTTTTCTGTAATCAGCGTAATGTTTCTCCTATTCTTCACGATCTCTGTATTTCGAATCGGTTACATCAGCTCGACGAAGATGAAAGTACAGGGCGTCGCGGATGCCGCGGCCTATTCAATGGCTCTGAATCAGGCAGATGCATTGAGCGCTCTTGCCTGGATTAACGACGGCATCGCTCAGACGCAATATCACATGTCTCGTTACGCAGTCGAAGTCATCGTAAGAGGGGTGGACCTCGAGTTCGCCAAGCCGACGAGCCCTTACGCCACGAACTCTTACAAGCTGACCCGCGAGCCGGATCCAAACGTCAATGCCTCCAACGCCCAGACTGCCTACGACAATGCTTATCAGCGGGCACAACAGAACATTCCAGATGGCAAGCGACTCATCAAACAGCTCAACGATCTCCAGGAAAAAATTCTTGAGGACACAGCCGCCAAAATCAGGGATGCCGGCGTGGACAAGGAACTCGGAGCGGCCTTTTCCATGACAGTCGGGCGGTCCGGCCAAAGGGGTGCGGAGCGAGCTGCCATCTTCCCCGATGTTGATGAGCTCGACCCGAACCTGTACGTGGAAAGGGAAATCGATATGACGCGGTTTGGCATCGCACACGGAGTCGTGCCTTCCATGCATCCGAATGACCAGGGGCTACCACGCTGGACGGACTGGTTCGACTCAGGCTTGAGGGGCGTCCCATTTTATTCGAATGGTGTCGCGAACTACAGATACTGGGACTCTGATCGCTCTTTCTCGGTACCAAACGGCAGAGGTGGCAGAACGTTCGTAGGAGTAATTCGGACCTTCGCCCGGCACGGCAGGATCTACACCCCTTACGCCGCGGGACAGAGAATCAACACCACCTACCTTACCGAAGAGGTGCCTCCAGGTATGTCCGAAGAGGTGAATCTGGGACGCGGCTATGAAATCGGTGACACGATCCTTGAAGTCGCAAATCTGCACCTCCTCCGGGATCGGTCCGGGCCGAATGGCCAGCCGCAGCCGGAGAATGCCGGTAACCCGTACATGCTTCCTTTTTACGCCATCGTCAGCGGATCTGAGGTTCTGAAGCCGATCTACACGGGGCCGACAATTGAAGGCATAACTTTGTCCTTTTCAGACAACGGTGCCAATCCCGATACGATTACCGACAGCAGAAATGGATTCGTCCGGGCCGGTTTAGCTCCGGGCCAGACCATCACCGTCACCGGCTCCAGCTCGAACGATGGGACGTATAAGATCCAGGACATCCCAACGCTCGTTAGCAGCGGCATTTCATTCGAGGATAACGATCCAGATCCCGATACGATTTCAGACAGCGGTAGCGGCTTCCTGAGTGCGGATTTCGAAGTCGGTCAGCGAATTCGAGTGAAGTATTCGACCTCCAATAATCGAACCACCACCATCGACCAAATCACCGCTGGCACTATTACACTTCGGGCTGGAGACGATCTGAATGTGGAGGCTGCCGGACGACCCATCACCATACAACTCTCGCCCTCGAGCGTCACCAGCAGGCGCATCACACTCGATCCCGCTGAAACTCTGACTACCGAGTCGGCAGGGCAACAGGTAAAGATCGAAACGAAATTCAGAGGCACCCTGTTCGTGCAGCAAAGAGAGGTGAAAGACAAGTTTGGGGTCACCATCGCCGTCGAAGGAGAATTCATTGGGTCCGGTACTTTTTTTGGCAGCGAGCTGCGACGTGGTTCTTTAGTCCGAGTGCGTGGGCAACTGTTTCGTGTTTCGCGGATCGTCAATGACGAGGAAGCGTGGGTTCGCACACCGCCACAATCGCCAGTTGAAGGAATCTCCGGCCTGGAGATCAGCGAGATTCACCGCACTGCAAGTCACACAGAAACTGTTGTCGTGACCAATGTGGTGCCGGACAGTTCCAACCCGAATGAGTCAAACGGTACAGTCACGATCGAGTCCCCGGGCCTGCAAAACATTTACTGGATCTGGTTTGAAAATGACGGCTCAGTAGGGTTCTCGAAGAACCGGACCCCAGGTGAAACCTGGTGGCGAAATCCTGGGGAAAGTCGCCCCAACGATGACTACAGCAATGTGACGAATTACTTCCATCGCAGCCACCCCAGGTTCAACTATGGCCGAAAACTTTTCTACAACGATTCCACCGGGCCGAAAGAGGCCTTCAAGCGCATCTACCTGGGCTTTCATCCGCCCACACCACTCACTCATGTGCAGACCCGCGCGCCCTGTTGGGATTCGAGAGAAATTCGAGTCTCCGAAGAAGCGCCTGGCAAATCACCAATGCTTGGCCCAACGGGTTACATCGTGCATCCCAGCAAAGATCAGGTCATTCCTTGCCCCACTTGCGGAGGACGTTACGGGCAGGGCGTGGATTATGACGGTGACAGATTCACGGATGTGGTTCTATTTGCACGAGACGCCTTCCACCTCAAGGGAACGAACAGGCTTGACGAAGATGACTTCATGGACACGCGCATCTTCAGAGAGATGAACGAATACGACGCTGTTGACCGCTTCGGAACCCGCCTCGAAGACGATGCCTTCGCCGAGGAGAACGAGGTCTCCTACGGGGAGGAATCCGTGGAATCGCCGCTCGTCCTGACCGAGGAATTCTTCAAGTGGGGCATCAATGTCGGCGTCTGGATGCCGGATACCGACTTTCGAGTGCTCCCCAGTGGTTGGGACCCAACTTGGGGCTTTTTCTGTTTCGCCAGTGCACGGCCCGCGGTCTTTGATGGCGGCCGATGGGTGATCGATTGGGAATTGCTCGCTGACGACCCAGCGCGCCTGGCTGCCCGGCAGTCCTGGTTGGCCTCCAATTCAAATCATTACCTGACCCAATGGCAGGCCCGGCTCACGCCGACCGGACGGACTATCAAGGATATGGATGCAACCGAAAAAGGATTCGACAAAGGGCTGAACTTGATTCTCGATAAATTGCTCAACAGCGTTCAGACTTATACCCAGACCGGCATCAGCGTTGCCGATCCACTTTCGAACAAAGTGCAGGGCCTGATAAGAGCGCCTGGACAGACCGGCAATTCGCAAGACAAGCACGGCCTTCAGATCGATGACAAGACTTTGGATGAGATCACGAACCATTAGCGGACGCCTCCCTTGAAAAGAAATATCCATCACCTGCGAAACAATAAAGGTTCGGCATCGGTTGAGTTCTGCATCACGATGCCGCTCTACTTGGGGATTCTGTTAGGCATTCTCTTTTTCGGGCAGGCAACCTTCGTGGACCAGGAAATGAGTCAAGTCTGGAGCTATGCCACCTACAATCGCGATTACGCTTCTCCGGTCCTCACAGGTGCCGGAATCAATACGCAACACAAGGCCGTCGGCGGCTATGTACATATCTTGGCCAGGGACAATTCACTTACGGTTCAGGCTTCGAAAACCGTAGATGCGACTCGCAGCAATGCGCAGGTAGAGTTTTCAAATTTCAATCAATTGGTTCCGGCTGATGTGCCAGCAGGCGAGTTTGCTGAATGGGTGGATATGCGATTCAGCTACACCTACCAGCCCGGCTTCCTGCCGCTCGTCTACGGAGATACGCTGTCACAGAAAGAATACATGACCTTGAGCAATCGCCAGACGCCGAATCAGGACTTCGGTGGACAACATGGCAGCCACCGTCGCGGCACGAACCTTCGCTTGACTCCGAGGCTTTACAGGGGCTACCTGCCCTACCGGCAGAAATTCACCGACAATCTGCCCGCCCCGGGCGAGGAATCCGAGCTTTGGAATAATCTCAAAGTCAAAGACATGCTCGAGCTCGAAAAGGCGTTAAATGGCGGAGCGGGAAGTCAGAACGCGTTCCCACCGGCCGACAATGTAGTCACCGGCTTGGACAACCTCGATCGCCTCCAGCGGTATCCACGATGGAATCGGGCATACGTGGAATACTACGGTGAGCAACCGTGAGGGGCTGCAGCCTGGGGTCTGCCCCCATTCATTGGGGCGTAGGGGAAGGAGCGTCCGGAAGTCAGTCCCGCGCGGGCTGCGTTTCCCAGGCGTAGACTGATGCTCTGTCCAGCACGATTCTTGCCACCAGACGCTTGCCAGGCACTGGCTGAAGTATCGTGCCATCCCGCCAGGCCACGACCTCGGCAAGGCTGTCACCTGTCAGTGGTACTGCATCGTCAGCACTGCTGCGTCCTGCGATCTCGCCCATATCGTTTCTCACCTCACGTGCGAAGATTTGCACCTGCACGCAGCCCTGGGGCTCGGTTCTGTAATTGAGCAGCAGTTCACTCGGCTCGCTGAGCTCGCCCAGTTCCAGATCGAAGTGGCCGCGGGGGTTGGCATGGAATCCGAACAAACGCCACTTCGGCCAGCGCGCGACACCGACGACCCACTCATCGCCTGCAGCGTCCAGGTGTGTCGCCAACGCATCGTCAACCTTCCACTGCTCGTCCATGTGCCAGGCATGATCGTGCCGGCTGCCGCTGACGTAGAACCAATGCTCATCCCCGACCTCGACAGGGCAGGATGTGCCCCAGATCCAGCCGGCGTTCCAAGGCTGAGAGCCATGCGGGATGAAACTCTTTCGGCCGGGCACGTGCAGCCAGCGGTCGCCGGGCTGAGCCTGGTATGCCAGGGTGATGTCAGAGGTGCCGAAGATCGCGTAATTCTCCGGCTGCATCGACAGGGGTAACGTATGCCAGAAGTTGTCGAGCAGCGCGACAGTCCCTGATCCGGCCGGCAGGAGGCCGAGGCTGTAGTAGTCGCAACTGTTGCACCCCCTTGTTACCGCGGCGACGTCGTCGAACTCGTCCGGAACCAGCGCACAGACCGGGTCGCCCCAGTTGCCGTTCCGCAGGTCGGCCGTCCAGATCGAGCGTCTGGTGATGCCGTTCATGCGCCTCACGAACTTCATGGCACAGATCCCGCGCTGCTGTTGCGGGTGGTAAGCGCTTCTGATCGTATCGCCCGAGTACCACCGTGCCCTGTCTGAGTCCAACTCCCAATGCAGTCCGTCAGGTGAATGGGCTGTGTAGAAGCAACCTGTTGTGCCCTGTGGGTTCGCAAACTCCCCGCCGCGACGGTAGCCCGTGGCGCGGTAACGGTGGCTCGGTTCGGCCTTCGGATCGATGAAGACCGAAGGCGATGTCAGACCGAGATCGCAGTAGTTGTTCGGCCACGAGACGTTCTCCACCAGGTCCAGCTCCGGCTTGCGCCAGGTGAGTCCGTCGTCTGATTCGGCATATCCGACCAGGTTCCCGTCCCTGGAAAGAGTGCGGTTAGGGAACGCCTGGTACCACATGCGATAGATGCCGCTGTCGTGGAGAACGGTCTTTGCCGTCACCCGGCCGCGGTCGGCGTCGGTCGTGGAGGTGAGCACGGGATCGCACAGGACATCGGCTTCCGTCTGGAAAAAATTGAGCCGGCCGCATACGTCCGTGATCGCCAGTTGTGTCTCGAACAGGAGTTGCATGGGCTACTTCGGATCCCCTCTGACGTGTAACAGAACTGCATCGCCGGCCGGGACTACCACCGATAATCCAGCCCCCGGATTGGGATCCAGGCTAACGCCGTTACGCAGGTTGGTCGCGTGCTGGATTTTTCCCGCGGCAATGCGCAGATTGCCCGTCTGTGCGTCGCTCCGCGCATAGTTCGCCAGCAGGATCAGCATTTCCCGGTCAGTGCCCCACGCGGACACGGTCAGGGCCGGATTGTCGCACCTCGGTTTCTGCATGGTCCCTTTCCAGAGAAGCGTCTCGAATGGGGCAAGCGTGCGCAACGCTCGGGCATGCGCTGCATACTCGATGGGCGAATCAAAGTCCGCGAAGCAGTAGTAGGTGATACCCGCCGCACCGTTAAGGAACGCCTCATAGATCATCAGCTCGATATCCGTCGGACTGACATCGCCGTAGGTCCCGGTGGTCAGGTAGGGGATGCCAACGCGCCGGCCGGCCAGCAGGTAGTCTTTTCGCACCGCATCGTGCACTACCTTTGCCTCGCCGCGACAGTAAAGGCTCGGCATCAGCAGATCGACAGCAGCAGGGAACGCCTTGGTCGCCGGGATCGTGCGCATGCCGGAGACACTAACATGATAGGAGCCGATCACCGGTGCCGGTCGCTCTGCCCCTTTGAGTGCGGTCAGTGCAGTCTTACGCAGTTCCAGGAGTATGTCCGTGCACTGGTTTCGGATGAACTCGTCCCAGTCCTGCACGTCCCCCAACTTGATGGCGGCCTGGCAGCGGCTGCATTTCGGGGCGTCGCCGAAGAGTTCGCCGCGCATGATCTCAAAGTCCCAGAAGATGTAGTCCGGATTGATCAGTCGGCATATCCTGGCAATCCGGTCCAGCTCTTCCCGATAGAACTGTCCTCGGTAAGAAGGACAGACCTTGCTCTTCACGCCGTCCTCCGTCTGTGGGGCGATCTCGGGTTCCTTGCCGTGAACGCGCCACATGAAATGGAACGGAGAATCGTTGAGGATGATGTCGAATCCCAGGGCCCTGGCCTGAGCCAGGTGCTGAATGGTCGGCTTGAAATACGGGTGGTCCGGGGCAGTCCAATTCCGTGCCGGGAAGGAGCCTACTGCATTGAAACCCAGATGCTGGAACGCGCTCAGGAAGTCAGGCCAGTCCCGCTGCACATCAAGGCTCATCCAACACAGGCTGACGTGGAACTTTTCGAGCTTGGGTACAGGCGGAATTTGGATCAGCGAGATTGGCGTCCTGACCGGCGTCGGGGCGTGCCCTTCGCTCTCTGCGTAGATCCAGGCGTCTGGAGCGGATAGTGCCCGCGTGCCTGGTGGAAGTCGTAGATAAAACGGTCCGGCTGAGCCGCTGTTGCGATCTCTTGCCCAACGGCATTTGTAGTCGCGTATCGTCCAGCGCGTGAGTTTCCGGCCGTCCCGCACGGTCTCCGCCCGACTGTGAATCACGTTCGCGTATTTCGTGGTCATTCGCGTCGGGAGAACCGTGATTTCGGGAGGAAGCTCGAGGGTGAACGTGATTGGTTTCCGCTTATCGGCTGCGGGACGCAGGTCTTTCAGGAAGAAGATGTTCGGTGTGAGCAAATTGGTCGAAACGTGGATCTCATTCTTCAGTGGCGACACGAGCAGTCCCTGCATGGCAAACGGAACCTGTCGCTTGTCTCTGAATTCGACGTCTGCTATGGGAAAATCTCCCGCCAATACGGCCAGCTCGTCAATGAACAGATAGTCACGCGGGGCAGTCGCGCTGATTACGACGTAGCGCGCCGCTGCTTTGAGGTCCGGGAAAATGAAAGGATAGACGTAGGAATCCCCGCGCTCCTCGAGGCTGAACGACTGGAATGCACGCGATTCATCTCGCGTGGTCGTCTGCGATTCGTCCTGTGGCAGCATCTTCTCAAAGCCGCCGACTTCAAAGAAGCTCTTCCCGTCCCGACTGAGGAGAAGTTGCAGGCGCCTGGGGAAACACAACGTTCCCTGGGCTCCACCACCGAGGTAACGGGCCACGACCCGGTCGATCGGATAGACCCGCCCGAGGTCCAACACGACGATTGCCGGATTCCGGCGCGCCCAGCCCACCGCATCCGGCGAATGCCAGATCTTGTCATCCCGCTGACTGGGGTGCGTCGCCAGCTTGGCATCAGTCAGTTGGACGCAATCGTCTGCGCCTTTTGTCAGCGGGTAGTTGGGCGTGATGTTGAATTGCACCTGCTTGCCGGCCGCCAGATTCTCGCCTTTAGTCCGGGCCAACCACAGATTCCTGTACTTCCGGCTGAGCCCCACCTCTCTGCTCTCCGCAGGCGGGGACTGCGGGACCGTCTCTTCTGCAGAACCGGCGCCGATCAGCCAACCAGCGAACAGCAGAAGCAGCAGATGTCCGGACGACGCGCGAATAGTCCCAGGTTGAGTTGTGGTCTTCATGCTTCCTCTGATGGTATCGCAGAACAACTTTCCAATCGAAATTTTCTCGGCTTGAACGTGAAAAGACCGGGGACGGAGATTTGCCGGACTGGACCTCGAAGTGACCTCAACCACTCGCCCCCGCTGCGCAACCTGTCCCGCCCGCGCGGATGATGCGCTCTTCTCTCAAGATTTCGGCACAGTTCATGGCGCCGGCAATCCGCTCCATGGGTTTCATTTCATGACCCATTTCTTTGAGCGCGGCGATAGTATCGTCCCCGGCGGATTCGGTGATCTGAATCGGCTCGGAAGCTTCTGAATGCATTCGAGGTGCTTCTGCCGCCCGTCGACCGGAGAACTTTCTTTCGACCAGGAGCTCCACCGCACGCGGCATCACACTGATGATCTTTCGTCCGCCGGGAAGCCCGATGGCTGTGTCTCGTGAAGGCTGACGCACGAGCATCGCTGCCGTGTTGTTCAGCGGGCGTTTTCCCGGTCCGACAGAATTGGCGCGGCCCGGTCGTGGGTCGAGTCGGAACATGCCGTGACCGAGGATAACGCCAGTGCCTGGGACGGTGAAGCATGAGCCGAAACTTCCGCCCTGGGAGATGGTGATCGAAACGACGTTGCCTTCAATGTCCGCGGTGGAAACATGTAGCGTTCCGTGACTGCCTTCAACTGGGTTCGGTGGCATCCTCTGATCGATCGACTCCGGGAATTGTTTCAGGCTCTCAACGCGACCCGCCGCGTACTCTTTAGAAAGCAATCGTTCGTAGGGCACCTCCACGAAGGCCGGGTCGCCCAGGTATTGCAGGCGATCGCGCCAGGCGAGCTTCAGCACTTCGGCATACCTGTGCCAATAGGCAGGGGAGTCTTCCAGGATCGGCTCGAGGCAATCCAGCATGTTGAGGATCTGGAGACTGGAGATGCAGCCGTTGGTCAGGATGGGCCCATAGACCTCGGCGTCTCTGAATGAGACGCAATACGGCGCGGTCACTCTCGGCTCAAAGTTTGCCATGTCGTCCCGGGTGAGGATGCCTCCGGCCTCTTGGATAGAGTCCGCGATCTTGTGACCAATCTCACCGTCGTAGAAATCGCGCCAGCCAGCCTCCGCGACACGCTCCAGAGTTTTGTCCATGTCCCGACGATGCCAGATGTCGTCAGGCTTCGGTAGATTTCCGTTCGGCATCAGATGCTCGGCCGTAGCAGGAAATCGTCGAATCTCCTGTTCCAGGCTTTTGATAGCGCCAGCGGTGGTGTCGTAAGCGATCCCGTCGGAGATGAGGTCCAGCGAGGGCTGAACGATGTCCCGCCATTCGAGCTTTCCCCAACGCTCCCAGACGATTCCCATTCCGGCCATCATTCCAGGTGGGCCGACAGAGAGCGGCCCATAGATGTTGGCATCGTCTTTCACGCGGCATTCGTATTCATTCTCGTTGTGGGAATCGCCATTCGGACGCTTGGGAAGGATTTCATACATCCGCTCGTGCGCGGCCGCGGGCGCGATGGAGTTAGCATCAACAGACCAGACTCGACCGGTCTTACCTTCAAGAACCACCGCGCAACAGACGTATCCGCCAACCCCTGTGGAATGGGGCTGCAGCATGCAACAGGCCATGCTCGCTGCGCTTGCCGCATCCATGGCGTTGCCGCCCATTTCAAGAACACGTGCACCGGCTTCCGCGGCGGGTGCCGGGTTCGCTGCCACTGCGCCGCTCCTGGAGATCGCTTCCTTTGAGTCTGACATTCTTTGGTGCTCGATGAGTTCGGGGGCGTCAGTTTACTGATTCGAGACCGTTTTCCATAGCCTCAGCCTTCAGACCTTCAGACTATCGCCTCACTCAGGCAACTGGAACACGACACCCATCGGTGCTGGCCTCCGATCATCCCGGTCCATCCCGGCTCGTTGTCCCGCGGCTGCCAATTTAATTCTGGTGAACTTTCGCTGCCTGTTATCGTAGGAGGCCAGCCCGTGTAACTGGCAGACACAGGCCCTTCCATTCTTCCTGAGATCGGCGGAGCCAGTCAGTCTCATCGTCAATGTTCCCTGCCTCTGGTCGATGCGCTCGACTGACATCCCGCCGCTTTGAAGTGCACCGTTCCTCCATGCGGAGCATTGCCCTCGCACGGAATCTTTGAGCGTGGTGAACGCCAGCTTTTGAAAGACTGCGGAGGGAATTTGCCGCTTTTCTTTCCCGTTTTGAGCGAATGCGGACGATTCCTGCGGGGTGAAGTCGAGCCATTCTTCCCTGCCTTCAAATGTCGATTTCAGATTCACTCTTGTTCAATAGTATCCCAGCAAGAAATCCCACTTGACGGTGTGACCGCACGGAATACGGTAACCGGGTGGAGCTCGTCCCACCCGCGGTGGATACAGGACGAAGTCCACGTCCTTGAATGGAGGCGTTGGTGTCAGGATGAGCAAGCTTTTTATCTCTCATAGTTCGAAAGATGACGCGTTCGTGCGCGGGCTCCAGCAGTCTCTTGGCAATCTGGGTCAGGATGTCTGGATCGACTCTCGGGAACTGCGCGGCGGCGATCCGCTGTGGTCCGCAATCCAGCAAGCCATTGAAGAAGCCTCCGCCTACGCGGTCGTGGTGAGCACGGATGCACTGCAATCGAAGTGGGTCGGCAAAGAGCTGAAGCACGCGCTCGAAGTGCAGAAAGAACGCGGGAGCGACAAGTACCCGGTGATCCCTCTTTCTCTGGACGAAACAAAACTTGGTGTGCTGGAGGAGTTCTTCGACGAAGAGCCGCTCTACGTTTCCGCGACCAGCGACCCCGGCGGCATCGAAGCGGCCATGAACGTGCTGCTGATTGCGCTGGGTTTGAGGCTGGGTGCCGATGTTCCACCGACGCCCCAGCCTGAGGCTGAGCCCCTTGAAGAGCTGGTGCTCGAGCTTACCGACCTGAAGTTTCAGGAGGAGGAGGGTGTGCGCCGTGCCTCGGCCCGCGCCCGGCTCGTCCATGAGCCGGCCACGTCAGGGCAGCCGGAGGTCACCAGCGAGCAGAGCTGGCGATTCGTCGCGCCCATCGGGCCCATCGAGGAGCAGGAGCTGCGCTGGTACCTGGAACAATACGCGGTCTGGCCGAGCGAGTATTTTCGGGAGCGTGCCCGCAAGGTGGAAGAGAGTCTCCTCGAATGGGGAGAACTGCTGTACCGGGCCGCCCTGCCGGTGGAGCACACCCACAATGTCCTGAACGGCTGGGCGCGGATCGACGGGCAGGCCGGAAGAAGATTTTCCGTCCATGTGGACGCTTCACTCGAAGCCGGCGCGGACGAAGCGGATGTAACGATCGCACGCGAAGCCGCGACCGACCTGCTCCGCCTGCCATGGGAACTGCTCCATGATGGCAACAGCTACCTTTTCCAGGGCGCCAAACCGACGCGGGTGCGGCGGCGTCTGCCGAATACGGAACCGCTCGATGTCCCGGTGCTCGCCACGCCCATACGCATCCTGCTCGTGACGGCCCGGCCCGAAAACGATGCCTGCACCTACATCGATCACCGGGTGAGCGCACTGCCGCTGGTCGAGGCGATGGAGTCGCTCGGTGGGCTCGTCCAAATACGTGTGCTGCGTCCGCCCACATTGCCTGCGCTGCGCAAAGAGCTCGATCGCGCCCGCCGGGAGAAGGAGCCGTATCATGTGGTCCACTTCGACGGCCACGGTGTGTACGACAAGCAGGTCGGGCTCGGGGGCCTCTGCTTCGAAGACCCCAAGGACGCCGGCAAGCTCGTGAAGCGGGGGCATACCACCGTGTACACGGACGAGCTCGGTCCGCTGTTGCGCGACCATCGTATCCCGCTCGTCTTCCTCGAAGCGTGCCAGACTACACGGCGCCCCGCAGGACCCTGCGCATTACCGGCAAGCCACGCGGCGAGCGCAATGCCAATCCGAAATTGCCGGACGACAAGCTCTGGCGCGGATGGGAACAACCTGACACGGACTTCCTGAAAGTTGGCTTCTGTGAAGGGGGCAGTGACTTGGGGATTAAATCGCACGAGACCTTCCCACTGCTTGGCAGTGGCAACGCCACCATTGAGCAATGCGAAGCATTGATGCGTCACTACAACCCCAGTGTGCGCAAATCTGCGGCACACGCATTGGCAGCAAAGACAAGCGACACGCCCGCTGAAGGTGTGCCGGAGACAATCGACCCCAAGGCTCTGGATGCACTGGAGCGGGGGTTGCAGCATCCCGACGAACGCGTGCAGCGCGCGGTCTGTGAGGGCCTCACCAGCTATCACAACTGGTTTAGCTTCAGGGGCAAGTCATTGGTTGATTCTGAAACGATCAGCACACGTTTCGCGCCCTATATCGTCAAGATCCTGAAAGATCCGAAATCGGATATCTGGGCGAAGGATGGCGCGCTCTGGGTGATGGCCAAAGCCAGGGGCGAGACCATCATTGAGAACCTCGAGTTGATAGAAAGTTTTGACGACCACGAGATCTGGTGGTTGCGCCACTCCGCACGGTGGCGCGTGAATGGCCTGGCCGCATCGGAAATGGTGAGCTTCAAAACGCTGGAGCAGATACTCGATGCAAAACAGACGGAGGGACGTGCTTTTGCCACGGTTGATCTGACCAAGCTTCTCCAGATGTGTGTGGCCTCCGACAAGAACTTCACTCCGGAGCAACGGACAGAGATCCTCGATCAGTTCATTGCTCTCCGAAAAATGGATCGAGACGGCACGGGGACCACCACAGCGCTGAAGGATGCTTACGGTTACGCTAACCAGACCAGCGGCAGCGGGATGTCCGTGGGGCATTTCTACATATTTCTCAACAGGCTCTCACCCCAAGCCCACATCCGGACATATCCGGTTCTGGCGCAGTACCTTGATGACGTATCAACGCTCGAATCCAAGCAAGGCTGGGGCCCGTTTTTGTTCTACGGCGTCAAGCGGTTCAGCGGGGTCATGGGCAAACTTATGGGCGCGGGTGACGCCGCGCGACCGATCATGATGCGGCTCAAGCGGTTCCTGACTACGGATGACAAGGCCGTTGTTCGAATCAAGTGTGAGGCCAGTAAACGTGGTGGGGGGAGGAAGATTTTCGATCCCATCGTCGAGCGTCTGAGTGGAAGCGTCGCAGCGTGGGAGCGTAAGCACGGGAAGTTAGATGTCCCCAAGTACACGAGAGCGGGAAAGACCTACACGCCCTACGTGCCGCCGCCCGAAAAGGTCGATGCTTCTGCTGACAGTGAGGCGCCTGTCAAGCCGCAGAAGAAGAGGGGCGTATCCGTCGTCCTGAAGAAAGTCGTCTTGACCGGTGAATACCTGAAGGAACGCGTCACAAGGAAGGACCGGCGGGGCAAAGTGGTGACGGTTGATGTCTGCTCCATCATCGCCGACGGCAAGATGACCGCGATTCCGTGGCAGTTGTTGGAGACGCTCCCTGTCGCATTCCAGGACCTGAACGGCGCCCAAGTCGAGATCAAGGCCGAGCGGTCCACGACAACGGACAGGAAGAGAAAGACGACCACGAAGATCGTCAAGATCAAATCCTTGAAAGTTATCAGTGATAAACGTGCTGCCCGAGTCCCGTCGAAGGAGACTGATAATCGCTTCTAAGAAAAACAGTGTTCAGGTGTCAGGTGTCAGTGGTCAGGAAAGACGGCGATAGGTTTCCGCCCGGACCACTGACACCTGAACACCTGTCTCGACCTCGAAGTAGTATCTGATGTCTATTACCGCCCGCCGGTTGGTGCCTCTAAGAAAGCGGAAACAACATGAAAGGAAGCAACATGAAAGGACCACTGAACGACCTGCTCCTTGGCGCTATCGTCGTATGTCTCTCTGCGTGCAGAGCGACCTCCGAACCACTCCCCGAGCCGCCCAGGTACCCGAATCCGAACATGAAGCCGGTCGCCGCGGACGGGAAGCTGAAAGTCTTCATTCTCTCGGGGCAATCCAACATGGAAGGCAAGGCCGCCATCGGCACGCTGGATGCCGTCATCAACTACCCGGACACCCACGATCAGTTCAAGCATCTCAAGCCCGACGGCAAGTGGCTTGTACGGGACGACGTGTACGTGACGTACCTGTGCCGGCAGGGCCTGCCTGAGGGCGGGTCGAATTACGGTCCGCTGACCGTCGGGTTCGGCAGCTTCAAGCGCAACAAGGCAGACCGGAACAAGCCCTTCAGATGCATCGGTCCCGAGTTGGGCATCGGCATGTTACTCGGCGACTACTACGAGGACCCGGTCCTGCTCATCAAGGCGGCCTGGGGCGGCAAGAGCGTGAAGCATAACTTTCTGCCGCCGAGCGCGATGCCGAGCGATGAGGAGATCCGCGCCAAGCATGAGGAGATCATGCAGCGGTACGCGGCAGCGAAGAAACGCTTCGAGGGGGCGCAGAAGCGCTACGAGGCCGCCAAGGCCGAGGGAAAGAAGGCGGGGCGGCGCCCGAAGGAACCCCGCGTTCCTCCGGACTACGAGACGTACAAGGCGTCGTTCGGCGCGTACTACGGCAAGATCCTGGAGGAGTACGAGAAAGTCATTGGCGACATCAAGACGTACGTGCCGGGTTATGATGTCGCCAAGGGATACGACCTTGCCGGCTTTGTCTGGTTTCAGGGCTGGAACGATGGGTGCAGCGGTAGCCCCCGCTACACGGAGCTGATGGCGCATTTCATCAAGGACACGCGCAAGGCCCTGAACACGCCGGACCTCCCTTTCGTCATTGGTGAGTTGGGCGTTGACGGTCTGGAACCCATCAAATGGGTCGCCACCTTCCGCAAGCAGCAGGCGGCCATTGCGGCCCTCCCTGAATTCAAGGGCGCAGTTCGCTTCGCCAGGACCGCGCACTGCCAGTACAGGTCCCCTTACGACATGACTGAGAAATGGAAGGAATTCCAGCGATTGGCCAAGATCAACGCGGCCAAGCCCAAAGACGACCCAACATATGTCCGGAGGTTCTTCGACGACCAGTGGGTCAAGAAGTACGCCAGGGAGTTGGCCTTCACCTCGGACAAGCGCTATCACTACGGCGGTTCCGGACGCACCTACTATGAGATGGGTCTGTCCATGGGGAATGCGATGGTCGAGTTGCTGAAAAGTGCCGAGTAGATGAACAAGACGATTAATAAACCAAATGGCATCAATGAAATGCACTTTAGCCTTCGTTTCCGCCTTCTTCGCAGGTGTGATGTCGCTTAGTCAGGTCAACGCCGAAGAATCCCTGCCTCTCCTCAAAGATGGGAAGGCCCCGCAGAACTTCGATGAGTTGTGGGCTGGATACGATCCGCGCGCGGAGCCGCTGGAGACTGAGACCATTAAAGAGTGGGAAGAGGAAGGCGTGGTGCTGCGAATCGTTCGATACCGCATCGGCATCTTCAAGGGAAAGGAGGCGATGATGGCTGCTGTGTATGGTTTCCCGAAGGGTGGAACAAAGTTGCCGGGGCTGGTGCAGATTCATGGCGGAGGGCAGTATGCGGATCACAAGGCGCCGCTGTTCAGTGGCAAGCGCGGGTACGCCAGCATTTCAATCTCATGGGCCGGACGCATCTCCGCACCGGGCTACCTTGTGAATCCTGATATCGTGAAGCTTTTCTGGGACGGCAAGACGAACGATCCCAAATACAAACTCACGACCGATTGGGGCGCGCTAGATGCCTATCACGCGCCCTGCCGCAATCCGAAGAACGCTTTCGCACACGTGAGCCCTGCTGCGTGGACCCTGGATGAGGTGGATTCACCTCGCAACAACCCGTGGTACCTTTGCGTCCTCGGCGCACGGCGCGCTCTGACTTTCCTGGAGAAACAGCCGGAAGTCGATCCCGACAGGCTCGGCGTCTACGGCCATTCGATGGGCGGCAAGTTGACGGTGATGACTGCTGCGGCTGACCCGCGCGTGAAAGCGGCCGCGCCTTCCTGCGGCGGCATCAGCGACCGTGACTCGAACAACGCGCTCTATCGCGCCACCATCGGCGACGATGCCTGCCTGAAGAGGATTTCCTGCCCGATCATCTTTCTCAGTCCGGCCAACGACTTCCACGGTCGCATCGACGATCTGCCGAGGGCGATAGATGAAATCACGAGCAAGGAATGGCGCGTGACCTGTTCCGCGCATCACAACCATCAGGATACCGACGAATATGAGGTCGCCGGGCCGTTGTGGTTCGACCAGCACCTCAAAGGCTCGTTCGCCTGGCCGGAGACGCCACAGTCTTCCCTGGATTTGAAGACCGACGACGGCGTGCCGTCTTTCACAATGACACCGGAGGCCGGCAGACCTTTTCTCTCCGTGGACGTCTTCTACACCCAGCACGGACAAAAGGAAGGCGAGAAGAACGACATGAAGAACACGATGGCCCGGCACTGGCATCATGTGTCGCCAACGAAGGCCGGCGATTCCTGGACTGCCAGACTGCCACTGACCCGAACGGACAAGCCGCTCTGGGTCTATGCGAACGTTCTCTATCCACTGGACAAACCGGTCAGCGGCGCGGGCTACTACTACGGCCCCTACACATCAAAGACGTTCAACCTGTCGTCGCTCATGCAGACAGCGACCGCCGAACAGCTCAAGGCCGCAGGAGTCAAGGCAACGGCGAAGCCATCGCTGGTGATCGAGACCTTTGACGGTGACTGGGAAATGGAGTGGTTTACCTACCGGCCCGAAGACTG
>JASLXP010000085.1 GCA_030740295.1 Planctomycetota bacterium
GGGATGGAAGTCAATGCCTACTACAACATCATCGGCGTGCTCGGTCTCGAGATGTCGAGTGAGGAAGCGGAACAGAGTTACAAGGTCTTCAAACGTTACTGGGCCCGCGGTAAGTGGGTCGCGGCCGGTAAAGTAGCCCGCGACATCGAGCGTTACCACAATCTTTCACGCACCTTCGCCGACAACAAGAAGCAGCTCCAGCAGGCGCGGGCTATCTACGATGTCTTTGGCGGCTCGCATCTGCTCCATCCTGCCAGCCTGTCGTTCAAGAAGGGTGGATTCGTCGAGCTTTTTTATGACTTTCAAACCCCGGTGCAGCTTCTGGATTGGACCGGCCGCGGCCACCAGCCGGGCTTCTACATCGACCGCGGATCGCTCACTCTTCACAACAAGACCTCCGGCAACGCCGAGGTCTGGATGCGCGCCGGGCTTATGGATATCGCCCGGGTCGAGTTCGATCTGATGATGGGCGAAGAGGGCAGCGACGACCTGACGTGGGAGATGGGTTACACGCCTTCGCTGGAAGACGGCCTCGTGGCACGATTCGCGCGCACGGACATTCAAAGCACTCTCGGAAGAGGCGACGCCAAAATCGACTACAACCTGGACGACAGCTTCCAGGCCGGGAAAAAGTATCACGTTGTCACCAGCCGTTCCGGGCCTGACACGGTCGTCACAGTGAACGGCAAGAAGCTGGTAGGCGGCGAATATCCCTTCGCCATACCCGGCCGCACCTTGCGCATCACCGCCGGCTATCACGCGCATCTCGATAATCTGAGGGTGGTCACCGCCATCGATCCCTTCTGGTCAGAGTATGCGGCCCGGCAACGCCTGGGTTCGCAGCAGATGATGAAGGCTATCAACGGCGGGTACCAGCGCGGAGAATGGGTGCCGCTCATCGTCGAAGGAAAAGCCCTGGGTTGGAAATACGAGCCGGAAATCTGGAAAACCAAGGACGGCGCATTCGGCCTTGAGAGAAGTGAAGACGCCAATGAGGATTACCAGGGGGATGCGGTATTCCCGCACAGCTTTCAGAAGTACGAATTCAAGGGCAAGTTCATGCCGGCCGTGGACGAGGTGGATTCCATCCGCATCTACTTCCGCCGTCACATTGCCAAGTTTCAGTCCCAGTCTCTCGAGCTCATTCCTTACCGAAGCCGCGCAAAGCTGAGATGGAATTATCGGGACAGGAAAGGCGTGCACGTGCCCAATGCCGAATCCGCTCGTATCAAGGACATCCCAACCGGAGAATGGACGGATTTCTTCATCACCTGCACCACCAAAGAGACGGTCATCAAAGTTGGCGAAGAAACCGTCTTCACCAAAAAGCTGCCGGCCCCCGCGGGCCGCGTCGGCGTGGGGGCCACCAATGGTGAAGTATGGTTCAAAGAATTCGAGATCCGGAAGCTGAAGTGATGGGCTCCTGGATACGGCGTCCCTGCATCCAATTACGGCCACACCGTGTACATCTTCGTCCCGGTGGCGAGCGCGACAAACGACCACATGCCACCCACCACGTAATCGCCCAGGATCAGGCCCAGGAAAAAGGGCAGGCATTTTCGGTATCCGGCGCCACCCAGGTATTTCACGATGCTGAGCTTCAGGCCCCAGGCAATGAAAATGGGAAACCACACGTGCTCCATCGACCAGCTTGTCGAGATGGCAAAACCGATCGGATGGAAGGGAATCGACGAATGGATGATCTTCAGTAGCGGCATCAGGGCAACAATCAGGAAACCTGTCACATAAAAAAACGCAGCCAGAAGGTCCGCTTCCTCTGGGTGGCTCACCCATCCCTGGAGTCGCCGGTAAGTGCCCCCGCCAAACGGCCCCGAGAGCAGCCATGTCGCGCCGGTTTCGTTCTGGTAGGTAAGGTGCAGGATCGCCCAGAATGAACAGATGCAGCCGAAGCTCACCGCCAGCATTTGCGCCAGGAAAACTCTACGCTGGCTCGCGCCCGTGCGTTCGGCGAGCTTGAGACCTTCCAGTGAATGCGCCATCGGGTGCCCGCGATAGGCGCGATTAAACCCGAAGAAAATGCTCATGAGTCCGAGGCTCTCGCCGCCGAGGTTCTCAGTACCAACACAAGTGGTAAGAATCTCGCCCGGGCCCGCGTAATGCAGGTCATGGGCAGGCGGTCCGCAGGTGGCACGCATCCGGGCGATGCCGGCAGAGATGACCAGGTAGAGCAGGAAGTAAGCGAACGCCAGCCACGGCGGCATCCCCGCCTTCCAACAGAAAAGAACGAGCGCGATCATTCCGGCTGCCACTCCAAACGCTGCAACCCGGTAAGGAAGCGGTTCAGTTTCATCCGTCAGATGGGAATCCTTCCCGGCGAGCTTCCTGAAGACTTCTTTGACGTGGGACCTCCCAAACCAGAGCGCACCTATGGCAATCGCGATGTAGCCGCCGGTTGCCTGCTGAGAGATATAGTGCGGCCCGAGAACAGGTGTAAGCCCGAGCGACGCGAAAATGACGCGCTCCACCTTCCAGAACATATAAAAGAACCAGCACGAGAACATCAGCTCGAGAGGCATGATGTAGGCCATACCGATGACCGCCGGATAATACCCCAGCAGTACCCACCCGACCGCGTTCCACGGATGACCGAGATCACGGAACAACTGCGACAAATTATGCCGCTTCACTGGTATCTCGGGAATGATCTCCGGGTAGAGCTGGCCGAATCCGTTGAGTGCGGCGATGCCGCCGGCCACAAGAAAACCGTAGAGGAACGGGGAATTCCAAATCAGTTCTCGTGGTTTGGTCGCGATGGCCAGGGGCAGCTCGACAATCGGGTAGGTCAGCCGTTCGTTTTCGGTCCACTCTTTTCTGATGAGCGAGTTCAGGCAAAGCGTGGTGAAAACCAGTGTCGAAAGAAATCCGGTCCAGATGAGAACGACCGGCAGCCAGGCATAAAAATTCTCCGGCAGGTAAAGGCTTGATTTTCCTTCGTAGAAATTCTTCACCGCCTCCGGCGCATTGCTGACCATGACCTCCGTAGGGAGTTTGCCCTCGAAGAGAACGGCCCAATTGTTTTCATCACTCGAAAACTGAAACGGATGGATCAGGATCGGCGTGAGCACCTGCAGCATGTCGTGCCCGCACATCGCGGTGGTCATGCAGAGCATGGTGTAAATGGTGATCAGTTCCGCCGGATTAAGCGCGTCCCGCGGCGCCAAACGCCGGACAACCCCATTGACGAGCGTGACGCCAACCAGGCAGAGCAGGACATTTTGGAAAAGCGAAATGGTCGTCGGTTGCCCGGCATACCACATCACTTCCATCTGGATAATCCAATAGCAGTTCGCAGGGATCAGCAGCAACCCCAGCAAGATGCAGCGTGCCCGGATTAGAGACGTGGAACCATCGTTTTCAGCCATGCCGAGATTGTGTCACCCAAGGCCGGATGCACCACTGAATGCCGTTGGATGCAGCACTGATTCTTTGTTTCCGCCGCCTACTTTTCCAGGTCGAAGCTCTTGAAGAAATCAGGGTTGGACTTGAGCTGCTCGAGGACACTGTTCAGACCGTCCTTGGTCTCGAGAGATTTGAGCAAATCGGACATCCCTTGCTTCTTGGACTCAGCAGGTTTCGTTATCCCGGCAGGTTTGTGCTTGCCCGGACGGGGACGCCGCGAATCCGTTGCCGCTTTCTTGCCTCCAACGGTGGCGCCGCCTCTCGTTCCCTGTTCGCTGACCGGTAGGATCGCTGGACGCCCGAGCAGTTTGGGCTTCTCCGCCTTGGGCGCCACGGTCTGCTGGATGGCTTCGGTCACCGGTTTCACCTTTTCTTCTTCGACTGGTGCGACCGGCTCAGCCGATGGGTCGAGAAGTGGTGCTTCAGGCAACTTTACCTCCACTTCCTCTTCGGGACCTTCAACGGCCTCCTCGACAACCTCTTCTTCCGGCTCTTCCTCGTATTCTTCCTCTTCGATCTCAGGCGCGGTGAGGTATTCGTGCCCTTCAAAGATCTGCGTGGAAGCCTGAACCGGAGGAGATTGCTCTTCGGCAGAGGCGATCTGTTCGAGGTCGTCCGGATGAAGTTCCAACTCGCCCTCCTCGGTGAGCACGACGATCGACTTGGCCCCCTTCATCAGGATCGAGCCCTTCATCTTTGAGCCGTCTTTGAGATAAAGCACGTGCGAATGATGGATGATTTTTGCTCCGCCCGTTCCTTCATCGACGTCCTCCAGGTCTTCAGCCATTTCTCCGCCCATCTCGCCCGGACCGCCACTGGCGCCGGCCACGCGGTTGCGGCGTGCAGCGGCTTCTTTCGCCTTCTGCTTGCGTGCCTTGGCAATTTGGGCCTGCTTCTGCTTCCGCTCCTTATCTCTCTGCTGACGTGCTTTGGCCCGATCGCCTTTCCCGGCTCGGTCGCCCTTGCCCGCCCGATCGCCCTTGCTTGCGCGGTCACCCTTATTGCGCTTGGAGCTGTAGCTCGTGGATCTCTCTTTGGAGCTGCCTGCTGAATATGCCGGCTGCGAAACAAGGCAAAGTAACAAACATGCAAACAGTGAAAGGGCTAAGGCCGATTGAGCTTTCATGGGTCTGTTCCGTTAAAAAGAATGTTTGAGGGTCCGAGATGCTAACAACGGCGTGCCCGTGGCGCAATACCGGGCGCAGTTGCGTTGTAAAGTCTGGTAAAGAGGTTGAGGGGTGGTGATACTCGATTCTCTTTGTTCGATTCTTGCTGGTGGGCTTCAACACGGAGAATCCAGCATCGAAGATCACTCCCGACAACGACAGCTTCCGTGCTGCGGATACGCTGCGAATCTACTTCTTCTCTCTCGTCACCGTCAGATAACCCGACCGGGTACCAAAGAGGATCGAATTCCCCACGGGCGTCATCCCGGTCAGGCCGCGGTAATTGAACTTGGTTTCTGAAATGACCTTTCCGGTTCTCT
>JASLXP010000086.1 GCA_030740295.1 Planctomycetota bacterium
GTGTAATCATCCGCGGCCACGTGAGGCTGGCTCGATCCCTGAGTGTGAAAGGGCGGCTTCTGAAAGTTGACGGTTCTTATCACGTTTTCGAATTGGCGAAGTTGTTCGCCGGTGAGTTTTCGATCGCCGTTAGCCGAGACATTGGTCCGGGCATCGGTTGAAACTGCTTTGCCGGATGACCTGCCCAGCAGCTTGACGCAATAAGCCATCTTCAATTGAAGATCGGCGGTAAGAAGCACTCTGTCGGGAAAAAAGTCACGGACGGTGGTGAAGTACTCGAGGGCCTCCAGGTAATGACCTTTGTCAAGCGCGGCATTACCAAGCTCCAGCGCGGCCTTGCCGCCGAAAGAGGTAGCGAGCATGTTGCCGTAGACTTCCGCCAGCCCAATCAGCGAGTGCTTGCGCTGCGCCTGCTCGAAGGCTTCTTTGGCCCGGGCGTCGTGTCTGGTGCGATAAAATGCCAGGTCTTCCGATGGGAATCGCAGAATCCGCCGCTGGCAATACTGCGCGATCGGGATGAAGACGCCGTAGCTGCTCACCCGGTAGAGAGAGCTCTGATACTTGTCGATCACGATCTGATACATCTTGAGGGCCTCGCGGAACTGGCCCTCCTTCTCTTTTGCCAGCGCGGCCTGGACGAGTGCGTTGGCGCGAGAGTCTTCGTCAATGAGGTTAAGAGTGAAGTAATGCTTCTCTGAAGAGAGCTTCATCTTTTCCTGGTACTCTTTGTATCCCCTGTCCCGCGTGCCCGGCACGACCTTTCCAAGAAAATCCGGTTTGTATTCCGAGTAGACGACCTTGACCGGATCCACCGGTGTCTCTGGCTTGGTGGATGTTGGCTTTTCCTCACCATGAACGGTGATCAGAAGCACGACCGGCATCAGCCGGGCAAGGCACTGAGTCACTCTCATACTCGCCCCCTCACCAGACGCATCGAGAGGAAGGCGGACAGAATCTCGTCCATTGGGCTGTCAGTGGGCATGTGATCCAAGGGGAACCCGAACCGCAGGCCGGCCTCTCTGATGCGCTCAAGATGATCCTCTCTTTCGGCCAGATAGACGTTCCTGAGATCGCGCGGCTCGCAGAGCAGCTTCCCTTCATTTTCGAGGCCGTTGAAGATCGTCTGGCCGGTAAAGGGGAAATCCCTTTCGTTCGGGTCTTCGACGTGGAACATGATGACATCGTGCCCGCCGAAGCTGAGCTGCCCAAGCGACAGGCCCAGCTCGTCGGTATCGGCTACAAAATCGCTGACGACCACGACCAGGCCGCGCTGCTTCAACTGGGGCGCGATATTCATCAGGGAACGGCTCAGGTCCGTCTGCGTGTTTCCCTCTACCTTGGACATTACGTCGGCCATGTTTCGGAAGTGAAGTCCGGAGCCTTTTGCCGGCAGCATGCTCCTCACTTTGTCATCGAAGATCACCAGGCCGAACATGTCCTTCTGCTGCATCAGCAGGTATGCAAGCGAAGCGATAACCGTCGCAGCGTAATCGAATTTACTCATCGCAGCGCTTTCGCTTTTGAAGAACATCGATTCGCTGGCATCCAACAGGAAGTGAACTTTCATGCTGGTCTCTGCTTCGTATTCCTTGATGTAGAAGCGGTCGGTTTTTGCGTAGGCTTTCCAGTCGAGGTGTCTGGTGTCATCCCCCTGGACGTACTGCCGGTGTTGGGCGAACTCGGTCGAGATCCCCCTCAGCCTGCTTTTGTGCATGCCGGCCATATAGCTTTCCACCAGCCGCTGGCTGCGTACTGTCAGGTTCTTGATGCGTCCGATTACGTTGGGGTCAAAGTAGTCTGGCATGAATCAGCTTTCTCCTAAGCCACAACCCTCAAGAGCTCGTCTACGATAACCTCGCTGGTGACGCCTTCGGCTTCTGCAGCGAAGTTCGGAATGATGCGATGGCCGAGCACGGCGTGTGCGACTTCGATCACGTCATCCATCGCCACTTCGTTGCGGCCGTCGAGAATGGCCACTGCTTTGGAGCCAATGACCAGGTTCTGGCTCGCACGCGGGCTGGCACCCCAGTTCACCCATTTCTTGATCACATCCGGAGCGTCTGCGGTGCTTCTCGTTGAACGTACAAGGCGGAGTATGAACGACACGACGTCTTCGCTGATGGTCACCTTCCGCACGAGGTTCTGAAGGCTGAGGATTTCCTCTTGAGCTAAGACGGGCTCGATCTCATGCTGATAGCCGGAGGTCGTCATGGCAAGAATCTTGCGTTCCTCATCTTCCGTTGGATAGCCAACGTTGATCTGGAACATGAACCGGTCGAGCTGCGCTTCAGGAAGGGGATATGTCCCTTCCTGCTCGATGGGGTTCTGGGTAGCAAGGACAAAGAATGGGGCTTCGAGCTCTCTCCTGTCGCCACCTACCGTAACCTGTATTTCCTGCATGGCTTCGAGGAGCGCGGCCTGCGTCTTTGGCGGGGTACGATTGATCTCGTCTGCCAGAAGAATGTTGGTGAATATAGGACCGGGCAGAAAATTAAAGTGGCGCTCGCCCGTGGCTTTGTCTTCCTGGATGACTTCCGTGCCCGTAATGTCCGATGGCATCAGGTCAGGCGTAAACTGCACGCGAGCAAACTTCAGCGACAGGCCGGACGCGAGGGTGCGGACGAGCAGCGTTTTGCCCAGACCAGGCACGCCCATCAAGAGGCAGTGCCCCTTTGAGAAGAGGCTGATCAGGGTCAGCCTGACGACGGTGTCCTGACCGACGACAGCCTTTCTAATCTGCTGCAAGATGCTTGCGTTGGCCTCTTTCAGATGCCCAATCTTCTCAAGGTCTTGGTCCGTCCAGGGTTCTTCCGCGGGGATTTCAAAACCAGTTTCACTCATAGCTGTTCACCTGTTTGCAGTTGTATGTATGGATCAAAAGGATTCAGATCTTCAAAAGCTCTCTAGTCCACTTGGACGTCTCTGCCAGGCTCTTCTGCTTTGCCTGTTGAATCAGGGCATCGATCACTTGTTGATGGCCGCGACCTTCTGCATGAGCTCGGACGTCCATCAAGAGCCGATGGGCCATCACGGGCTTCGTTACTCCAATCACGTCCTGCCTTGTGACATGCCTGCGTCCCCGCGCGAGCGCGAGTACCTTGGCTGAAAGCAAAAGCGCCTGTGCGGCGCGGGGAGATGCGCCCAGCCGCACGTCGTGCCGCGAAGCTTCCACGGCCTCACTCTCACCAGGCCTGCTTGACCGGACGATCGAGAGGGCAAAGTCTTTCACTGATGGCACTACGGGCACTTCTCTTGCCAGCCGCTGCATGGCTTGAATGGTCTCTGCATCGGTCACGCACTCAGGCATGAGGCGGCCGCTGCCGGTAGTGAGCCTCAGCATCCGCCGCTCTTCGTCTTCCTGCGGATAATCCTGTTCGATCATCATCAGAAAGCGGTCGGTCTGCGCCTCACTCAATGTCCAGACGCCCTCGGTCTCCAAGGTGTTTTGCGTGGCAATGAGAATGAACGGTTTGGGCAGGAAATAGGTGTGGCCAACCGAAGTGACCTGCCGCTCCTGCATCACTTCGAGCAGAGCTGCCTGGGTGCGCGTTGGACTGCGGTTCACCTCGTCAGCCAAGATCAGATTGGCAAACACCGGGCCTTTGAAAAAACGGAATTTCCTTTCACCAGTCGACACGTTGCTTTCGAGGACTTCTGCTCCGAGGATGTCAGTCGGAAGCAGGTCTGGTGAGAATTGAATCCGGCGGAACTCCAGACCGAGGACATGCGCCAGGGTCCTGACCATCAGAGTTCGGCCAAGCCCGGGCGGTCCTTTCAACAAGACATGCCCGTCAGCAAAGACCGAGGCCAGGAGATGTTCAACGACGCCTTCCTGCCCGGCGACGACCTTTCTAACCTCGCGGCGAACCGCATGGAAGGTCTCATAGAACTCGGCCGGATCAATTTCCTTTGCTTCACTCATACATTTCCGGTCTTTCTGCCCCACTGAGCTTGCTGGCAATCTCGGGAGCGCAGAACCACGTTAATGGATTTGAGAGTTCGGTAGGAATGCTAGACTCACCATCCGTTTCGCGCACCCATCTACGTCCTGAACGTCAATCATAATGTTAATGTCTATAGTCATTCTCTGTGGTCTGTCAATATCGAGATGGGGTGTGGTGCTGTAGACGAGCAGAAGAAACGCTGCGATGGGTACCTGGGCATTCCCCGATTTCCTGCTCACCGCTCGGGCGTTGAAAACACCAGAGCCGTGCCCTATATTCGTAATGGAATCTGTCGAAGCGAATCCATCGCATTCATCTTAGTGAGGGACCTGCCGTGAGTTCTCAGGATCCGACCATTGGCGGCGTGCTGCGAACACTCCCATATTTCGAAACCATCGATCGATACCAGAAGGTCTTCGCGCAGATGTGCGAGAAGTTGGAGCCATCGGTCGGTGAGATCACTTTGAAATCCATTCTCGCCAACATGCTGGACTTTGCGGGCGAGGAGCACGAGTGTTTTCAGAACGTTGACCACGATGGCACGACTGTAGATTTCTTCAGCCTTCAGGGCACCCATGTGCCTGAATTGCAGGAGGAGACTTTGAAGGCACTCGAGTTCTTTTTTGAGGAGTTCATCCAACTCATCGGAGATCTCACCTCGGATTTCTACACGGTTGAATTTCGGCAACTGGCAGAAAAGCTTTTCAAGAGTGGAGACGAAAGTTGATCGAAAAGACCGCCACTGTCGCCAAATTCAAGAACGAGAAGATCCCAGAGACGATTGGTGGTTTTAGAGTCACCGAACCGGTGGCCAAGGGAGGTATGGCCGAGCTCTATAAGGGACAGGATGCTTCGGGCAACCTGGAGGTGGCCATCAAGCTCATCTCCATGGAGCATTCGGATGCCTACGACCGCCGGGACAAAAAGAATCGAGACGCCTGGCCCGGC
>JASLXP010000087.1 GCA_030740295.1 Planctomycetota bacterium
CTGTCGCCTGGGCTGAGTGACCAGGTGGCCAGTTTTTCTTTGCGAACGTTTTCCGTCCTGCGCAGTTTTCCCAGGTCATTCCAGAAGATCACAGTCGACGCGACCAGGCCCCCGGCAATGCAGAGCGCTGTAAAACGATCCAGAGATGTGCAGCAGTTCTTGAAGTTCAAATCATCTCAGTGCGAAGGACAAGGCTCGGAGGATACATTCATGTCTGAAATGGCTCACGCGGTCTCACCTCGACAAGGACAATCAGAGCTCTGTCTTACGAAATATCACGGCAACCAATTGAGCCTCTGAGATCAGATCTTAGAGTGTCGCACTGAAAGCATTCGGATGTCCAGGTCTGGATCGTCAAATCGCATTCCCACCAATGGCTTCACTGAAATCTCTTCTCCTCGCCGGCGTCCTGCTCTCATTGAATGCCGAGCAGCCCAAGGATATCCGGCTCTCCGTCTGGCAGTTGCCGCGCCCGGAATCGACCAGTATCCGGGCCATGTGCGACCGTGAGGTAATCCGGGCGTTCAAGAAGAAGTTCCCTTACATCAAGCCTTACGCTCCGCAGGGCATCTCCATTCCGGAGCTCGGAATGGACAGCCGGCCACTGATGGCCATCGCGGGCGGCGTCAGCCCGGACGTGATTTATGTGAACTTTCGGCAATCGGATACCTACATCCAGGAGGGCTTCCTTTATCCGCTCGATGAATGGATAAACAAGCTGCCCGCAGAAGAACGCAAGGAGCGTATTCTGCCGCAGGTCGAAAAAGTTATACGGCGATGGGGCCCGGGGAAGGCGTCCGGAGTAGACACCGAAAAACATTATTGGGCACTGCCGTACGGAAACTACATCAAGGGGATGGTCTGGCGAAAGGATCTGTTCAAGTCTGTCGGGCTCGACCCTGAGCGGCCACCAAAGGACTGGAAGGAACTGATTGAATTCGCCCGCCGCTGCACGAATCCGGAAAAGGGAACGCAGGGCCTGCTATGGGGCAAAGGCGATCATTGGTCGTGGTATTTTTACAGCGTCCTGTGTTCGGCAGGAGCGAAAGCCATGGAGGATCGCGGCGAGGACGAATGGTTCGCTTCTTTCAATACTCCTGAAGCCATTGCGGCCTATGAGTTCATTCTCGAGCTCGTGGAGGGCAAGTGGCGGCATCCAAATGGCGACGTCATCGAGGGCGTGGTGAATCGGGACCTTGATGGATGGAACCTGTGGAACAATGGCCGGATTGCGATGAAGGAGATGTACTTCACTGAAGACTTCCTCGTCGACATCAACCCCGAGCTCGTGGGCATAGCGCCCGTACCGCTCGGGCCCAGCGGCAGGCGCGGCTCAGAATTGAACTGCACGATGTGCGGCATTTTCTCCGGCGCAGAAAAGAAGGGCCGTGACGTTCTCGAGGCGGCATGGAAGTTTGTGCACTTTCTCGGGTCTGCCGAGGCTAAGGAAATTCGAACCAAGGTCCTCGTCGAAAACGGTTACGGCATGTTCGCCAACCCGCGCTACCTCAAGAAGCTCGGCTATACCGAGTACCTGCGGCGAATTCCCAAGCATTGGCAGGAGGCATATTCGGCAGCCATGACGGACGGCGAGCCGGAACCTTACGGACGCAACTGCCAGATGGTATACCGGTTCATGAGCGAGCCGGCAGATCACATGCTGCAGGCGGGGATTGCCACCAAGCCTTTCGAGGCAGTGGAGGCAGCACGGGAAAAGCTGAAGGCCGAGCGGCCTGACATCACCGAGGCAGAGCTGTCAGCAGAACTGGCGAAGGTCGATACCGCCACTCGAGATGAAATCAGAAAAGAGATAAAAAAGTGGCTGGATGAATATGTTCGTTTGGCCAACGAAAAGATGATCGGGCGCGTGCCGGAAGAGGTGATGCAGAAACGGCGGCGCATCGCGTTGGCTGTGGCTGTGGTCATCCTTGCTCTTTTCAGCGCGCTGTTCCTTTATATCCTGAGAATCTTCACGCCGCCGGAGAGCGTTGGGAAGGGGAGATGGCAATTCAAGAAATTTTGGTTCGCTTACCTGCTCCTTGTTCCGGCGATGGGTGCGATTGCGCTCTGGCAGTACTTTCCGCTTGGCTGGGGTGGTCTGATGGCGTTTCAGGATTACCGGATTGTCCTGCCGACGAAATGGGTCGGGCTGGACAACTTTGCCACTGTGTTCTGGGATTCCGAATTCTGGCAGGGACTGCGTGCGAGCCTCTGGTATGCGTTTCTGGCGATCTCATTTGGTTTTTTCGCTCCGGTGATCCTGGCCATCCTGCTTCACGAGATTCCACACGGAAAGATCCTTTACCGTACTCTGTATTACTTGCCCGCAGTTATCTCGGGGCTTGTCGTGATGCTGATGTGGAAGAGCTTTTTCGATCCGTCTGCGAGTGGCTTGCTTAATCAGATGATCCTGGCGATACCTGCAAACGGCATCTGGCTTATCGGTGGATTTATCACCGCGGTACTTTCCGTTGCTGCCTATTTCAATCATCGCGAAGACAGGAAAATCGCCGCACCAGTATTCGCCGCTCTTGCTGCAGCAACACTTCTTATCACGTGGCGACTGGACCAGTATCTGGATCTGCCCTTCGAGCCACAAAAATGGCTGGACGAAAAAACCTGGGCCATGCCGTGCATCATTTTGCCGCTGGTGTGGTCAGGCATCGGGCCGGGCTGTCTCATTTACTTGGCAGCCCTCAAGACGATACCGGAAGACCTTTATGAAGCCGCGGACATCGACGGCGCCGGCTTCCTGGCCAAGATCTGCCACATCACGATCCCCAGCATTAAGGTCTTAATCGTGATCAATTTCATCGGCGCGGTCGTCGGCGCATTCAGAGTCGCCGAATACATCCTCGCCATGACCGGCGGCGGGCCCGCGGGCTCGACCCGCGTGCTTGCTCTCAAGATCTTCTACGACGCGTTCGTCTATCTGAAATTCGGATTCGCCACCGCCTCCGCCTGGGTCCTCGGCGCCATGCTGATCGGTTTCACGGTTTTCCAACTGAAACGGCTCTCAAACGTCGAATTTCGCACAGCAAGTTGAGGGGATGTGGATTGTGAATTGTGAATGGTGAATCTTGAATCGTGAATCCTGGATCTTGAATCGTGAATCGTGAATCCTGAATCGAATCCTGAATCCTGAATCTTGAATCCTGAATCCTGAATCTTGAATCCTGAATCGTGAGTCGTGAATCCTGAATCGTCGTGGCGTCCCACATCGCTCTGTCATTCACAGGCCAAATGATGCGCCATTCACCATTCACCATTCACCAATCTCATCTGCAGCCATGCCCCTCATCTCGACAGTCGGTAGAAAATCAATACACGTCAGGTTGCTCATAGCCTGCCTGTACGTGGTGCTGACGCTGGGTGCGACGACGATGGTGTATCCTTTTCTGCTGATGATCTCGGGATCATTCAAGTCGGACGTGGACAAGAATGAATTCGATGTGCTGCCAGCCTTCTTCCGCAATCCGGACGTCCTTTTCCGCAAGCATCTCGAATTCAAATACAACAATCAGATCACTGAGTTCAAACATGCGAACCGGATCAAGGCATATGAGTTCGCGAAGGTAAACATTCCGGGCAAGCCGGATTCTGAATCGGCCCAGCCCACAGGTGCCGAGAGCCTTCAGTGGTGGTCCGGTTCTATCCCTCCAGGCAAATACAATGTGCAGAGGGTAAAGGACTGGAAAGAATTCGAAGCAGAGCACAAGCCTGCCGCAAGCACCTACTGGCTTGGCTACACACAGCACTCGAACAAACTCATGCCCTGGAAGGAACGTGAGTTTCGTTCACTGTTGCAGGAGATCACGGACGGCGATCTCGATACGTTCAACAAGAGGTTTGAGACCTACGCGGAAAGCTGGATAGGCGTCGGCCGCATGACCGAGCGTCTGACGGAGCGGCGATATCAGCTCAACGATCATCCGCTGCTCATCGCTTACTACGAATTCAAAGAGAATCAGCCCGTATGGTTTCGGTTCTATCCGAGCCTCGATGGCAAGTATGTGCAGACCTACTTGGAGGCGACGTACGGACAGGAGATCGACGAATACAACAAGAAGCACAAGACGAGCTGGAGAAACTACAGCGACATTACCCTCCGGTCTGTGGCGCCCGAGAACGAACTCGAGCGCAAGGAATGGGAGCACTTCGTCCGAGAAGAGCTGAATCTGCAGTTCATCCGGGTCCGTGCGGACGCGCTTCCTCATTACCGGGCATTCCTGGATAAACAATACGCGGGTGACCTGGGGCTTCTGAATCGAAGGTACAAGACCAGTTTTCCTTCATTCGAAGAGGCGGCCTTTCCAGTCGACCTCGTCAACGCATCGGAGCAACTCGTTGACTGGGCTGAGTTCATTAAGACCGTGCCCATTGAATTTCTGTATCTGACGAGCCCTGAGATCAAATACAGAGCCTTCCTCAAAAACAGATACGGGGATCCGGATGCCCTGAACAAAGCCCACGGGGCCGAATACATTTCATTCGAACATGTGCCCCTCCCCTCGCTCGAAGTGGATTACGCGGACTTCCTTGCCAACCAGGATGCCATCCGCTGGGAGTTCATGACCGCCAATTATGTGCAGGTGATCGATTACATCGTACTGCATGGGTACAGCCTGTTTAATACGATCGTCTATTGCATGCTCTCCATCCTTGTGTCCCTGACGGTCAACCCGATTGCTGCGTACGCGCTGAGCCGGTTTCGCCCGCCGAGCTCCTACAAGCTGCTGCTGTTCTGCATGACCACGATGGCCTTCCCGGCCGCGGTGACCATGATCCCGAGTTTTCTGCTGGTGAAGAACCTCGGTCTGCTGAACACTTTCTGGGCGCTCATCCTGCCTGGCATGGCCAACGGCTTCAGCATTTTTCTGCTCAAGGGTTTCTTCGATTCTCTGCCCCGCGAACTTTACGAATCCGCCACCATAGACGGCGCGGGCGAGTGGGTGATGTTCTGGCACTTGACCATGTCACTCTCCAAGCCGATCCTCGCTGTGCTGGCTCTGGGGGCCTTCACGCAGGCATATGGGAATTTCATGTTCGCCTTTATTCTCTGCCCCGATGAGAAGATGTGGACGCTGATGGTCTTCCTCTACAACCTTCAATACCGCGGTCACATGGGGCTGACCTTTGCGGCGCTTCTGGTCGCGGCCATACCCACCTTTTTGGTCTTCGTCTTCTGCCAGAACATCATTATCAGGGGAATCGTTGTGCCGGTGGAGAAGTAGGTTGTCGGCGTCGGGGTGAAGCCGCTGGGTGCAGCACACAGTGGGAGACACGAGTTCGCGTAGGTCGGCTACTTTGAGTTGAGTTTCTCTTTCAGTTCTTGCGGCAGAGCTCCGGCCTTGTCGAGTATCCGGGCGACGTTCAGGCCGAGGATTTTGCGCTTGTCTTCGTCAGTAATGTCGGCGTAAACAACGGGGCCGATGCCGACCGAGACGGGATTCATAAATCCGTCCGAGCCGAACATGAATTTATCCGGCCCAATTGTCTGAACGGCCTTTTCCAGAAAGCCCAGGGCGCCGAGCCCCCAGATGTTCGCATGGATGTTCGGGCGCGCATTCAGAAGGTCATACGCCCCGCCGCCGTAATGGGCCATGATGAAATCGACCGTCGGAAACTCTTCGGCGATGCGAAGCAGAACATCTGCCGGCCAGTGGTGGTTGATGACAGGCATGTTGTGGTCGGCGGCAAAACGGTAGAGGGCCATTAGATTCGGCCCGTCGCCCGGATAATTTTGCTGGTAGCTGTTGAGAAGCTTGATGCAGCGGATACCCGCCCGCTCGACGCGCTTGAGCTCTCCGAGAATATTCTGCTCGCGATCGTTCGGGTTTACGCTCAAGAATCCAATGAGCCGGTCGGGCAATCTGCCCACCAGATCGATCAGGATATCGTTCCCGACCGTGTAGTCGCAGCCACTGCTCATGTATCCGCCGCTGAGAACGCAGCAGCCGTCGATACCGTTCGCGTCCATGTAAGTCACCGCTCCCTCAGCCATTTCATCGACCGAATTAAAGTTCGCCCCATGCGGCCAGTCGTGGACGTGGATGTGCCCATCGATTGCGAGAACGTTCGGGAAACCCAGCCCGGCCTGCCAGTTTTCGAGGATAGTGCTCATCTGACGCCCTCCAGCAGAGCCCTGAGATTATCGCCGCAGATTTTCCGTTTGGCATCAGCGCTCAGAATCGGATCGTATTGGACGTTGGAAACAAGAATTGCCGGATCGTAATAGGGCATCCCGGTGGCAAAGAAGACTCTCTCCGGCCCGGCCTCCCTCGACACTTCCCGCCAGTAATCCACGATGCTGGTGATATCGAGGTGGAGGTTGGGCACACGATAAATGAGGGGGAGAGTCGGTTGTGCCAGTCCGAGCCCACCGCTGACGTGCGACAGAATCATCTGCAGGCCAGGATGCGCGAGGCACACGTCCCGAAGGCTGTCCATGATCAATGCGTCCGGTGTCGCATTGGTCGCGCCGAAAGGAGGACGATAATTGTCGGGCGCAAAGTCGAGGAAACACGGGACGGAGTGCTCTTCCAGCGCTGCCAGAAGGTCATCCCAGAGCCACAGAAGGGGCGGAGCAACACCCATCATAAGTCGTGCGGCACGGACACCGGCACCAATCATTTCCTCAACCATGCCCCGCGCCTCCGCGGAGTCTGGTTTCTTCGGCGGCTCGAGGGCCCAAACCGGGTGAAGCCGGTCCATGCCTCGAATTTCATCAAGCAGGCGATTGTTTCCATGTGACCGGGGCCGCACGAGCCTGGCTTCGTTCTCATGGACCAGAGCTTCGGCGATGTCGTGCTGGTCCATCACGTCATAGATATTGTCCGGCGTAAGGCTCTCCGCAGACCCAGCCCGGACCAATCGGCCGAGGGTGACGCAACTGTCAAAGAGTCGCAGTTCTCTGACGTCAGGCATCTGAGGGTTGGATTTCACGAGGATAGTTCTCCCAATCTGTTTCGCGCGCAGAGACTGTCGTGATCGCGAATTCCATCGTAGGCCGGGCTCACAAGTCTGGCAAGACCCCGACCGGTGCGGAAAGAGGCACAAGCACGGGAGCGTTCAGACCCATGCTGCCTTCAACGGCCGGACAAGACATCCTCGAGAACGATGATGGACTTCCTGCGCCTGAAATATATGGAACGGCCGATGACCCAAAACTTTGACATAGGGTGACGGGGCCCGATTTTTACGAGGAGTTTGAGACATCTGCCTTTTGCCATGTCCCACAACTCCAATCGGTCTTCAAAACGCAAAACGAAATGTCCGACCCGGCCGGCGTATCGCAGGTCAAGATAACCGGCTGGAAAATCCTGCAGCTCTTCTTTCCCTACATCCTTCAGCTTCTGAAAATCGACGGAAGCCCATTTCTGTCCCCATTCCTCTGAGTTGAATCGGCACAACCAACGCCCTTTCCCCATGGGGCCCTCGACCCGGGCGGAACGGGTGCCCAATGGTGCGAGAGCTGTCTTCCTGACCTTCAGGTCTCCTTCTTTCGGAGATCGATTCTTTGCGTTTTTTCTGCCGATGCGTGCGAGATAGCAGCGGTCGCTGGTGGGCGGGCAGCTCCGGCAGTCTGCGTCATAGGTTGTGCCGCACAGCAGGAGACCGGTGACCGAGTCATGAACGAGAGAGGGTATGGCCTGATCGCCAAGAGGGTTCTCGTGGTAGATGGCTATACCGGTCTTCGTATCGTATTTCGTCAGACTGCAGCCAAGCTTGCCGTACCCGGCATTGGACGCGTAGTAGAGATGACGACCGTCGTCAGCAGAAGCGACCGGTCTCATCCCACCCGGCGGGTCGGCCACAACGCGAGGGTTCTCCGGAAAGTGAGGATGCTCCGACGGGTCGTACTGAACAAGCTCTCCCCCCGCGTAGGCTGCCATGTAGACCTTGCCTCCCATCTTCCATGTCCGGAGAACTTCTCCTCCTCCCGGCGCAGCACGGCCGCAGTCGAAGCCTTTTCCCGTCCGGAGGTCTGCCTCCCAGAATCGCTGTGTAATAAAGGGAGTTCCAAGAAGTCTTGACTTGCTGATGGGACACAAACAGTCGACTTCGCCGATTGCATCCGATGGCAACCATCTTGAACACTCCGGAGCCCCGGTCTCGGCATCGAAGATGCTCAGAGTGCCGTACATGCTGACGCCGATGATCTTGCCCGACTTGGTAAGATTGACGTTCATGGTGTGCGTATCCGGAAAATCGCAGACTCTCGTCACTTTTCCGGTTGGCAGATCCCAGGAGTGCACGATCAGGTGCCCACTGTCCCATGTCGAGCCATAGGCGGTCTGCCCCAGGCGACCGAACCACGCAGCCTTCTTTTCTGGCTTCGGCCCGGATTTTCTGAGCTTGCCTGTCAGTGGGTCGTACCATCCCTGCCCGGCCATGTAGACTTTTCCATCGCTGTCCTTAATGACCCGAAGATCGGAGGATTGCGGGGGCTTGCGAACAGTTTGGACCTCTTCGTTGACCGGATCCCACTTAAGCATGCTCGTTCCAGGTGTACCGACGAGAATAGACCAGGTCCCGTCTCCATTAGGGAAAGAGCGCCGCATGTAATGATCGGGTGCGATGTCTTCATAGATTCGCGCGGTCTTCTTTGTTCGGGTATCAAAAGAGAAAGCAGTCGTGCCTGAGTAAGGGTAAGCGAGTGCGAAGAGCTTGCCGGTGTCCGGGTCAAAGACCATGCCCTGGAAGACGAGCGCGGAAGGGGCGCCTGTCGGGAAACTCGTGAATGTCTTGCGAGTCAGAGAGAACCGGACAACTCTGGAGAGATCCCCGCAGAGCCACAAAGTGTGTTTGTCCTGCGGAGCGGCACTGTAGAAGCCCGAATGTGGCGGACCTGGCCGGAACAGTTCGTGGCCACCTCGTTCGTCCACCAATGCACAGATACATCCCTCAAGCGAATTCCAGGTGGATATCCAAAACCGCTCGACGCCGCTCCTGTCAGAACCGAGCGAAATGAGAGGAGTATTCACGAAAGGGTCCCTGGTTTTTGGGATAGGAACCTGTCGAACGTTGCACGACGCCACCACTCCTTGTTTGGACTTGCTCATTTTGTGTCTCCTGGTTTCTTAAGGCAGCATGACGACCGCAGCCACGATCTTCGTTTTAATCTTCGTTTTAATCTTCGTCCTGACTTCTGGTCCGTAACCATTTGAGATCATGAGGACTCAGAGAAGACAAAGATTAAGACGAGGATTAAGACAAAGAAAAGTACACGCACACGCGCAGAAGTTCCGAAGTAAATCTTCAATGATTTTTCCGCCAAATAATTTTGCCACTGTCTGAGGAGATGCCGTAGCCACTGCAACTTGACACCTTCAAAGCACGGGCAAGATTCTCTGCGGATTCGTTCGCATGATTGCCTCTTCCTCTTCCGCTGTCAGACCCATCTCGCGGAAGGCCGGCAAGGTGTGAGAAAACATGTGGAGGTAAGGTGGTGGAGGCATGAAGGTGCAGGCGGAAAACTCTCCGTGCTCCGAACAGTATGCCCAGTCCAGCCCGAAAGTGATTCTATCGCCAAGCCCGATGTCGAAGATTTCGTGGATCGCTTCGACGAGGGGTTGCCAGCGACTGCCTTTTGGATCTTTGTCGGTGATACCGAGGTTAGTGGGAAGAAAGTTGGCGCCGCGCTTCATCCATTCGATGCATACCTTTCGACAGTCTTCGTCCATCAGGTGGCCGGCGGTATGGCCGATGACAACTCGACTCAGGTCAACGCCCTCTTCATCCAGAATCTGAAGTTGACTCGTCTCTGCGCCAATTCGAGTGCAGTGCGTCGTGATGTGAACGCCCGTGGCCTTTTGCGCTCTGGCCCCGGCCCGAAACGCTTTCTTTTCTGTTTCTGTCATCTCCGGCTGACTGGTACCGAGCTTGACGACACCTGCACGGACCTCCGTCCCATGGATCCCTTCGGCGATTTCCCGCGTGCAGAATTCAGTCAGCTCTTCCACAGTTGAGCTCGTCACAAAAGGCCAGATCTTGTCTTCGGGTTTCTTCACCCAGTAAGCACCGTCCTCCATCTCCCGGTAGTAGCCGGTCGAAATAATGATATGCATGTTGGCTGCTTC
>JASLXP010000088.1 GCA_030740295.1 Planctomycetota bacterium
CCTGACGACCTCTACAACCTCGCAAACCAGCTCCGCGACTCGGGACGCTGGGACGAAGGCGCGGCCACTTACGATCAACTCGTCCAGAAGTTTTCGACCTGGAACGCCAACTACATCTATACCTATAAGGCGAACGTCTACCTGAATCGCCACGACAACGCGGTCGCCCGCAAGGCCACCGCTGAAGCCAAGGCTGCACTCGCCAAGGCTGTCGAGACGTTGCAGCCGGTCTTCACGAAATACAAGGGCCACACGGACCCGACCGTCCGCGCGCTCTGGATGCTGGCCTACGACATCTACTATCAGCGAGCCAAAGATTACGACAACGCCATCGCCAACTTTCAGAAGATCATCGGGGAACATTACAACTACCAGCACTGGGCAAATAAGGATTACTCCATTCGCTGGCTGGCCGAGAGCCATCTTGCCAAATCCAAAAGCCTCGACGGCGCGGCTCAATTCGTTTCCCAGTCGCTCAAGAAGGATCCCTGGAGCGGCAACCTGCGTCACGGCATCGCTTACCTGATGTCCCGCTACAATTCACTCAGCGAGTACACCAAGTCAGTCGCGCTTGCCAAACAGGTGCTCGACATCCGTCAGATGGATTGGGGCGAAGCCTGGACCCTCTACTACCTCGGCCATGCCTACCGCGGGCTGTCGCTCAAGGCGCCCAAAAACCAGGTCGCCGAGCTACACCGCAAGCAGCTCGAAGCATACGCGCAACTCCACCGCTACTCCCAGCACAAATCCTACCGCAGCATGCGCAACTACATCAACGACGTGCGCAAGAAGATCGTCAAGCCGCTGCTCCGTGAGCAGTCCATTCACGTAGACCGCATGGCCAAAATGGTGTTCAAGCGTGACGAAAAGGGCGAGAGCGACGAGACCTGGGCCACGGCCGCGCTCAAAGACTGGAAGCCCATCGAAACGGGTAAGGACTGGGGCGGTTTCGACGGCGTCGGCTGGTACGCGGCCGAGATCGATGCCGTGGGGGAGCAGGGCGAATACGTGGCCGTCTTCTCGAACGTCGATGATCAGATGTGGCTCTACGTCGACGGCAAACTCGCCGGCAGCCACTCCGGCAAAAACAAGGCGTTCAAGCTGCGTTTCAACACCGAAAAAACTGAAGGCAAGATTCGCATCGCGGTCAAAGTGAAGGACAGCGGTTCAACCGGCGGCATTGCCGGATCGTTCATCATTGAAAAGCCGCGCGCCATTGGGAAGCAGGAGCTGCTGAATACCGCGCTCGCCAACCAGGCGATGGCTCAATTCGCCGACGCGATCAAACACTACAACGACTGGCTCAAAGACATCCCGGCCGGCAATGCAGAGCGCGACGTGGCCATTCGTTACATGAACTGGATCGATGCCTACAACAAGGACATCGAAAAGCTCACCACCCGCAAGCCGGCGAAGCCGACGGAGGATTACTACCTCAACCTGGCGGCCGTTTATGCGGGCAAACGGGATTACGCCAAGGCCGAAGCCACCTACAAGGAAGCAGTCGAGAAGGGCCCCAACAGTTGGAACACCCTACGTGCGCTCGCCCGTTATTACGAAGGCAGCAAGACCAAAAACTACCAGCTCATGAACGGCATGTACAAGCGGCTTATCGCCGCGATGAAGGGCTCGCCCGCCGCGAATCGCTGGAAGAGCCATCACGTGTACGTAGTCAACGACGTCTGGCGCAACTATGGCGTGGCCCGCGAGCTTATCGCTCAGTATCAGTCCGAGCAGCCCCCAAAAGGCTGGTGGATGCGCAGATACGCTGATCACCTCTACAGCTATTCCAAGCAGGACTACATGAAGGCGATGGGGCTCTACCAGCGCTGGATGATGGCCAACGACGGCCTCGATCCTTCGCACCTCGGCAGCTACCTCTGGAACTGCCTCAACAATCTTGGCAATCACAACGCGGCATTCGCGTTCACCAATATGTGGCTTGGAAAGTTCCGCGGTCATCCCAGCACTCCGGACATGCTTTACCGCCAGGCGATGACCAAGTGGAACATGGGGAAGGAAAACGAAGCCGCCCGCGCCCAGGCCATCGCCGCCTTCAAAAAACTTCAGGCTGGCCACCCCCACGCCACCGCCAGTTACAACGCGGCTTATCACGCTATCCAGTCTTACACCCCGCCGCATTTCGTGCCCACGGCCGAAGCCATCGCAATGACCGAGACCTGGATCAAGGCCAATCCAAAACACGGTTACTCCGCGCAGCTCCTCTGGTATCTGGGCAACCGGATGGAACGTGAAAAGGAATACGGGTTTGTAAAGGCCCTGGAGGTCTATCGCCGTGTCTGGAAAGACTTCCGTTTCAAGTGGGCCGAAAACCTCTACGCCTACGACAAGATCGTCAACTACCACTGGAGCCGCCGCGAATACGATCAGGCATACGTCATCTACAAAGAGGCGCTGGATCACTTCAAGAACAACAGTGACAGCCGCGTCAAGAACGCCTACCACCGTCTGGCCACGCAGCACAGCAGCTTTGTCAACTTTACCGCCACGCCGAGCTCGACGAGTAAACAGTTCCTCGCTTCACGCCTGCAGGACGGCCAGACCAATGGAAACAACGGGCACCCGAGCTACTCGTGGGTATCGGAGGAAGGCGAAGGCGAACACTTCATCGAGCTTGCCATGAAGAAGCCGGAAGAGATTCGCCGCATTCAGATCTTCTGGGCCGGCGCTCAGCTCCTTCCGCAGGCCATCAAGCTGCAGTATCACAATGGTAAGGCTTACGTGGACATTCCGGGCTTTCAGAAGTTTCAGCCGATCCAGGAACTGACAAGCACGTGGGTCGTAGCGCCTGTCAAGACCGGCAAGATACGGATCCTTCAAAAGGCCGCGGGAGGCCCCAAGCAGCGTGCAAACGCCATGATGGCCGCAGAGGTCCGCCTGGCCCGCTCCATCAGCGACGCGGACTACGAAGCGCTCGACAAGCTTTACGGACAGTACCTCCGCTACTATCGGGGGCACAGCGAGACCTTCAGCATTGGCGTCAGGCTCTGCAATTACCGGTCGTGGCGCGGCGAATACATGACGTCAAACATCCAGCTTCAGAAGCTGCTTTACGCGATGCCGCGCAATCATTCGACCTTCTGGGATTACGCGAAGGGCGAAGCGCAGAAGCGCATGGATCAGGAACGCTACGGCGAGGCCGCGGCCATCTTCCGCACGATGCTGTCCATCCATCGCCGGATCGATTCCAAGCGGCGCAGCGATGCGGAGCGCATCATGGGCCAGGCCCTCAACAAGTCCGGCGAGGCATTCGCCAACATCGATCCCAACAAACCCGAAGCCGGCCTGCTCTGGGGCAACGTTTTCGCACGCAGCGGCGAGCCAGATCTCGCCTGGGAGCGTTACCAGCAGAATCAGGAGCTCTATTTCGATCATCAGCACAAGCTGTCGTTTGAGTTCATCGACCTCATCATTCGTGGGCTTCTTACGCAGAAGGAAACCGGCGAGGCGATCAAGGTCTGTCGTCACTTCCTCATCAAGCGCAAGGACGACAAGCACGTCAGCAACTCTGAGCGGGCCCGCATCCAGCTCCTCGTCGGCGATGCCTACTTCCGTGAAGAAAGCTTCGAAATCGCCCGGGAGGAGTACAACACCGTCCTCACGCTGCCGGAATACAAGGACCTGCCGGAGCACGTCTCGGCCCGCTTCAAGGTCGCACAGACCCTGATGTCGCAAAAGATTTTTGCGAAGGCCGAGGAGATTTTTGAAGACCTCGCCACCAGCCCGGATGAAGACACCATGTCCCGTGCGCACTTGATGCTCGGCATTCTTTTCCATGCCCAGGGCGAGACGAAGAAGGCAGAAGCGAAGTTCAAGGAAGTGCTCGCCTTCATGCCCAAGAATGAAACCGCGGATGAAATCATTTACCGGCTTGGCACTGTCTACCAGGAACGCCGCAAATACAAGGAAGCGCTCGAAGCGCTGCGCCTCATCGGCGCGTGGTCGGGCGAAAGCAAGCGGCTGGTCGAGCCCGGACGTTCTCTTCGAATCCGGCTGAGCGATCGTGACCTCACCATCGCCCGCGGCTCTTCCGAAGTGCCGGTTATCGTGACCACCTCCAGCGGCGATGAAGAGCGCATCCTGCTCGGCAAGTCCGATATCGGCAAGGGCCTTTTCGTTGCCCAGATCGATACCGAGCTCGGTGTGCCCGCGAAAAGGGATCGCAAACTTCAGATTATGGGCAATGACACCATTACCTATAAGTACGACCCGCAGTGGGCAAAGGATTTCAAGGTCGTCGACGACCCCGACGCGCCGCCGCCAGTCATCACCGTTGCGGGCGACGCCATTCTGATCGCCTCCGCCACTGAGATTAAGGAAGAAGAGGAATCGGACCTGCCGGTCATCGATGACGTGGAGGAAGAAAAGCGCGACGCCACCCGTCTCTTCCGCGACGAAACGCAGCTCAAACCGGGCAACCTCGTTTACATCAAGGTCACCGATCCCGATCTCGACATCACCAACGCAAAGGACACCGCCACCGTCGTGGTCGAAGCCACCAGTGGCGACCAGGTCGAATTGAAGCTCCAGGAAACCGGCGAGCACACTGGTATCTTCATGGGCAGCGTGCCCACGGGTAATCGGCCCCCCGATGCGCTCGCATCCGATAACAGCGAAGGCAGTGAGGCCCGCTATGCGATCGACGGCACCAACAAGGCCGGCAATGCCTGGGTCGGTTCGCTCGATAATCGTCCGCCCAAATGGATCAGCGTAGACCTCAAGGAAGTCCACCCGATTTCCAAGTACGAATGGAACCGAGGCGAGGGCTACGACCCCAAGGAAGACCGCGCCCCGCTCCGCTACATCCTCGAAGGCTCGAAGGACAGGAAGACCTGGTTCCCCGTCGCCTTCTATCCCGAGAATCAGGCCCCGCTCATCAGGGGCGCCATCTGTATCTGGGATCCGGACGGCTCAGGAGGCTACAAAAGCCGCCCGACCGCCATGCTCGAAGGAAACGGCAACCTCGGCAATCGCTGGGTCGGCCAGCCTGAGCTCGGCCAGTGGATCGTTGATATCGATCTCGGCCGCGTCACCCAGATTGGCAAGACCATTTTGCGTCCGCAGAACACCACCAACGAGGTCCGCCAGTTTGACGTGTACGTCGAGAAGACGCCGGGCAAATACCCGGGCAAACTTCGAGACCTGGATACGTGGGTTTCCGTTTTCAGTTCACCGAGCCTGGCCAGTGCGCAGGCCGTCACCGCCAATTACACGGTGCCGAAAGAGCCCAAGAAGGGCGATCGCAAAGAGCCCGTCAAAGGCCGATACATTCGCCTCGTGATTAATGAAACCTTTGGCACCTTCCCCGAAATCGGCGAATTCGAGATCTACCCCACGTTCACCTTCAAGGCCGACATTCCGAAAGAGGGCATCAGGGGTACGTTCACCTTTGATGAACCCTTCGCTACCCGGCACGTGCGGATGACCATCCACGAATTCCGTACCGACGCACCCGCCATCGCGCACATCGGTATATACGACAAAGACGGCAAGAAGCTCGTGCCCAACGAAGGCTCGAAGATCCACGAACTTGCCACAAACAGCATACTCGAGCTCAGCCCGGGCGACGAGGTCACAGTGAATTACCGTGACGAGAAGAACATCCACCCTGGCGAACCCCGCACCTACCGGGAAAGCCTTGCGGCCACCTACTTCAATGGCTTTGTGCGCACCATCGTGCACGACTTTATTGAAGACCAGTCCGGAAACCGAAAGCAGATTGATTACATGGTCCGCCGTATTCGGCCGGGCGACCGCTTCATCGTCGAGATTGTTGAATTCGACGAAGACAAGACCGACGGCATCGACGAGATTCCGTTCCTCGTCACCACTGCCAACGGCAAAAAGATGAAGTATGTAGCCCGCGAGACCGATCCTTACTCGGGCATCTTCACCAAGGAGATTGATACCTCCATCGATGGCGAACCCAAAACGCTCCAGGTGGAAGAAGTGGACTCCATTACCATCGAATACATGGACAACGAAAACACCGACCCCGGCCACAAAGCGGAACGAGGCACAAACATCTACACCTCAACGCCGACCGACGGGAAAGTGCGCCTCATCTCCAACATCAAGCGCAAGGTCACACCGGGCGACGACACTGAATCTACCAAGCTCGTCGCCATTGAAAAGGACATGGAAATCGAAGTCCTCGATCCCGACGCTGCGCTTCACAGTGGCAACGTGGTCAAGGTCAAGCTCACCACCACCAACGGCGCAGAATCCATCATCGAATGCAAAATTGGAGACATCAGCAACAGCTACAGAACCTACCGCGGATTTCAGACCGCTCTCAGTGACAGCCTCGAGCTCGGGCGTTTCCGCGGCAGTATCCGCGTCGTCCTGGGAGACAAAGGTTCGCCGTCCACTCGCGTCCAGGTACAGCAGCTCGGAGACGGCGAATTCTCATCAGCGGGCAGTCGCAGCCGCAGCCGCAGCAGTCGCAGCCGCAAGAAGACGGACGCGCCGACTATTGACGTACTGAATGTCATGGGCGGAGACGTCATTACGGCTCAGTACATGGACGAAGTCACCCCGGACAACCCTCTCGCTACCGAGCGCTACGACAGCGCCCGTATCATTTCCGACGCGGAATTCGGAATCTACGATGACGAATACGAAGCCGAGCTCGAACTGGCCCACGTCGGCGAGAAGCTTCACCTGCAGGTCCTCGACCCTGATATGGATATCTCCGAAGAGCGGGACGCGGTCATCATCAAGGTCGAATCCACCTTCGACGATGGCACGTCCGACAACCTTGACGTCCGCCTCGTCGAGAGCCTCTCGCACAGCGGCATCTTCGCCGGTTCCGTCATGATCAAACACTCTGCAAAAGGTGATTCGGAAAACGCCGAGCTCGAAGCCAACTTCGGAAACACCGTCAGCGCGGTCTACTACGACAAATACAACACCAAGACAGCCGACTCGGAAATTTTGCAGTCACAGGTCAGCGTTGTCACCGGCACAGACGGCGAGATGATGGCCTTCAGCCGCTCCTTCCCCGATGACGAGCTTGCGGTCGAGACGCAGTTCCGCGTCGGTGAATGCTATTACTACCTGGGCAAGAACCACGTCGAGCTGAAACAGTCAGAGACCGGCCTCAAGGAGCTGGCCGAGGGCCAGGAGATCCTCACCGAGCTCGTCACCCACCATCCCGAATCCGATTGGATCGACCAGATCGGCTACCTTCTCGGAAACATCACCCAGGAGCAGGGCAAATACGACGACGCCGTCCTTGTGTACCGCCGTATCACTCGCGATTACTCGGAGAGCATCATCGCGGCGGACGCGCAATACAAGACAGCCCTGTGCTACGAAAAGAAGGGCGAATTCGATCAGGCATGCGAAGAGTACGTCCGCCTCGCCTACAAATACCCGGACAACGCGCTCGTCGCCGACTCTATGATTCGCATCGGCCTCTACTACTTCAACAAAAAGATTTACCAGACCGCGCTTGGCGTCTTCGGCCGCTTCATCGAAAAATTCCCCGACCACGGGAGCGTCCAGAAGGTCGCCTTCAAGATGGGCCTGAGCTACATCCTCGCCGAGCGCTTCGCGGAAGGCGGCGAACATTTCAAAGGCTTCGTGGAGAAGTTCCCCGAGAGCGAGCTCAAACCCGCTGCCCTGTACTGGGCCGGCGATTCCTTCCTCAAAGCAAACGACGCGCTCAGGAGCTACCAGATGTTCAAACGCTGCATCTGGGATTACCCCGAAAGCAAGTGGGCCAAATTCGCAAGAGGAAGGCTGACGGCGCCGATCTTCGACCGAATTTCGGAGATGGAGTAAGTCTAGAAGAGGGTGTTGGAGAAACGTCTGCCGGAGTTGGGGTAACGATTCTGTTTAGCCGGATTCTTTCGCAGTGCGGCAGACCCGGCTAAAGCCGTTACTCCAACCCCGGCTTCCTGGGATCAGCACGATAGCCAAAAGACTAACGCTGTGGCAGGCTGACGGCGCCGATCTTCGACCGGATTTTGGAGATGGGGTAAGTCTGGAAGAGGGTCTTGGAGAAACGTCTGCCGGAGTTGGAGTAACGGCTTCAGCCGGGCTCTTCGCAGTACGAAAAATCCGGCCAAACAAACCCGTTACTCCAACCCCGGCTGCCTCTTGCCCAGCCAGTCCCAGTCGAATGAACCGCCTCGAATCGTTGTTTTACTCCGACCGATATGGCGGGTGCCTTGGCCGGTTCTATAATTCCTGGTCATTCGTTTTGCGAGTCCCACTGAATCGCTTTCCATGGACGGATGGAACACCTGATCCAAGAAGCTCTGGATTTGATTTTGGCCGGCCAGTGTGAGGAGGCGCTCACCTGTCTGGACCAGGTGGCGGTCGAAGAGCTGCAAAGCGGCGTGAAAGTTGAATTTCTCTATTGGCGGTCCTACGCACTGTCGAATCTCCATCGCTTTGAAGAAGCCGAACGCCTGCTCCGTGATGGCATTCGCGAATACCAGAGTGAAGGCCGATTCTTCAGGTCATTGGGGCAGCTGCTTTCAGAAGCGGGCCGTGAAAACGAGAGCCTGATCTACTTCGCCAAGGCCAGCGAACTGATGCCCGAGGACAGCACGACCGCATACGAGTGGGGGTTCGCACTCTATAAACTCGAGCGTGATGATGAGGCCATCGAGCAGTTCAATGATGCACTGACCATCGACCCGAAGTGCGCGGACGCGATTCGATACCTCGGCGAGATCTTTTGTTCGAGAGAAGAATATGAACAGGCTTATCTCAGCTACCGCGCCTATCTCCACCATAATCCTGACGACCACGTCATTCTTGTTGAAGCCGCGATCTGCCTCTCGGATCTCGAACAGTTCGAAGAGGCTTTTGAGTACTACGAACGCGCCGCAAATGTGAATCGGGAGTACCTTTACACCTATTACAACTGGTCGGTCAGTCTATGGCGTTCGGGGGACCTGGATAAGGCGGTGCTCCGCATTCGTGAGTGTCTTCAGAGCAACTCATTTTTCCCGCTGGGCTGGATGCTGCTCGGCCGGCTGCAATTGGCTCTCGGCAACAAAGAGAACGCGCTCAAGACCATGGAGCGTGCGATGAAATCTATCCGGCGCAGGAAGCCTGCAGATACTGAAATGGTCTGCTGGTGCTACGAATCTCATTTCGAGACCATGATCGAAATGGAAAAGCTCGAAGAGGCCGAAGCTATCTTCTGGGAAAGCGCCCGATCCAACATTCTCTCCGAAAACCTCCTCACTCAGTACAATTCCTTTTCCGCGGCAGAAGCAGACAAGCTCTGTCTGTGGTGGATTTTGCTGGACGTCCGGCTTTACAAGCCAACCCCGGCGGAAGATCTCGATGGCGAGCTGGCCGGCGGATACCTGGTCGGCTTCAACGTGCTCGCGCATGACCCGGATGAGGCGGTGGACTACGCGATTGATTTCGAGCGGACACTCTCCGAAGGCGATGCACTCGTCGAGGAGTGCCTGCTCAGGGATACACGTCTGAAGGATGTTCCGGGCGTGTGCCGGGTCTACCCCAATCGCAATTATTACCTGGCTACATGATCAAACTTGAATTTGACCGCGGCTCCATACTTGTTCATGCCGATGGTGAGCCGGATGGCTTCCATCTCCCTGGCTGCGTCTTCGATGAACGAGTAGACCTCTGGCGTGCGCCTGCGCGTTTCTATCGTGAGATTGTGACCGTTCTCACTCGCAGCAAAACTCCGTTCGAAGACACTGCCCGGGAATACGAAGAGCTTCAACTGGCTTCGAGCCTGGAGCGCAAGCCCTTCCCTTACCAGCAGGAAGCTGTCGATACCTGGGCCAAGTCCGGCAAGCGTGGTGTGGTGGTCCTGCCCACCGGAGCAGGCAAGACGTTTGTGGCGCAGATGATCATGGGAAGCATCCAGCGCAGTACCTTGGTCGTCACACCCACCATCGATCTCATGCAGCAGTGGTACGGTGTACTCGGCACCGGGTTCGATATGGAAGTCGGCCTCATCGGAGGGGGCTATTACGAACCTCGGCCGGTGACGGTGACGACCTACGACTCCGCATACATCCACATGGAACGCATCGGCAATCGTTTTGGCCTGATCGTCTTCGACGAATGCCATCACCTGCCAGGCCCCACTTACCTGATGGCTGCGGAGGCTTGTATCGCGCCCTTCCGTCTCGGCTTGACCGCCACCCCCGATCGCGATGACGGCGAAGAGTGGCGTTTGCAGGAAGCCATCGGCCCCATCGCCTACCGCAAGGAGATCAAAGAACTCGCAGGCGACTATCTCTCCGATTACGAAACCGTTCGCGTTTACGTCCGGCTCTCCGATGAAGAGCGGGAGGAGTACACCAGCGAGCGCGCCATCTACCGGGATTTTTTGCGTATGGAGAATATCAGCCTGAGCGGCCCGAACGGATGGACGCGCTTTCTCATGGCCACTTCACGCAGCGAACAGGGACGTCGCGCGTTCCTGGCCTATCGAAATCAGAAGTCCATCGCGCAGGCTTCCGGTGCAAAAATTCGGGAGCTCGAAGACCTGCTCGCCAGGCATCGCTTCGACCGTGTGATTATCTTTACCAGCGACAACAAGACGGTTTACAAGATATCCAGAAAGTTTCTGATCCCGGCCATCACGCATCAGACCAAGGTGAAGGAACGACACGAGATCCTGCAGCGTTTCAACGCGGGTGATTATCCTTTCCTCGTCACTTCGAAGGTACTCAACGAAGGCGTGGACGTCCCGGCTGCCAACGTAGCCATTGTTCTTTCCGGTAGCGGCAGTGTCCGCGAGCACGTGCAACGTCTCGGCAGAATCCTGCGCCGCGCACAGGATAAGCACGCGCTCCTGTATGAAGTCGTGGCCGAAGACACTGCAGAAGAATACGTCAGCAGCCGCCGGAGGCAGCACAGTGCTTACAGCTGATCTCCTGCAGGTCAACATCCGAGGGGGAGAGGTCCGGCCGCGATACATTGACGGCGAAAATCAGGAGCTCCTCGCCATTGCTGAATCCCTCATCCGTATCTACAACGAGAGCATCGGCAGAAGCAGACAGGATCTGGATACGGACCTCGAAGACTACCTCGGGACGGGCACGGACTTTATCTTTCACCGCGGGCTGGCGAAG
>JASLXP010000089.1 GCA_030740295.1 Planctomycetota bacterium
AACCAGCCGGACGAGGAATACGCAAAAGAAAAGATCGGCAGAGCCCGTTTAACCGTTGGTATCGTGTTGGGCGTGTTCCTGCTCGGCATCCTTCTCAAGGTCATCGGCAGTATCAATATCCCAATGCCGCCTGATACCCCGGAGGGTTTCGGTGGCATCAATCAACTGGGGCTGACCCTGTTCCGCAGTTACCTGTATCCGTTCGAAATTATTTCCATCCTTCTGCTCGTAGCTATCGTCGGCGCGGTCATCCTGGCCGCACGCCACCGGCAGTAGCATCATCAATTTTGTCCATCAGCCATTAACCATTCCAGTGGACCCCAAAGCTTACTTAACTGTCGCCGCCATCCTGTTTGTCCTCGGCGTTGAGGGTTTCATTCTCAGGCGAAACATGATCATCATACTGATGAGCGTGGAGCTGATGCTGAACGCGGTCAATCTTACGCTGGTCGCTTTCGCAAGGATGAATCTTGATATGGACGCACACGTTGTGGCGTTTTTTGTCATGGCCCTGGCCGCGGCCGAGAGCTCGGTGGGACTGGCCATTGTGATCGCAGTGTTCCGATTAAAACGCACGGCCAACGTTGATGACATGGCCATTATGAAAGGTTAGTTCGGAAGTAATTGAGATTTTCACGTCGAGGCTGATTGCCTCTCTCAAATAATCGCCAAATCATGGAAACCGGAATCATCGCACTTATCCCATTCCTCGTGTTACTCGGGGCCGTATTCAATGGCACGATTGCGCTGCTCCACGCGCACGACGAGGAAACGCCGGACTGCAAAGTCACGTGGATAGGCTGCTTTGCACCCATTCTCTCCTTCATCTTCTCCTGCTGGTCTTTCTGCAAGGTGAAGGGTGGCGCGATACTTACCTGTTACCTCTACAACTGGTTCACTGCCGGCGATGCTGGTTCGGCCGTTGCTATTGATTTTGCGCTGCGCGTGGATGAGCTTACCTCGGTCATGCTGCTGGTGGTCACCGGTGTTGGCTCGCTGATTCACATTTACTCGATGGGCTACATGCATGGGGACAAGGGATACGCCCGCTTTTATGCGTACCTGAACCTGTTCATGTTTTTCATGCTCATGCTTGTCATGGGCGACAGCATGGTAGTGCTCTTCCTTGGCTGGGAAGGGGTCGGGCTTGCATCCTATCTGCTCATCTCTTTCTGGTGGGAGGACGGGTATAAGGCAGATTGCGGAAAGAAAGCGTTCATCGTGAATCGAATTGGTGACCTGGGCTTTCTGCTGGGCATGTTTGCCCTCTTCAGCGTTTTTGGAACGCTGAATATCCACGGCGTGAAGAAAGACAGCCCCAGCCTCCATGAAAGTGTGACCGCCCAGGCGGCCAAGATTGAGAACAGGGATGTCTTCCGACCGAATGCCGATCCGGAAATCGTGCCTCATGGCGTGTTCAAGGGCTGGCGGTACGCCAATGTATTCACACTCGCGGCTCTGTTGCTTTTCCTTGGCGCGTGTGGAAAGTCGGCCCAAATCCCTCTCTTTGTCTGGCTGCCTGATGCCATGGCCGGGCCGACGCCTGTCAGCGCGCTGATCCATGCCGCGACGATGGTCACCGCCGGTGTCTACATGGTGGCTCGCATGGGCTTTCTATACTCGCAGTCCACCGCGGCGATGGCCGTCGTCGCATGTGTGGGTGCCCTGACCGCGCTGATAGCCGCATCGATGGGGCTCGTGCAGAACGACATCAAGAAAGTCCTGGCCTACTCGACCGTCAGCCAGCTCGGTTTCATGTTCATCGCGGTTGGGGTGGGCGCTTATTCGACCGGCATCTTTCATTTGTTCACCCACGCATTCTTCAAGGCCTGCCTGTTCCTTGGCGCAGGCTCTGTCATCCACGGCATGCATCACGAACAGGACATCCGAAAGATGGGTGGTCTGAAGGAATTCATGCCGCATACATATTGGACGTTCCTGCTGTCCAGTATCGCCATCGCCGGGATCTTCCCGTTCGCCGGCTTCTTCAGTAAAGATCACATCATGCTGATGGCCTTCTCATCCAATACGCTCGGCCATCTCGGCAAGTTCCTCTGGGGGGTTGCGTTCATCGCGGCGGGTATGACTGCCTTCTACATGTTCCGGCTGGTCTTCCTCACCTTCCACGGACAATGCCGTGCGGAGCGCAAAGTCCAGCATCACATTCATGAATCACCTTTCAGCATGGTTTCCGTGCTGTGGCTGCTGGCGATTGGCTCGGTGCTGGTGGGGCTGTTTGGACGCCATCACGGCGACCCGTTCGGCGCTTATGTGGATCAGGCCGTTCATGGTCACGAAGCCCATCCGAGTGGAAGTCTCGCACTGCTGATGGCCGTCGCCTCAGTGCTTTGGGCGCTTGCCTGGATTCTCGCGGCCAAGCATTTTTATCTGGACAATCCGGAAAAACCGAAAGAGGTCGCGGAAGAATACGACCAGGCATATCAGCTTCTGAATGAAAAGTTTTACGTCGATACCCTCTACGATGGAGGCATCGTGCAGCCCATCTGGGCCGCGGCCAAGGGCTTCCTTTTCAAGATTGTTGACGTCAAAGTGATCGACGGGGTCATCAATGCCCTGGGTGTTTTTGTCAGACTCGTGGGTGAGATTCTTCGCATATTCCACACCGGCGCAGTGCGTACTTATGTCGCATTCCTGCTGTTCGGCGCGATTGTTTTCATGTGGCTCATGGTTTCCTGAGAGTTCCAAGTGCTTTTATCTTTTCTGACGTTATTGCCGGCTGTTGGAGCGATTGCGCTGTTCATGTCGCCGGACCGTAAAGGGCGTGAGCTGATGTACACGGCGCTTGCCGTGTCGGGCTTCACCTTTCTCGGCAGTCTCTACTTTTTCTTCACGTTCATGAACAGTGAAAGCGGATTCCAGTTTGGACTCGACAGGCCGCTTGCCTGGATACCGTCACTGGGGATCAGTTGGCAGGTGGGTCTGGACGGCATCAGCATCCTGCTCTATGTGCTCACGACACTCATAACGCCCTTGGCGATTCTCTCCGCGGACAGCCACATTAAGGAACGCAAAAATCTCTTCTACGGCATGATGCTGGTGCTCGAGACTGCGATGCTTGGCGCACTCATCTCCCTCGACCTGTTCATGTTTTATGTGTTCTGGGAGCTGATGCTGATCCCGATGTATTTCATCATCGGTCTGTGGGGCGGGCCCAGGCGGATTTACGCAACCGTAAAGTTCTTCCTGTTCACCATGGCCGGGTCGTTGCCGATGTTCCTGGCCATCCTTTACGTGTACTGGAAATACAAGACGCAGTTCTATCCAGGCGGGGAGGCATTCGTCCTGAATTGGATTGAACTCAGTCAACTCGACCTGAAAGCCCCCGAACAGCTTTATCTCTTCCTGGCTTTTGCGATCAGCTTCGCGGTAAAAGTACCGATGTTCCCATTGCACACTTGGCTGCCGGATGCGCACGTCGAAGCGCCCACTGCCGGCAGTATTATCCTTGCCGGCGTGCTGCTGAAAATGGGCGGATACGGGTTCCTGCGTTACGGACTTCTTCTGTTCCCGGGGGCGGCAATGGCCATGGCGCCGATGATGATGACGTTGTGCGTCGTCGGGGTCATCTACGGGGCCCTGGTGGCGATGGTTCAGAGCGATATTAAAAGCTTGATTGCCTATTCATCGGTGAGCCACATGGCTATGGTCATGCTCGGGATTTTCTCGCTGACGACCACCGGGATTCAGGGCGGAATCTACCAAATGCTGGCGCACGGCTTTTCAACCGGAGCGCTCTTCCTGCTGGTGGGATTTGTTTATGACCGCCGACACACACGCAAGATTACTGATTACGGCGGCATCGCCAAGGTCATGCCGTGGTATGCGGCCGCGTTTCTGGTCACCACTTTCGCCTCCATTGGCCTGCCGGGCACGAACGGCTTTGTTGGCGAGTTCCTGATTCTGATAGGCACTTTCCAGGCGAGCCCGTTTATCGCAGGGGGAGCAGGGCTCGGCGTTATTCTTGGGGCCTGGTACATGCTGAGGATGTATCGGCACGTCTTCCATGGCGAGATCACTGTCGAAGAAAACCAGGGCCTCGAAGACATGACCGTCTACGAACGCTGGAATGTCGCGCCTTTCATCCTGTTTATCATTCTGATGGGAGTGTTCCCGCAGCCTTTTTTGAAAATGACAGAGAGCTCAGTGCAGAAGCTAGTTGGAATCATCAACAGTGAACGAACAGTGGTGGCTGAGAAGAATGCCATCAAGCAGAAACTCGTGGTCAGCGATAGTGCAACCACTGCAAGCGTAGATTAAGAACATGCAAGACCTCATTCGGGCTGCCCCAATCCTGGTAGTCGCTCTTACTGGAATCGTCCTTCTTATCCTCGATGCGTTTTCATCGGAAACGCCGGACGAAGAGGGGCATTTCCACATCACCGTCGGCATATTCGGCCTTGCCCTGTCCCTCGTCCTGTGCCTGATGGCGTGGGGCAAACCGGGCGATACCACCTTCTTCGCCGGCTTGGGGAAGATGGACAAGTACGCGGTCTTCCTCAACATCACCTTCCTCTTCGGGGCCGGATTGACCATGCTGGTGTCGGCAGATTACCTCTGCAAATTTGATGTGGAGGTCGGCGAGTTTTATTCGCTGCTGCTCTTCGCCACATCCGGCATGATGATCATGGTTTCGACAACGAACATGCTGATCATCTTTCTCGGGCTGGAGGTGATGTCCCTGGCGTTTTACATCCTGTGCGGTTACCTGCGTGCGAGGCCTAAATCGATTGAGGCGTCGATGAAGTACTTCCTCATGGGCGCTTTCGCCACTGGCATCGTTTTTTATGGAATCGTCCTTCTTTACGGCATCAGCGGCCCCATCGGAAAGCTGACGCAGCCACTGGCGAAGCCGACCCTGGATGTGGCAGTCTTTTCTACATACGTTTCCCAGGGCATCGAAAAGGCAGGCGGTTTCGATTCGCTGCCAAACCATTCAGTTCTGATGCTGGGTGTCGCGCTGTTAGTCATCGGCTTCGGTTTCAAGGTGGCCTCTGTGCCTTTCCACATGTGGGCCCCCGATGTATACGAGGGCGCGCCGACCACCATCACCGGCTTCATGGCAACCGGAGTTAAAGCCGCCGCTTTTGGAGCCTTTGTCCGCATCTTTGCCTCGTCCATGCTGCCGTTGAAAGATCAGTGGCATCAGGCCATCTGGTGGCTTGCTGTGCTTTCAATGTTTGGCGGCAACCTCATCGCCATCACTCAGACGAATATCAAACGCATGATGGCCTATTCGAGTATTGCCCACGCGGGCTACATGCTCATTGGCCTCTGCTCGCTGGGTCCCGATTCATCCTCTGCCGCAGCGATCCTCTACTATCTCGTCGCTTACGCTTTCATGAACCTCGGGGCGTTTGCCGTCATCTCATTTCTTGAAACAAAGGAAGGACGCGGCCTCAGCCTGGATGAATACTCCGGTCTCGGTATGAAGTATCCGGCGCTGTGCGCGGCGCTGGCGCTGTTCATGCTTTCTCTCGGCGGCATTCCTCCGACCGCAGGTTTCATGGGCAAGTTTTATGTTTTCCGCGCGGCCATCATTTCCGGCGAATATACACTGGCCGGCCTCGGAATCTTGAGCAGCCTGATTTCCCTTTACTACTACCTCCGAGTTCTCGTCCGGGCCTACATGGATAAATCAGTCGCTCCCGACGAGCATCTCCCCGTCCCCAGCACTTTCCTGAAAGTAGCGACCGGAGTGGCAGTGGTCGGCACACTCTGGCTGGGCTTCGGCCCGAACATCGGCTTTGGCGTCGAAGATATCTGGCAGTGGGCCATCCTGTCGCAAAGCCAGATCATGTGGTAGCAGCGTGCAGCGGATGAAGAGGGCCGCGGATAAAACCAAGAAAAGGGCCACGGATAAAGAGGGCCACGGATGAAAGGGCCACGGATAAAACCAGAAAAGGCCACGGACAAAGAGGGCCGCGGATAAAACTAAAGACTTTGCGTTTCTCTTCATCCGTGGCCCTCTTCATCCGTGGCCCTCTTCATCCGTGGCCCTCTTCATCCGTGGCCTGACCTTGTTCATCCGCGGCCGATGTATTCCTGTTCGACAGGCAGGACGATAGCCTCGAGCACATTCACATGCGGCGGCGCGGCGGCCATGGTGACTGCCGTCATCGCGAGTTCGTCCACTGTCATCATCGGCTCCTGATCCATTGGCATGTCACTCGCGTTCCGGCGCTCGGTCACTGTGTTGCCGGGATGCAGCGCGCTGGCAACCACGCCGAAGGCACGGCCTTCAAGTGCTGTGGACTTGGTCAATCCCACCAGGCCGTGCTTGGAAGTGGCGTAGGGTGCAGCATTCATACGTGGCATCTGTGCTGAGATGCTGCCGATATTGAGGATGCGACCGCCGCGCTGCTTCTTCATGATTTTCATTGCCTCGCGACTGCAAAGAAACGGGCCGGTGAGATTGACGCCGATCACCTTCTGCCAGGTTTCTAACGAAAGCTCTTCAAGGGGGCCTCCATCGAACACGCCGGAATTATTCACGAGGATGTCCACCCGTCCGAACACATCCATCGTCCTGGCAAAGAGCGCGGCCACCTGTTCTTCATCGGTAACGTCGGTCCGCACAACCAGAACTTCCACGCCCTGGGGCCGAAGCTCCTCGGCGGCGGCGTTCAGGTTTTCCTCTTTTCGAGAGGCGATCACCAGCTTCGCTCCCTCACGACCAAAGGCACGGGCGATGCCCTTTCCGATGCCGGTACCGGCGCCGGTGATGATGGCGATTTTGTCTTTGAGCAGCTCCATTTCTTCTCCTTCTTCAGTTGGTAATCTCAAATGCACGGGCGGTCAACACCGGATCAATCCCAAATATCTCATTCACAAACTCCGGCGCTTCCTCCACAGTGAGCTCCCTTTCTACTGTCTCGGCTTCAGTACGAGTCTGATAGCTGAGGCCCTGTAGATAATGTTGGCGGCCTTCTATGATTCGCGTGACCAGCGGATACTCCATCATGTCGAAATCAAAGCTCTTCTCCCAATGCATGAGAAACGCATCATTTTCAACCGGCTCGGTTTTGATGGTGAACCGATGCTTCCTTGAGCCCCTGAAGGTAGTGTATGCCTCGAAAAGGTTTTCTTCCGTTGGCAAGAGCTCGAAAGTATTGAGTGCCGTTCTGATTTTCGTCGTCGAGGCACATTTCATCAGAATCGGATCGAAAACGAGAAATCCGATATCGAGCAGCCAGTTCTCTGAATCCGCTTCGCACACGAGCGCGCAGTGGGTGTTCTCTCCATACCTGCGGTCACCCATGACGAGATGTGCATTCAGTCCAAGATGCTCCAGTGTTTTGTGGGCCAGCCAGGTGAGCGAAAAACAGGTGCCGCCCGTGCCGGATTCCAGAAGATCCGTAACCATGATCTCGGGGGTTCGAAGCACGCACCCATGCTCGGCAAACGACAGAATCTTCGTGACGTTCTCGTAGTTGATTCCTTGAAATGCAGCGAGGAACTCTCGGAGAAACTGAACACTGTTCGATGGGCTGGGAATTCCGGCGGCCTTGACGAATTCAACCACGGCCTGCGCTTCGGTCATGACAACTCGTAGACCTCGTAAGGATTGCTGCACGGGTTGCCTCGGCTGACATGCATCCGTCCCTGTTCCGGTTCCATGATGACAGAGAAAACCGTCATCCAGATTCCTGTCCCGGGATCGTCATTCAAATGCCGGCAGATGGAGCGCGGATGATTGTCATGGTCGGAGAGCAGAGCTTTAAGATGATCCACACCGAGCGGGGCATCTGTCCTCAGGGCCTGTTCCGTCCGCTCGAGACGCGGGCCGGAATTGATCAGCTCGGCGAACTCTTCGTTGATGGCCACAAGGTCCGGGTGCAGGCAATGGTTGGTGTGAGTGACCAGTCGGTTTTTCGGATCGCGCAGGATGTGGCAGTCGTCAATCGTGACCTCGAAATCGGCCGGCCCCTGCGGCGTTGTAAGTATGATGTTTGCCGGAATCGCTCGCGTGGCGCGCCTGACGGCATCCGCGGCGCCTTCGAGTGAATCCGATTCGTAGATCCCCCTGACGGTGAAATAGTGCGGGACGCCCAGCTCGCGGCTCGGAGCAGGCAGCGTGTTCAAGCAGAGACTGACGCCGGCATCGTTGAGGCCGATGTAAGCAATCAAGCCGGCCTGGGTGACATTGATGTGTGCGGGCCTGCCCGCGGGCCGTCGAGTGAGAACGATGGTGAATTTGTCAAGCTCGGGATCGTTATCCCAGTTCTGCCCGATGAGGCTGGCATTCGTATTACTGGCAACCGGGCCCAGGGCGAACGACGTGCAGCCCGCGTCGTCCGCGCGCAGTTGATTCCGGACCTGCAGCAGCATCAGATCCTCGAGTGAGACGCCGGAACCCTCGGACATGCCTCGCATCTCTTCCATCATATCCGGTGCGTAATCTTCCACGTATGCGATGCTGGCCGCGGCGACCTCCATTGCTTTTTCGCTCGAAACATTCACGGTGAGATTCACACGTTCGAGCGCAATCTCACTGAACCCCGTGATCTCATTGCGAGCCGCTTCTCCGACAGCCTGGCCTAACTCTCGTGGATGACCTCTCGCTTCTATTTCTCGATATCTGCTGGACATTTTACGCTCCGAAACTTGAGTGAATGTGAATTTACCGCGAAAAGCATTTACTTTGCAGCGAACGAATCAAACCAATCAGAGAATCATGGAAGGAGAAAGACAATGCACAACAGAGAATCAACTGCACCGCAGGAAGAAGGCACGTCCAATTGCAGCGATTGCCTGGCGCGCCTCGGCAGAGAGATTGTAGAGATTAATCACCTCAATGGATGGAATGTGACAAGCCCGGAAAACTGGTCTGACACCTATAGGATTCCTGCCATGCTCGCCCTGATCCATTCAGAGGTCTCCGAGGCCCTGGAAGCGTTTCGAAATGATGATAAGGCAGATTTTGAGGAGGAAATTGCAGACATCATCATCCGAACACTCGACCTTTCAACGGGGCTGGGTATTCAAACGGACGAATGCTTAAGAAGAAAAATGGATACGAATCGGCGGCGCGGACACAAGCACGGAGGGAAAAGAGTTTAGCAGATGAGACCTTTGGACAGTCAAGAACTTTATGAGCGAGGGAGGCGGATCGCTTCGGAACTGAAATCAGCCGGCGCAACCGATTGCGTCATGGTTGGCGGGTACGTGCGCGATTCGCTGCTCGGGCTGCCCTGCAAAGATATGGATCTCGAGGTCTACGGGCTCAGCTATGACCAGATCGTAAAAGCACTGTCGCAGAACCATCAGGTCAATCTCGTTGGGCAGGCATTTGGGATCGTGCTTGTGGATGGGAGACTCGACGTAAGCATCCCGCGCAGGGAAAGCAAAGTCGGGGTCGGCCACAGAGGTTTCGCTACGGAGTCCGATCCGAATATGACGCCGAAGGAAGCGGCGCTCAGGCGCGACTTTACTGTCAATGCCATTGCCCAGCGATTTGATGGCGAGTTTGTCGATCCATTCAATGGCAGGGCGGATCTCGAAGACGGCATCCTTCGAGCCACCAGCAAAAAATTCAGAGAAGACCCGCTGCGCGTTCTACGGGGGATGCAGTTCGTCTCACGATTCGGATTCGAGATGGATTCGGAAACGGTCTCGATGTGCCGTGATTTGCAGGCCGAGTTCTCCACCCTCTCACCCGAACGCGTTTACGACGAATGGGCAAAGTGGGCCAGAGGCAACTCCCCCGGCAAAGGGCTCGAAATCCTCAAGAAAACGGCCTGGCTCGAAGGTTTCTCATGCCTGAAGGCGATCGATGGCTTGCCGCAGGATCCGGATTGGCATCCAGAGGGAGACGTCTTGACTCACACGGCTCATGTCTGTGATGCCGCGGCCGAAATCGCGAACAGGGACGGCTTGCCTGAAAACGATCGGATGATCCTTTTCATGTCTGCTCTGCTTCATGACGTTGGCAAAGCAGGGACGACCGTTAAGAACGAAGCGGGCCGATGGATTTCCCCCGGCCACGCAGACGCGGGCGTTCCGTTGTCCGAGGAATTCCTGAAGAATCTTAAAGCGCCGCATTGGCTCGTTGATCACGTAAGGCCGCTCGTCAGAGAACACATGGTGCCGATGTCCATCGGCAAGGGCGAAAAGCCTTCGGCAAAGTCAGTCCGGCGTCTGGCCAGACGGCTCGAGCCATCCTCCATTTCCATGCTGGCCCTGTTGTGCGAAGCCGATCACAACGGCCGTCCGCCCAAGCGGAAAGGCAAGCCGCTCGAGCGCTGGATGGGGATTGCAACGGAAGAATCAGTCGAGGCCAGCGCGCCCGATCCAATCCTGCTGGGCCGCCACCTGCTCGAACGCCCAGAGCTCGGATTCGAGCCGGGTCCGGAGATGGGTCGAGTGCTGAAAGCCGCGTATGAAGCACAGCTTGATGGGTACTTCGCGGATTTGGACGAGGCAATTGAATGGGTGAAGAGGAAGAGGCGTTGTGAATTGTGAATTGTGAATTGTGATTAGTGAATGGTGAATGGTGGAAGAGGTGAATGGTGAATGATGGAAGAGGTGAATGGTGGATGGTGGCGGAGGGGAGAAAGGGCCATGGGCTCTCAAACCGGTTGAAGCTGGTGACTACAGATCGGAACCTTGCAGCATTGCGAGACTGCTCCAGTCTTCATTCTTCCATCCCTCCATTTTCCTGATGAACAACCTTCGCAACAAGCTCTGGTATGACCGCCCGGCACAGGATTGGAATTCGGCGCTCCCAGTCGGTAACGGGCGACTTGGTGGCATGGTCTTTGGCCGGCTGCGTGAAGAGACTATCCAGCTCAATGAAGATTCCATTTGGTACGGCGGTCCTCGAAATCGAATCAATCCGGACGGTCGGGAGAACCTCGGCAGGATCAGAGAGCTTCTTTTTGAAGGCAAAATTGCTGAGGCCGAATTTCTGGCCACACACGCGCTGCAGTCTGTCCCCCGGCATCAGACCCCCTATCAGTCACTCGGCGTACTGAAGATTCATCTGCCCAACCAACTCAAATCCGAGACGTATCATCGAGAGCTGGATCTCGATACTGCGATTGCAGCGGTCGAGTATTCCATCGAGGGCGTGACCTACAGACGTGAAGTTTTTTCTTCAGCGGTCGATGACGTGCTGGTTGTCCGCATCACCGGTTCTGAGGCGGGTTCCATCACGCTGGCTGCCGAACTCGAGCGGCGTCCTTTTGGAGGAGAGGCACGTGGTCTGAAGCCGGAAACGACTCTGATGTGGGGACAGAGCGGACCCGATGGAGTGAGATTCTGCGCCGGGCTCAGGGCAACCGTTGAAGGAGGAAGAGTATCCGTCCTTGGTCAAAGCATCATGATCGAGAGTGCGAATGCTGTCACGCTCTTTCTCGCAGCCGAGACAACCTATCGAAAGCAGAGGCCAGAGGATGCGGTCCTCCACACACTTGATCTCGCCTGCTCGCATGCATTCGATCAGATGCGTGAGGACCATATCGAGGACTATCAACGGCTCTATTCACGGATGACGCTCGATCTGGATGGAGAAGATTCGTCTGACATTCCTACCGACCGCCGACTGGAACAGGTGACGGAGGGGGCCGTGGATTCGGGTCTCTTACGGCTCTACTTCAACTTCGGACGTTACCTCATGATCAGCTCCAGCAGGCCGATGGACAAACCGCTGCCGTCCAATCTGCAGGGCATCTGGAATGAGAGCATGACGCCGCCCTGGGAATCAAAGTACACCATCAACATCAACACCGAGATGAATTACTGGCCGGCGGAAATCTGCAACCTTGCCGATTGCCATCTTCCACTCTTCGATCTGGTGGAACGGCTCAAGGAAAACGGTCGCCGCACAGCCTGTGAGCTCTACGGATGCCGCGGCTTCGTCGCACACCACAACACGGAAATCTGGGCCGACTCAGCCCCGGTCGATGCCTCGCCCAGGAACAGTCTCTGGCCGATGGGCGGCGCCTGGCTCAGCCTGCACCTTTGGGAGCATTACCAGTTCGGCCTAGACAGAGGTTTCCTTGCAGGGGCGTACGACACGCTCAAGGAATCGGCGATCTTCTTCCTCGATTGGCTGGTGGAAGATGACAGGGGACGCCTGGTGAGTGGCCCGTCCAATTCTCCGGAGAACGCTTTCATCCTGCCCAATGGAAACAGAGGCGTGATGTGCATGGGGCCCTCAATGGATCATCAGATCATCACCGAACTGTTTCAGGCGGTTATCGAAGCGAGTAAAACCCTCGATGTGGACGCCGACTTTCGAGGCGATCTGAAATCGGCATTGAAACGCCTTCCTCACCCAGCGATCGGCAAACACGGCCAGCTCATGGAATGGGCGGACGATCACGATGAGCCCGAACCCGGTCACCGGCATATTTCTCACCTCTTTGCGCTGTACCCGGGCAGCCAGATTTCACCATCACGCACGCCAGAGCTTGCGCAGGCTGCACGGGTCACACTGGAACGCCGTCTCGCGCACGGCGGCGGGCACACGGGGTGGAGCCGCGCCTGGATTATCAATTTCTGGGCTCGGCTCCGCGATGGTGAAAAGGCGGGCGAAAACGTCCAATCCCTGCTGGCAATATCAACCTTGCCGAATCTCTTCGACAACCACCCACCTTTCCAGATAGACGGCAACTTTGGTGGAATCGCCGGTATGGTCGAGATGCTTGTCCAGAGTCATGCAGATGAGATTCATCTCCTGCCGGCTTTGCCGAAATCCTGGCCCGCCGGGAAGATCAACGGCGTCCGCTGTAGAGGCGGATACGAGCTCGATCTCGAATGGGAGGAGGGGCAGGTAAAGCAGGCCTCGATATCGGCCAGCCATGCCGGCGAGTGCCGAGTACGTGCAGAAACGCGCCTTCAGTCCGGGGAAAATCAGAGTGATGATTCAGGGCTGTTAGTTTTTCCAATGGATATCTGTGAGCAAGTAGTGCTTCACCCAGGTTACCGAAAAACAATCGAATGACTGAAGGTTCTGTCCAATCCATCCGTTCTTTTGGCATCGTCCTTCAACCACCGTATCTTCCCATTTCGTAGAAACTGGTGAAGAAGACCCGTAGGTTTTCAGTAACTCGCGGGGTCACAAGCATGTTGATGAAGTGAAGCACCAGGCCGCCGTCTGTGGCGATTTCGTCTGTTAGAAACTGCAGATGGCTCCGAATGTCCC
>JASLXP010000090.1 GCA_030740295.1 Planctomycetota bacterium
TCTGGTAAGGGCCGAAGCCACCTCGACCGCCAGCCACCTTGCCTTCGCGCGTGACGACGCCATCTTTGACGATACGCCGAATCTCATGCACATCGGTGCCGTACGATCCCAAACCGATCGAGTGCGACGCCATCTTGCGACCAAAGGTGTGATGCTCGGTCAGCACAAGATCACTGACCATGCGGCGGCCCTCGCGAATATAAAGCTGATACGGCCAGCCACCGGTGTCGGGAAATTCGTCTGCGGGGAGGCCGAAGCGCCGCATGTCGCGACGGACTTTGTCCGGAACTCGTGAATCCGTGGCCAGAAAGTGCAACAGCCCGCGATGGTAGTTCTCGATTTTCCGAGCAATCTCAATGCGACGATCGTAGCTCGCCTCCGGCCAGCCCCAGCTTGCACCCGGCAGGTTGCCGCCGAACGTCGCAGTATTGAAATCCCACTTGTTGTTGGGCAGCGGGTCGTGTTTGCTGAACCAGCGGAGATCCATATCGTCGCCGATGCTCTGACAAGCTTCTATAAAACGGACAACGAGTTCGTACTGTTTGTCGTCGTATTCCGCCGGCGGTGCGATTGGCAATCGGTTTTCGGCAGTACTGAGACACAGCCGGAAGCAGTAAGCCATCACTCCAGGCGCCGCATCGCCCTGACGTCCAGGCTCGCCTGAGTTGAGCAACGGCAGGATACCGCTCGACGGATCGCCCTTCACCACGTACGGATCCAGCGGGAAATCGCGATCCCAGACGCCCTGACCACCGCGCACGCGACCATTGGGACCGGGCTTCAGATGATGAGTTCTCGGCTTGTATTTGTCAGTGTAATGAATGCCGTTGTATTGCTCGCCATACTTCGAGTTGCCCTCGCGCATCAATGTGTAACTGACACCGGCCACGGCCATGAGATCACCTTCGTAGGTCGTGTCGAGAAACATCGTTGCCCGGACGACTCGACCGTCTTCGGCTGTCAGTTCGACAATCCGCGCGTTTTCTTTCTTCACCGACTTCAAACGAGCGCCACGCAGAACAACCACGCCCGCTTCCTGCACCATTTCATCAAAGACGCGTTCCGCGACATGCGGTTCGATCGAATAGGCCCCGCCTGTCGCCGGCCCACCCCTTCCTTTGAACGGCTGATCCCAGTTCAACGTCTTATCATAGCTGGCGACGAGCCGACTGAAATATTCCCGCGCAATTCCTCCCACACTGCGCGGATCACCAATATCGACCGCGCTCAGTCCGCCGGAAGTCATCCCGCCGAGATGCCGTCCGGGTTCGACCAGAACCACACGTTTCCCCATTCGAGCCGCCTGCACTGCCGCGACCACACCACCGGACGTGCCGCCGTAAACGCAGACGCCTGTCTCGACGACATTGGCATACAGTCGAGCGTTCAGCAGGATGAGCAAAAAGAGAACCATCGTACGAATCGTCTTCATGTCAGGAAGTTCTTGTTTGAGTGAATTGAAGCGAGAAGATGTCCGAAATCAAATTCTGACCCATGACCTATCAGCTGGAGGACCATCGATAAAGCAGGAGTCCCTGCAGTTTTTCCTCAGTTGGCGGAGGTGCTAAGTAACTGACGAGTGCTCCAACAACGAATGCGGGAATCGTTGTCAGCAGACCATCCCACCAAGTATTGCTCTTCAGGCCTGCAAACATGCCCAGGCTTTCCAGAGCCTCTCCATCAAGGCTCGGAATCCATACGCGGATAATGCCAAACACTGCGAGCCCAGCAATGCCTCCGCTGATAGCGCCGATGGTATTTGATCTCGGTAACAACATCCCCAGCATCATTACCGCCAACAGTAGTCCCAGCGTTGCGCCGGCAATGGAGAGCAGAAGGTCGAAAACAGGCGAATCGATCAGGGATAGAGCACAGGCCGTCAATGTGACACTGACACCAAACGCCACCGTCAGGCATCGATTCATTCGAATCCCAACTTCGTGACCATTCAGCCAGTCTGTCACCAGTGTGGCGGTCATACTGTTGATGCCGGTATCCAGACTGCTCATCGCGGCAGCAAACAGTCCAGCCAAAATCAGTCCTGTCATTCCATATCCGCCGGCATGATGAATAACAAAGTGTGGCAGCAACTGATCTTTGGCACTGCCAGTTGAGAATTCTTGAAACACCTCAATGTTCGATTGCTGGTAAAACACGTACAGAGCTGTACCCACTAGAAAGAACAGAGTGCATGATAACAGTGTAAAGGCACCCTTGATGATGAGTGATCGCCGGACGTCTTTCACGGAATCGACAGTGATGTATCGCTGATACGCTCCGTAGGAAGCCAATTGCGCTCCAAGATAGACGAAGAATCCGTAGGCACAGGCCGAAAACACATTCCTTTCGGCCAGCCCTCCATCGGTGCGAAACATCTCGAACTTGCCGGCACGCGAGCCAGCCTCCAGATAGGTTGTCAGACCGCCATCGATCCGACCTATCAGCAGGAACAGGAGGAAGAACATCCCGCCGCAGAGGGCGAACGCCTGGATTGTGTCTGTCCAGATCACGGCTTTCACACCACCCACCGCCGTGTAAAGCGTCGCCAGCAATCCGACGATAACGATGATGGTCAATGTCTGGCTGGTCGACTGCTTTTCCAGCACGACATTCAATATCCGAGTCACTGCCAGCAGCATGGTTCCCATCCATCCCGCCAGATAGACCATAAAAATCAAGCTCGCCATCAGCCTGACGGGGCGTGCGAATCTTCGTTCGAGGTATTCGTACAGACTGATGAAACCCAGACTCTTGTAGAACGGAATGAACCAGATGCAGGTGATCGGAACAACAACAAATGGAATGAAGAAAATCGCTAGCAGTTGGTGGTAGTTGCCGAAAGCTCCTTCGGCCGGAAGACCAACGAAGGAATTGGAACTGAACGTCGCGGCAAAAAGCGACAAACCCACCGGCAACCAGTGCATATTGCGGCCGCCAAAGAAGTACTCGTCGTTATTCGTTTGCTGTTTCGAGAAATAGAATCCGAGCCCGACAACGACCAGAAGATAGCTGATACAGATGATCCAATCGATATGCGAGATGTTCTCCAAGACGCCAACTCATTAAGGATCGTTCGAGGAATTACTGTGCGAAAGACGACAATAAAAGATCACACACGCTAACGAGTGCAGATCAATTGCCGGTGACTTCGAGATGTGCCCTTCGGGTGGTGTCACAGTGTAATACAAATCAT
>JASLXP010000091.1 GCA_030740295.1 Planctomycetota bacterium
GTATTCTCTTGGTTACTCCGGGCAGGGCGCAGGCTATTTCGGGATCGGGCTGCATCTCGACGCGACAGGCGACGATACTTTTTATCTGCTCGGAGACGGCCAGGGATACGGCGGCACGGGTGGCGTCGGCGTACTGGCGAACGTCAGCGGCAACGACACCTACACTGCCGAGCCCGATTCCGCGAAGGCGGGACGGCCTGATTACCATTCGCAGAACAAAATCACGGTCAGCCAGGCGCAGGGCTGCGGTGCCGGAATGAGAGCAGACGGCTCGCACGGACACGCCTGGGCGGGAGGACTTGGCGCGCTCATCGATATCGAAGGAAACGACAAATACGAATCAGGAAACTGGTCCATCGGAACCGGCTACTGGTACGGCACAGGTCTGGTTTACGACGGCGACGGCGATGACACCTATACAAGCGTCTACTTTACTCAGGCATCAGGCGCGCACTTTGCTATCGGTGCTATCATTGATGAGGGTGGGAATGATTCTCACCTTCTGCGCGAGACATCCGGGGCCGGTCTGGCCTTTGGATGGGATTTCACCGTCGCGCTGCTCATTGCCAAAGGAGGGGACGACAAGTACGAGGCCAATCGAATCAGCATCGGCAACGCCCAGATTCGCTCAAACGCGCTCCTGATCGATATCGGCGGAAACGACACCTACACGCTTGGCAAGAACGGAGCGGGATTCGGGGAAGCCACCTTTCTGAAATCCTACGCGGCGCCGGGCTACCAGTACGGCCCTTACAGCCTTTACGGAAACTCGATCGGTATGCTTCTCGATATCGGCGGCGAAGATAAATACCTGAACAAAATCCCCAAGAAAGAGCCAGAGCCTGCCGCGCAGACAGGCAACAACAAGACGTGGCTCAAACCGGCAAAAGACCATGCGAACTTCGGTTATCGGAGCTTCGGAATTGGTTTCGATACCGAAACCGGCACGGTGCCTGATCTCTATCTGGGTGGGAAGTAGGCGAAGCCGCCGAATGTTTCTGGATACTGGATGCTGGATGCTGGATGCTGGATGCGTGTGCTGTAAGTGGCCCTGCGTCCGCGTCTCACGTCTCCCGCAAGCGTGAGATTCCACGGGGCAAGCGGCAAGCCCGTGGTTACACCAACCCCTCCAGAATCTTTTCAATATCCCCAACACACGTTCTCAGTGAAGCTTCTGCCATCTTGAAATTCGTGTGATCGGAGATCTCGGGCAGCTCCTCGGCGAGCTGTGCGGATGCCGCCTGGAGGCGTTTCAGCTTGTTTCTTGCGAGTTTGAGATATCGCTCGACGTCTCGGTCCCGATACGAGCCTTCAAGGGCCCGCGCAAAATCGAACAACGCACGCGGTATGGCCAGCAGTTCCATTTCCTCCTCAAACTCATCCGAATGCTTGAGGAACGTGCGTACCATCCAGATATGAGCGAGAAGCGCATTGATGCGTTCCATCGCCTCTTCCGGCGAAATGCTGGCGGCGGGTGACTGTTGATTCATCGGACTCAGGATTCCTCGTCCTCCAGTGCGGGGCTTTCGACCCCTGCCTTTGCTTGTGATTCCTGTTTCTTGGGCGGGTGACCATGAGGCGTGAAGTAAGCAACCAGAACGATGCCCACAGCAACCAGCGCAATGCCCACGAGCATAAGAGGGTTCGGTCTGGATTTGGTTGTGATCATCGAGACGATTGCCGTAAGGGTGACAGCGCCGCCAAAGACAATCGGCATGACGAGCTCGGCTTTCGGCGGCCCATTAAATGAGATCATCGCAGAGGTCAGGCTGAGCGCGCCAAGCGCTCCCAGTGTGCCCGCGGCGAATCCCCACTTGAGCGCGGCCGATTGCGCACCCAAAAACTCAAAACTGTCCCCCTTGACCTTCATAGCGATGATGCCGCCAATGATGGCGATGACCAGGTAGGCCAGCCCAATCCCCACGTAAGGCTTGAACGGACTCCACAGTTTTTCCGGACTCCGTGAATGGGCCAGAGTAGGGCCGTAAAGTCCCCAGCAGATGGCAGTGCCGAAGGCAAAAATAATCGGGAGCATTGGGATTTTCATAGATACGCTCGTTGAGTGTGGGGTGCCTTGAAGGGAGGGATGGTACAGGTGCTTACGGACAGTTCAAAAGGGGAGAAAGGTGAAGGAAGATTCGAGCAGATGCGTGTGCATCCTGCTCAGGAACTGAATGAAGAATGACGATTTCTGATTTTCGATTTTCGAAGTCAGAATTGTGCTGCTTAAACAAATGTTTGACTTCAGAATTCAGAAATCAGCAATCATCATTCTTTATTCGGATTTCCAAAATCGGAATGCGTCGAACACCTCAGCCCTTTGCCCCGCTGAGCCCGCTGTCTTCTGCCCATGCTTTCAGAGGAATGTCCTCCTCTACCGGCCGCCAGAATCTCGAGACCGGTTGAGAGCCCGGATCATCGCCGACATAGTTGTCCTTACCTGTCCCCAACTCGCCTAGAAGCTGCTTCTGAATCGGATTGCAGCGTTCGATCAGTTCAGCCGGCTGATGCATGTAATCCGAAGGCCGCACCCAGCGATGTGTGTAACCAAAGTAGAGACACTTGCGCGTGTGAGGCGATAGATTTGGCGTGACGCAATGCAACAACGCCGTTCGCCACAGCATGGCAGTGCCCGGCCGGACATTGACCTCAACGATGCACTCCGGATCTACCATCGACTCACCATCCCTCTCAATCCAGACATTCTTCAGATGACTGCCCCGGGCCACACAGATCGCGCCGCTGTTGTGTTGGGTCAGATCGGTCAGGTAATAAGCAACCTTCACTTCCATGAACGGGATCTGCCCATTGATCCGCGGCCAGCCAAAATTCGGTCCGTCTGCATGCCAGGGAAAAAAGCTGTCCGTTGCGCCGAGCCCCTTCTCTGCGACGTCGGGCGATTGCGGAGGCCGGATGTCCATATGCGAGGTCCGGATCTGAATGTTGAATCCAATCGCATCCACGATGAGAGGCAGCATGATCGGATGAGTCACCATTTCGAGGAATGAATCATCGAGCCTTGGGATATCGCGCATCTGGAATGGCTCGTCTTGCGTGCAGTAATCGCCTGCCAGATGCTCTTCATGAAGGCGGTCAGTCAGTGAAAGCAGGTTGTCAACTTCGTCCGCGCTCAATGCATCTTCAATCAGGACGAAGCCATCTTCATCGAATTGAACTCGCTGAGCGGGGGAAAGACCGGTGTTGGCGGCGTTGGCCATTTGATTCATGGTGTGAGAGGAGGATGCTACGATGCAGGGACAATGCTGTTGATATCAGGTTCAAACAGAAAATGACCGTTCATTCAATCCCGGGAGAGAACAATGAAACGTGATGAAGCCTTCGCTTTACTCCAGGAATACACCAAAAATGAATCGTTGATCAAGCACGCACTGTCGGTCGAGGCCGCTATGCGTTTCTACGCAGAGAAGCTGGGCGAAGATCAGGAAGTCTGGTCGCTCACTGGGTTGCTTCACGACTTCGATTATGAGCGATGGCCGGAACCGCCGGAACACACGCTGGAGGGTGCGAAGATTCTGCGTGAACGCGGCATCGATGAAGAAATCGTTGGTGCCATCCTATCCCACGCGGAATGGAATCTGGAGGACTATCCTCGTGACAGTCTGATCCGAAAAGTGCTGTTTGCGGTAGACGAACTATGCGGCTTCATCACGGCTGTGGCGTACGTCCGTCCGGAGAAACTGAACGGCATGACAGCGAAAAGTGTCCGGAAGAAGATGAAACAGAAATCCTTCGCGGCCGCGGTGAAACGCGAAGACATCACGGACGGCGCCGAACTCCTGGGCCTCGAGGTGGCCGAGCATATCACCAACGTGATTCAGGCGATGCAGCGGGTTGCAGGTGAATTGGGGTTGGAGTGAATCCCCTTTTCTCTTCGTCGTAATCTTCGTCTTCTTGTCCTCTAGACTCAAAGAAAGCGCGATTGGTTTTCCGTTCTTCAGTCCCGATGGGACGACGGCAACTAGCCCCGGACTTCAGTCCGGGGTATGCGAAGCGAGGCAAGAAAATGCCCACAGCGCAAATTTATGAAAGCGGCTGAAATGGCCGAATTCATCCATTTCAGCCGCTTTCATAAATTTGCGCTGCGGGCAGGAGATTCGTGGGAGGCGCCAACCCCGGGCTGCGCTGCGCTTGCCCGGGGCTACATGCCACCGTCCCTCCGGGACTGAAGAGTTCACCTGAGTTGAAAGACACATCTCGTTTAAGATTTTGCCACGCTTAAGGTCCAGAATATTGCGCTTGTTCTGGGTCTAGAGGACGGGATCAGAAGTCAGAGGCTGAGACAAAGATTGTTCCCCTAACTTGGAATCCAATCTCGTTCCTGTAAGGTGACGCTCCCCTAGCTACATCTCAGGATCTCAAAATGAATGCCCGACCCTTTTCGGCCTGCCTGGTTCTACTTCCGCTGCTCTTCACGATCCCTCTTTCCGCCGACGATTGGCCTGCATACATGCATGACCGGTCTCGCAGCGGTGTTGCCGGTGAGTCACTGGTTCTTCCTCTGCATCGCGCATGGGCAAGGGATTTCAATGGTCGTCCAACGCCGGCATGGGCTCCGCCACAGGAGCGTGCCATTGAAGGTCGCATCGAATTGCCTCGTGTACAGTTCGATGATGCCTGGTATCCGGTCATTGCAGGTGACACCGTCTACTTCGGTTCGACCGCCGACCACAAGGTCTATGCCATCGATGTCAAGACTGGCAAAGAGCGCTGGGCCTTTTTCACCGGCGGGCCTGTTCGGCTCGCCCCGGCGTACGAAGACGGACGCCTTTTCTTTGGCTCGGATGATGGCTTTGTCTATTGCCTGGATGCCAGCAGTGGCGCGGTAACCTGGAAGGCTCGGGGTGGCCCGACGGATGAGCGAGTGATCGGGCACGGACGAATGATCTCCATGTGGCCGCTCCGAACGGGAGTGCTTGTCGACAAAGGGGTCGTTTATTTTACTGCCGGCCTATTCCCTGCCGAGCGTCTCTACCTTCACGCGGTGGACGCGAAGACCGGCAAACAGATTTGGAGGAACGACACCCTGAGTGACATCAATGCGGGCCGCCTCGGTTTTTCACCTCAGGGGTATCTGTTCGCTTCGGACACTGTCCTGTATGTGCCATCGGGACGTGGCCTGCCGGCTCTATTCGACAAGAAGACTGGCGCATACAAATTTCATCGCGGAGTGAACTGGCGTGCCGATGGCATCGCGGGCGGCACGTATGCACTGCTTCACGGCAATCATGTGTACACCGGGACGAACCAGGTGCTTGCCCTGAACAAGAATTCCATGCTGACGGGATTTGGCTGGTATCCGGGCCGCCGAATTGTCGTCACAGACACACATGCATATCTCCTCACCAGCGAGGGCATCGTGTGCCTGAAGCAATCAACCTACCCACGGGCCAGCTCTGAACTGCAGCAGGCTAAGAACGCTAAAAAGGCATTGTTGCAGCTTCGACCAAAGCCCGTTGATTTCACTGAACAGCTTCAAAAGGTCAGTGAAGGTCTTCGAAAGGCGGAAGCCGCGGTAAAAGCCAACCATGTGTGGCAGTCTCCGCGCGCCGGCCTGCAGTGCATCATCAAGGCGGGCGATACTTTGCTCTGTGGCGGCAAAGATGAGGTGGTCGCCATCAATGCTGCAAAGGGCGAAGTGGCCTGGCGCGGGCAATTGCCGGGAAAGGTGATGGGCCTCGCCGTCGCCGGTTCACGTCTTTTTGCCGTGACTGACTCCGGCGCGCTGCATTGTTACGAGACCGGCAAGGCTGCCGGCAGCGACATCAGGAACATCGCTGCCGTGATGCCGTCGGACGATGCCTTGTCTCAGACTGTTTCGTCTCATGCGGAATCAGTAGTTCGTGAGGCCGGTACGAGAGGTTACTGTCTTGTGCTGGGCGTAAGTTCAGGACGTCTGGCTCTCGAGCTGGCCAAACGCACGAGCATGCAGATCTACGGTGTTGCCTGGGATAAGGAATCCGCAAAGAAAGCTCGCGACATGCTTGACCGGGCGGGCGTGTACGGGACCAAGGTGGCCATTGATGTCGGCCGGCCGGATGCGCTTCCTTACTCCGACTATTTCGCCAACGTTGTTGTCTCCGAAGAGGCCCTGCTTGACGGCTCATTGAATGCTGCCGCCTCCGAAGTGATGCGCATCACGAAACCCTATGGCGGAATCCAGATCATTGGCGGCTCGAAGGCCAATCCGCAGTTGCTTCAAAAGTGGTCCCAAGCAGTCACCAAAGCTGAAGGTTTCGAAGCCATAGGAGCGACCTCCGGGCTGCTGAAAATCCGGCGCTGGAAACTGCCCGGCGCGGGAAGCTGGACGCACCAGTATTCGAACCCAGGCAACACCGCCTCTTCGGAAGACAAACTTGTCAAAGGCCCTCTCGGCATTCTCTGGTATGGCGAGCCCGGCCCCAACAAGGCTGTAAATCGACACCTGGGCAGCGCTGCGCCGCTCAGTCATGAGGGACGGACATTCCTGCAGGGCTACGAACAGATCACGGCCTTCGACGCTTACAACGGTGTCAAGCTCTGGGAACGCAATATCAAGGGAGCGTACCGCGTCCAGATGATGCGTGAATCGAGCAATCTCGTGATTGGCGATGGCTCATTGTTTGTGGCTGCCGGAGATAAATGCCTGCAACTGAGTAGTGAGACCGGCGAGACCCTCGCCACCTTCACTATGCCTCCCCCTGCTGAGGGCCGAAGCCTGAATGGGCGCTACTGGGGTTATCTCGCGTACAGCGATGGCCTCCTGTTTGGCAGCTCTGCTTATCGCAGGATCATCAGCGATACGATCTTTGCCATCGATGTAAAAACGCGTTCACCAAAGTGGGTGCATTACGCCAACACCGTACCGCACAACGGAATCGCTATTGATGAAGGCAAGATCTTCATTACCGACAACACGATCTCTGGAGAGCTCAAGAAAGTAGCATTGCGGTCGAAGCTGGAAGAATTGAAACGGCGCGGAAAAATTGACGACAAAACCGCGGAAGCACAATTGAAAGATGTGGATGCGCGATTCGTCACCGCGCTTGATACATCCACCGGTGAAAAAGTGTGGGAGAAGGGAGTGGATCTGACGGACACGGGCGGCAGCGTGATGGTCATGATGGCCACGAAAGGCCTGGTCATCTTCTGCGGCGCCCACAGGAACGGGCACTTCTGGCCCCAATTTCTCGGCGGCGAATATGAGGCCCGCCGCCTGACTGTTTTGTCTGGCAAGACAGGGGAAGCGGTCTGGTCGAAGCCGACCGGATACCGCATGCGCCCCATGATCGTGGAGGACACGATCTACGCCGAGCCCTGGGCTTACAACCTTTTCACCGGCGAGCAGAAGATGAGACGGCATCCGATATCCGGCAAAGATGAGCCGTGGCAGTTTGAGCGGCCCGGCCATCATTGCGGTGCCATATCCGGCACCAGGGACACCCTGTTCTTTCGGTCCGGCTCCATCGCCTGGTACGACCTGAACAAAGACCAGGGCACGCGCCATTTCGCCGGGCAACGCACCGGATGCTGGATAAACCTGATCCCAGCCAACGGGCTTGCCATCATGCCGGAAGGGAGCTCCGGTTGCGTCTGTCAGCATTCAATACAAACCACGGTCGTACTGAAACAGAAGAAGACCGACAAGGCGTGGGGACTGTTCAGTTCGCCCGGCCTGGTCAAGCCAGTCAGGACGCTGGCGTTAAACATAGGTGCCCCGGGGGACCGCCGCGATGATAAGGGCAAACTGTGGCTCGCCTTTCCCCGTCCACACAGCCGGATGAAGGTCGGCCCGGAGGGATCTTTGCAGCCCTACTCGAAGGGCACGTATTACAAGAAGGCAGCCGACACTTTTGAAGTCGCCGGTACGAAATATCCGTGGCTGTTCGCATCCGGCTTCAAGGGAATTCACAAGATTCAGATTCCACTGATGGATAAATCCGATGGCGGTGCGCTCTACAACATCCGATTGGGGTGGGTGGATTTTGAAAACACGAAAGCTGGTGAGCGCGTGTTCGACCTTTTCATCCAGGGCAAGAAAGTCGCTTCAAATGTTGACATCATCAAAGAGACCGGCAAAGCGCGCACCGCCCTGGTGAAGGAATTCAAGGATGTCGAGGTGCTCGAAGAGTTGGAAGTTCAGTTGCGTAAAATCGGAAAATCACCGGACACAAAAACTAATCCCGTGATCAGCTTTGTGGACATCGTACGCACACAAGCTCTGCGCGTTGGGATCGGATTGCCGTCACTGACGATGGGCGATGTCGACAGTCCGAAAAAGATCTCTGTGAAGATTGTGAATCAGAAGGAAGCTGCATTCACAGGCGTCCTCAAAATCCAGATGCCCGATGGATTCAGTGCCACACCGTCGAGCATACCTGTCCAGGTAAGCCCGGACGGCAGGCAAGAGTATTCAATGGAGATCAGTGTCACCAAACCGGGGGAAACCCAATCGTTGGAGTGGTCGGCTCTCCTTCAGACCGAGAAAGGAAAGGAAGAGAACAGAGCGGTCAGCAGTTTTGAATACCTCGGCAAGCGCCGCAGAGCGGTCATACAGGCATCGGAAGACACTTTCGTGAAGAAGCAATTCCCATCCAGGAATTTCGGCAACAGCGGCTCTCTGGCTGTCGACGGCGGGAGCGCGGCCATGGAGGACATCCACTACGCGATAGGCCTGCTGCGATTCAGGTTCGACATCAAGGGCAAGGTGTTGTCCCAAAAGCTGCGCATCCACGTCATGAAACACGACCACGCACAAAGCGGCAACAGCGGCAAGCTCCACGAGATCACAGGCGAATGGGGTGAAATGGCAGTCACACTCGACAACATGCCAAAGCCCGGCAAAGTCATCGCTGATCTTGGAAAGGTGGACCGAGGTGTCTGGGAAGAGCGATCATTGAATGTGGACCTGAACGGCCGCAAAGAGCTCGGCATCGCCATCGTTCCGGTGACGACGGACGGCGCGACTTATTTTACACGCGAGTCGAAGGTGCCGGCGGAGCTGGTGATTGATTACTTGCCCGAGTAGGGGCGCTTGGTGCGTCTGCCCCCAGAACAAACGCGAATCTTCGCATACTGTTCGTGGACGAGAGCTTCGACATGAGTCGAGAGGCAATTCAAGTGAAATAGCTCTTTGCGCAGAAGGCGTTGAACAACGTAGCCCATGGCAAAATTAGCGAAGCGAACGACGCCCCGGAATCGGCTGTCCAGACATTGACAGTGACTCCGACACTCATAAACTTTAAGGCTTTTCCGTAGCGCCCTGATTTGTCTCCCAGTATCAACTTATCAGGGCAACTTGGCCATTCTTGCGGTGTCCTATGCAGCGAAACATCCCGGCGATGTTAATGGCGATACTTCGGCGGACAAAGGCACATATGAAAAGGTAACCAAAGCAAT
>JASLXP010000092.1 GCA_030740295.1 Planctomycetota bacterium
GGATGATCCAGAACTGGCCCATCATCATCCAGCAGATGGCCTGGGCGTAGCAGATGACCGCGATGGCTCCGATAGGAAAGGCGCTCAACACGGCGCCGAGCGTGAAGATCACAACGCACACCCAGAAAACAAATGCTCCCACAATGGTCATGCTGATGGACCCAAGCAGGATGAGCGGCATCATCAGACCGGGCATGAATTCAGCGATGAGCATGATCACCTTAATACCCCAACCGGCCGGCTCTTCCTCTTCGTCAGCGGCACTGGGCTGCGCCAGGTTCACGGACGTGCCAACAGCTTTGCCGGTGTCCATGTTGGTGCCGCAGGCAACGCATATGACTGTTTCCCGGGAATAGGCCCCGCCACAGGTGGGACAGGCTCTCGTGTGGGATTGCTGATCGGCCGGTGATTGGCCACCAAAACTGAAATCGGGGTCATTCAGTTCAAGTCTGCTCGTGCCAGCTTCACTGGGGGCTCCGCCGGGCTTTTGTGCGGTCTCAACAGGTTTCGAATCCGCCGGTGACTGTGGCGACAGATTCTTGCCGCATTGCGTGCAGAAGACTGCATCATCGAATGTCATTTTTCCGCAGTGTGGGCACTCTCTGTCCTGCATGATTGCCGCTGAGTAATGTGCGATTACGAGAGGCTATGGGAATCTGATTCGCGGGTAAACAGATCAGGGTCAGGGATCAGGATTCAGGATTCAGGATTCAGGATTCAGGATTCAGGATTCAGGATTCAGGCATCCCCGATTCCGGATTCCGGATTTGAAGCCAATAAAAAAGGGAGGCCGACTTACGTCTGACCTCCCTTAAGGTTCGTCCCGAATCAGGGCTACTTTTTCTTCTTCTTAATCTGGACATCAATCGTTTTTCCATCTTCGATTTTGATGGTCGTGGAATCCAGATTCATGTCCTTGGTCTTGGCGGTGCGAGTGACCGGATGCCAGGCTTTGAATTTATATTCGCCAGGCGGGATGTCCTTGATCTCGAAGTTGCCGTTCTCGTCGGTCAGCGCGAAGTGGTTTGTTTCCACTACGGAGATGCTGCCTTTCATCCAGGGATGGAAACTGCAGCGCACCATCACGTTGGTCTCGACCTTGTCAAAAGTGTGGGTGATAGATTTGTTAGCCATGACTGCCTTATTGAACGATGCGTTTTTAAATGCTGTCTGGCTGACATTATGAATCGTGGAATCGCTGTTCTTGAATTCCACTGTCGTGCCGACGGGAATGACCAGAACAGGATTTACAAAACGGCATTTTACCTGGTCATGAAGGGTATTACCGAGTGGTTTGACCGCCGCGCCCTTCTGTGTGAGTGAAATAACGTAATTCTTGATACCACCATCTTTGGAGACGATAAGCGCGTTATCCACGTGGTCTCCTTCATGCATTTTACATGAAGTCAGTTGTTGTGGAAGAATCTTCAGAACGCCGGGCTTGGGGGGTGTGCCATCGTACACCACCCGGCCTTTCACGGTACCGCCGGCAAAAGCCATCATCGGCAGGACGAGCAGCCCGGCCAACATTTTTCTTGTCACGTTTAGAGCTGTCATTGAGGTCTCCTTTTCCTTGAGTTGTCTGATTTCACGGGGGGAATCGCGCTGGCGGGGTATCTAAACGACCTCGCCGGGCTTCGCAATGCACCCATGAATGACGGTTCGGATGCAGAAGTATTCATTTACAGAATGCCTGCTCGTACTGATCCAGGAATTGAATCTGCCTCTGAATCACAGCAGAATCCGAGGTACTGACATAAAAAATAATCCTGTGTTGAGAAACATCATGCCTACAAAAGTTCAGTTACTTGTTGCACTTTTTCTATCTGCAAACTTCGGCTCCGCGGAACTGCCCTCGCAGTACTGGCCGCGCTGGCGGGGAGCAGAAAATACTGGGAGCTCAGCCGAAGCAAAGGCGCCAGTGAAATGGAATCACACCGAGAACGTAAAATGGAAGGTGAAGTTGCCGGGCATCGGGTGTTCCACACCGGTCGTCTGGGGAGACAATATCCTGATCACCTGCCCGGTCGACGGCCAGGATACCGTGCTGAATTATGACTGGTCGGGCAAGCTCACATGGCAGGCAAAGATCGGCAGAGAGAGGCGCGGTAAACACCGGAACGGATCGGGAAGCAATCCATCGGTCGAGGCGGATGGAAAAAATGTGTTCGCCTATTTTAAGAGCGGCAACCTCGCCGGCCTCGACATGTCAGGCAAGCTGCTCTGGAAAACAAATCTGCAGGAGAGATTCGGCAGAGACACCCTCTACTGGGATCTGGGGAATTCGCCGGTCTTGACCGCCAATTACGTAATTGTAGCGGTCATGCATAATGACCAATCATTTATCGCTGCATTCAAAAAGGCCGACGGCGAATTAGTCTGGAAGCAGAAGCGCGTTTACAGGACGCCTGTCGAATGCGATCACAGCTACACCACCCCGATTGTGATCGGCGAACCGGGCAAAGAACACATCATCACCTGGGGCGCTGAACGCCTCACAGCGCACAGCGCGGCCGACGGCAAACTGATTTGGGAATGTGCCGGATTTAACCCGCAGAAAAAGCGCAACTGGGTGCAGGTGTCTTCGCACGTCATCGTCGGCGACATCGCAGTCATCCCATACGGTCGCGGCAGTCGGCTGGCCGGGATCAAACTCGGCGGCGAAGGAGACGTTACTGCCACAAACCGGCTCTGGACACGCCAGGATACGGGCTCGTTTGTGCCGACTCCGGCCGCATCAGGTGGCAAAGTCTACCTGCTGCGTGATAAGGGCGAAGTCGAATGCATCGATCCGAAAAGTGGAAAATCAGAATGGAAGAGCAGCCTTCCAAAACATCGTGCCAAGTATTATTCGTCACCCACGGTCGCCGGCGGGAAGCTCATCGCCGCACGTGAAGACGGCGTCATGTTTGTCGCCACAATCGGTGAAGGACTTGAAGTCCTCTCAGAAAATGTGATGGGTGAACGCGTGATTGCGTCGCCAGTGCCCATTGGCAGCCAATTACTAATCCGCGGCGAAAAGCATCTATATTGCATCGGGAATTGAGCCGGCATTATTCCCCGCGAATCCAATCAATTTCGATCTCCGCTCCCTTGACTCCACTGGTGGGATCGAGGCGGAGGCCCGTGACAGTCTGGCCTTTCCAGCGATGGTGTTGATTCATTTTGAAGCGGTACACCTGAAAATCCTGACCGGGTTTCAAGGGAGCAGAGACAGCCATTTTCTCCGAATAGCCTGGATGCTGAGAGGTCGTCCAGAAGATCTGAACCGAACTGCCTTTGGAGACTTTCATTCTGACAATAATGTTCTGATGCTGATCGGGTTTCAGTCGAACGCTACTTCGATTCATATAGGGATCATGGCCCGTTGCCCTTAAACGGAAAATACCGTCTGAAATTCCAACAAATTCAAGGTGATTTGTTGTGCGCCAGCCTTCCACATCATTCTCAAAATTAAAGTCAATTCTCTTCACAAGATCTGGAAGGACACTTGGTCTGGTTACAGTGACGCGGGCCACCTCGATCTCGTGTTTTCCGCCCACGGGCAGTCGCACCCAGAGAAAAGCGTTCAAACTGTCGTAACGCCAGCCTGTTCGGTCGATCCGTATTTCTTCCATCTGTCTGATTGCGGCTCCATTTACTTTAATCTGGCCGGGTGACCTGACAGGCGTGACCAACAGCCAGGTCGGCTGTCTCTCGGGCGTTTCACATGTCAGGCGCAGACGATCGTTTTCCCAGGCGCCGTGAGACAGCTTTGCTCTGGCCGTGACGTGAATTCTGTGCTTCTGATTTTTCAGGATCAGTGTTGACGGCTCAGGATCACACCCGAGCTGCGCGTAAACCATTTTCAGGATCCACTGCGGGCTGAAAATCCAGGGAATCTTCTTGCCGGTGAGAGTAGATTGGCCATCAGGCCAGAGCGCGACATGCTCGCCATCCTGGTACTGCTGATACATCGCGCTCCGAGTCAATCCATCCGCTATTTTTCGCCAGTCCCTGCTCCGATCATATTCTGAGAGTTTCAGTAAAGCGTAGGCGAATCGTAATCCGTTCCATTGCACCACGCGCCCGAACCAGCTCCCCTGATACCAGGTGGCGCCAAACACCGGAATAGAACCGTAGCGCATGAACTTGAAATCCTCAGTGTTCCACACGAAAACGAACGGAAGCCCTCGCCGCGCCCAACGCACAGCTTCCTGGAGATACTCTTCCTTGCCGGAAAAACGGTATGCCTCGATGTAGGCTTCCACCGCGTCGGAAGCGGCCAGCACGTCCGGGGTATGAACGGGAATCTCCCACACCTGGGCAGCTCTCGGCACATTAAATTGCTTCATCGCAGCCAGCGGCTGCTCAGCTTTCTTGAACAGGCGAGTATCCCCCGTCCACATCGCCGCTTTGATAATGTTGTAGGCCCTTACTGCAATTGTGCCTAATTCAGCCTGGCCGTGTCTGCCAAGCTCACGGTAGTCTTTTCCCTCGAAGATTCCGGACCTTTTAGTTAACGCGTCAAACCCCCACGTTCCGTCAGGACTCATCGAAGATAACGACCTGGCAGCCGTGTTTATCTTATTCTGAATATGTGTCCGAGGATCGGACCACGTGAATCCCTGGTCATAGCTCATCGGCACCGGCGCGCCAAGCCGGCGCACTTCCTGGAGCTTGGCGAGGCATTTGTTCTTTAATTCGCCATCAGGAAGCAGGACATCAGCCATGGCAAGATCGAAACAGTAATGAGGCGGCAGCACTGGTTTGGAGCGTAAAGGTCCACCGCCGATGGTGGACCACCATTTGTTCTCTTCCTTGACCCACAGGGATTCCAGGTACGCCTGCATGCTGAATGCGACCTCATTCACGAGGTCCCCCTGCTGATATGGCTGCGGCTCGGGCTCTTTATTCTGTTGAAACCAGTAATCCAGAACAGAGAGAGCGTCCTTTGCATCTGAATCGACGAATATCTGCGCTTTGAGCTCAAGTTTCTGGCCGGCTTTCAGCTCGTAAGGTTTGTCGGCAGCGCGCTTATTCACAGGCACCCACTCTGGAACTGTTGGCGCCATCAGCCCGATCAGATGCGCGTTGCGACCATTAAACCGATCCGGCGAGGCAAATACCGGGCTTGGACGGTCTTCCTGACCGTGCCACTTCTGATGCACGTCCCACAGCATGCCCACCGCTGCGCCTTGTGAACAAACTGCCATTGCCGGCACTGTAATCATGTTGGGATGCGGCACATATCGAAGCTGGTGTTCATGGCCTTGCGCAATATCCAGCGAATTGGAAGAGAATTCATCCGCCACCAGCCACTCGAGTCCTGGCAAAACCGCTTCTGATTTATTCATTCCGGAACTGCCCTCACCTGCATAGATCATCGGCCCGTCAAACCGGAGAAGCTGCCTAGTACGATCTGCCGAAATTCGATAGGCCACATCCACTGCCGGGCTCTTCTTCTTTAACAGGAACTCAAACTCTGCCTGCCACGTTCCGCCTTCGACGTCACTGAATTTGCTCGTAAAAATCAGTTTCGCGAATTCCGGCCTCTGCTGGACGTGAATTTGGTCTGCAAAAATAGTCTGTTCCCAGGAGTTCCCGTCTGAAACCTTGCAGGCAAGGCGGCTGAAACAATCATAGGCAGCCAAAATTCGGGCCCCGTTCTTTTGCGCCCCCTCCAGGCGCATCAAGCCATAATTTCCAAATCTTGTCTTGGGGAAGAGCAGACGAAGACGAGAGTTTTCAAGTCTTACAGAGCCAGGCTCCTGAATAATGTTCGGCGCCGCCGAAAGGCCCTTCGTCATTTGAGGAAACTTGCCAATATTGGCGAGTGAACTCTGAGTGGAAAGCTCCTGGTCTTCACATTTGACCACCGCGTTCAATACAGGATATTTCTTCTTAAGATCATTCTTAATTTTTAGAGAGACTTTATGCGTTTCATTAACAGCAATACTTTTGGTGCTGTATGTGTAGTCCTTATCTTCTGCGGTAATCAGAACGTCCACATTTGAAGAGGGGGCGTTGCCATCGTTCTTGATCCATAGCAAAACATTCAGTGGTGTGCCGGGCGCGACGATATATCGCTCCGGCGCGAAGAACAGCAATTTCAGTTTTTGATTCAACCGCAGTGTTCCCTGCTCTTTCCAGCGGCCGAAATCTACTGCCACTGAAATCTGTGCTCCGCTCCTTCGTATCCCCTTCAATCGCCAGATAACGTCCACATCTTCTTTGACCTTCAATGGAGGAAGGGGACGACTTACAGGGCTATCGAGCAGGTCCAGACCCTTTGGCAGCTTGAGGCTCACAGAGCCCGATGATATTTCATCCCCTACATTTTTTATACGTGCGCTCAGGTTAAAAACATTGGGGCCGTTCGTGGGAATCTCTTCAATGGTCAGCTTGTCAATTACAGGTACGGCGCCTGCTTTTTTGAGGGTATGAATATCATCCAGAATCCACGTTCCACGACCGCCGCGGATGCGGGGCGCAATCTGGACCCACTTCACTTTCTCCTTTTCTGTCCAATCAAAAAGCACTATCCCCTGATGCCATTCCCCATCATTGAGATGGAATACCGGGACTTTATATGTCTCGCGAGGTTCGCCGGTTTTTTCGATGCCATCCTTATCCATTGGGATCGCATAGAAATGGAAAGCAGCATTCTCGTCGCTAACGGCCTGATACCAGAAAGAGAGAGCTCCCTTCTTTGTCTGAAGCATGGCGCCCGCCTCACCAGAGTGAGGCCGATAGGCACGATTGAGCCCGCTGAGCTGTTTGGCTTCAGGAATCAGACGCTGAATCTCGACAGCGAGTTTGCCCGAGTGAGCGAGGCCGGTGGACTTTATCTTTGTGTTCGGCCGGGCTCCCACCGGAGTCCAATCAACGAGATTCCCATCTGCATCCAGTTGTTCGAATCCGCCGTTGGTGCACTGGTTTTGGGGCTCTGCCGCCAGATAGCAGCCGCAGAGATGGACGAGAAGGGTGAGCGCGCTTAAAAAACTCATTTGCGATTTGAAAACTGGGATAAGAAGTAGTTCATGGTCGGATGAAAATAGTGGTCCAGGACTGAATCGCTACCGTGCTTCAGCCAGGCCATCAACCATCAACCATAATTCTGATGCCATCTGAACCCTCCACCCCCGCCGCACTGATCGTTTCCGGTGATGCCAGGATAGCGGACCTGCTGGACCGTGATGATTCCGTGGTCTTACCTGCTTACTCCTGCCGCCTCGACGGCTTCGTGAACGATACCTTTACCGAATATGCAAACCCGTCAGTCTACCGGCCTGCGAGTGTGTGCAAAGCGCAGCTTGTCAGTTCACTAACGGACAGGACTTACGTTGAGGGGAATTACTATTTCGGCTTCACGATGTACGCGACCGCTGGCTGTGATGAGAAACTGGAGATGTGGTTCGGACACCGGAAGGTGTCAGTCGCCTCCAGCCATGACCCGGATAATCGAGTTCACATGTTTTTTGCACCGGAGAAGCTCCACTTCCGCTCGGGGCAGCCGATACGCCTGGTGACGAACGAGACCAGCGGACCATGCCGGATTGAGAATGTTGTCCTGTTGTCCAGGCGGCCAAAGCCGTCCCCCGTTCGTCTGGAGATTCAATCTCCTGAGGTGGAAGTGCGGATGGCCGATGGCAAGCCTCAGGCCATTGTCACATGGCTCACCAACCGTCCGGCCGCTGGTACCTTGACGTGCAGTAAAGGCAGCAAGAAGAAGAGGATAAAAATCACGGAGCCGCTGAGCGCACATGAAGTCGTACTCGACGGGCTCGAAGCCGGAGCCGAATACGATTTCGAGATCCGATTAAAGGACCGGACCGGCAAGCTTGATGCCGAGAACAGAGGATCGTTCAAGACGGATGTTCCTGCTCCGCGTTCAAAGAGTCGGCTCTCTGAGGCACCTATCCTTCTCCGTCGTGCGGGTGCAGTCCCTTGGCCCGTATCGGTCGGTGTGCCGTTTCCACAGGGAGCACTTGGCAGCCTGAACGACATGAGTCTTGCAGAGCAGAACGGCTCACCGATTCCTGCTCAGACGCGCGTTTTGGGCAAGTGGTCCGATGAGTCCCTGCGATGGGTTCTTGCAGATTTCATAAGTGATGGGACGGGTGACTACAGAGTCAAATTTGGACGCGACGTTGAAGCTGTTGAGGCGAATTCACCGATCCAGGTTTCCAGTAAGAAGGCCGGCATCACTGTTGACACCGGTCCGATCAAGATCGAATTCCCGAGAGACCGTTCCGTTCTGCCCGGTATCGTCTGGTTGCGTGATGCTGATGGAGATCTTCAGCAGGTTTCAGCAAATACATCCTCCCCTGCGGTGACTCTTATCGATTCGCAGGGAGTGGCCTACATTTCGGGCAAACCAGATGAGCTTCAAGTTGAAGAATCGGGCTCCGAGCGTGTCTGCGTAAAGCTTAAAGTTCCGCACTTTTCGCGGAAGGGAAAGAAGCTGTTCGTCTCAACGTTCAGAGTTCATCTGTTTCGAGGTTCTCCGCTTATCCGTGTTCTGCACACTTTTGAAAACGATTGCGCTGAAGACGAGTTCACCCATATCCGGGAAATGTCACTGCGTGCAGATTTCAAGACCGGCAAGGGAAGCGAATTCCGGTTGGGCAAGAGAAAGGCTGGCGGGTCTTCTGCTTTCAGTGTGGTTCAGACACACGACAATCGTTACGCGTTTCGCCGTGGCAATCGCGTGGTCGCAAAGGGACGCCGCTTTGAAGGCGGGGCAGACATTTCCGGTGAGCATGCAGGCGTTTCGCTGGCCGTTCGTGATTTCTGGCAGAACTACCCCAAGGGCATCTCTCTCGACGCGGAAGGCATGAACATTCAGGTCTGCCCGCGGGTGAAGAAGGGCGATTATCCCAAGGGCGGCGAAGAGGAAGATCGGCTCTACTACCACATTCTTGACGGCACATACAAACTCAAGCGAGGCGTCAGCCGCACTCACGAGATGTGGTTCCACATCCGTCCCGGAGGTGAGCCCGCGCCGGCGCACTTCAACAAGTGTGTGCAGCGACCGCCGCTCTACAGCGTTTCGCTGGAGACCTTCAATCAGAGCCAGGCGGTGACCCGATTGCCTTCGAAGGCAAATTCGCCTTTCCCGCCTTACGAGGAATGGGTGGAGGCGGCCCGGACGGCTTACGCGGAAGACCGGAAAGAATCGCGTGCCTATGGGATGCTGAATTTCGGAGACTGGTTCGGAGAGCGTACGTACAACTGGGGCAACATGGAGTACGACACGCCGTGGTGCTTCCTTCAGGAGTATTTGCGGGGCGGGCATCCGGACTTCTTTACGTGGGCCGAAGAGGCCGCCTGGCACCTCGTGGATGTGGATACGCCACACTGCGCCGCCGAAAGGCAGACCGAGGGCGGCCAGTACGCACACTGCGTGGGGCACGTCGGCGGCTACTATCCTGACGGGTACAGGGAGCGCGCCATCTTCAACGGGCACTGGTCCATCTCACATACCTGGGTGGAGGGCCTCTTTCTCTATCATCTGCTGACCGGGGATGCCCGGGCCCTGGAAGGCGCGATGAAAACTTCGCAGCTCCTGCTCGGCTCGTCCCTCAACGACTATAATTTCACCAACTGCCGCAATTGCGGCTGGCATCTCATCCACCTCTCCGCGGCTTACAGGGCCACCGGCCGGCGTGTCTTCCTGAACGCGGCCCGAATCATCGTTGAACGCGTGCTCGAACGTCAGCGCGAGTCCGGCGGATGGGATCGGCTGATGGTGCCGGGACATTGCTTCTGCCTGCCTCCGCGGCACAGGGGCAACGCCGGTTTCATGGTCGGCATCCTGATGGTCGGGCTGAAGCGTTTTTACGAAGCGACGGGCGATCCCCGCGTGGCCGACTCTATCGTTCAGGCCGCGGACTATTGCATAGACACCATGTGGGTGCCGGAACGGAGCTCCTTCCGTTACACCTGTTGCCCGGAATCGAGCGTGGGCGGGTCCGCAGACATGCGCATCCTGAAAGGCGTCGCCACGGCCTATCAGTTCACCGGTAAGAAACGCTTTAAGGATGTGCTCCTCGCCGGTGTGCAATCTTCAATGGGTGGGTACCGCCCCAGAGCTCATCGAGGAATCGGTAAGGGCATCTCGTCGCCCATGAGGGGAGCTCCGCAGGTGCTGGTGGAACTGCCGCAGACTGACGGGGAGAGATGAGTGTCCAGGCCTAATGTCCTCTGGCTTTTTGCGGATCAGCATCGCTACGACGCGCTCTCATGCAGCGGCAATCCGGACGTGAGCACTCCCAATATCGATCGCCTGGCGGAAGAGGGTGTGCGCTGCACGAACGCCTACAGCCACTGTCCGGTCTGCATTCCCTTTCGGGCCGGCCTGATGACCGGCCAGTACGCGACCACGTGCGGTGTGCCGCGCCACGGAGATTTTCTGCATCCGCATCGTCGGACCATCGCGCATGCGTTTCGGGAAGCGGGGTATCGGACTTCATACGTAGGCAAATGGCATCTTGCGGGGGAGCACGGCACGAACATGGTTTCCGACAGGGGCTGGGCGGGGGAAGACTTCTGGGTGCATCCAGACCTGCGCGGCGGGTTCCAGGACTGGTATGGCTTCAACCTCTCCAACAATTTCTATCGCACTTTCTACAGCCACGGTGAACAGGTGAAGCCGTTCGAGGTCGAGGGATACCAGACAGATGGACTGACGGATCTGTCACTCAGATACCTGTCCGAATACGAATCAGGCCAACCTTGGTTTCACGTGTTGAGCGTGGAAGCTCCTCACCCGGGCGCAGGCGGCGACCCAAAATTTCCCGGCCATCCGGTGCCGGAAAAATACGAGGAGATGTTTGATCCGGCATCCATAGAGCTGCGCGCCAATGTGCCGAAAGAAGTGGAAGACCGCGCACGCCAGAAGCTCTGCGGATACTACGCGATGATCGCAAACCTGGACGACAATATCGGCCGCGTGCTCAAGTGGCTCGATGGCAGCGGGCAGGCGGAGAACACACTCGTCGTCTTCTTTTCCGATCACGGGGACATGATGGGCAGCCAGGGCCGCATGAACAAAGAAGTCCCTTACGAAGAGTCGATCCACGTTCCGCTCATCGCTCGCCTGCCGTCGGCATTACCGGCTGGGCGGGTGTACGACGGGATCGTCAGCGGAATCGACATCTACCCGACCTGTGCGGGCATCTGTCATGTGCAGGCTGATGGAGACATTCAAGGGCTTGACTTATCCGGGTCGCTGGATGGCACCGGCGGCAACGAACGTGCTGAAGCTCTGGTGCAGTGGGCTGGCCAGTCGCTGTTCGGATTCGGCGATCATCCTTATCGGGCCATTCGAACTTCCAGGCACACCTACACGGTCGGTCGAGATCCGGAGTTTTGTCTCCTTTTCGATCACGATTCCGATCCGTTCGAGATGAACAATCTCTTTGGAGATCCGGCCTCCGTTGAAGTACAGAAGACGCTTCATGCCCGGCTGCGGCGAGCTATCCTTCATGCGGGCGAACCGATACCGGCATTTATCGATCCGGTGGAATCAGAGCCAGGAGTTGAGTAGGCCAACTCTATCCAGGCGTCGTCGAACAACGCTCTGATTGCGGTCCCATCGTCAGCCGCCAGGAGGCGGCAAGCTAATCGGGATATAGCTCCGGCTTGAATTTCCTGGCGTAAAAACGGGTCGCCTTTCCGGGGTCGATGTCGGCGATCAGAACGTCCTCTTTTCCGTAGGGGACAAAACCCATAAGGTGCCCGCGAGGGTCGATGAGACTGGTGGCGGAGTTCTGGTATTTCATCGCGGGGTTAACGCTCGCAAAATAAACGGAGTTTTCCTGGGCTCGGCAGACCATGGCCTTCTCGTAATAAGCATCCCCCCACCGCTTCAGAGAAGCGCCGCGAACCTGTTTGCCACCCCGGGTCCGCTCGAAGTGGGTCAGCGCACTCGGGCCACTGGGGAATTCCTCTTTCGTTTCATCGCTGCCTGTCCACTGCGGCTGAAAAATAATCCTTGCGCCCCGCAATGCGGCCCAGCGTGCAGTCTCGGGGTATCGAAACCCTTCGTGACAGATAACAATGCCAAAGACAGTACCCTGGAGGCGAAACACTCTGCGCATGCCATCCGGCACGTAGTATTTGTCTTCGGCATTGGGCGTGATCTGATTCTTTGTCTGATACCCGATCAGTCGACCGGAACGCGAAATGACCAGGGCGCGATTCTCCAACCCGAGCTCGCTGATCCACTCAATGCCAACAATCGCCGCGACACCGTTTGCTCGACAGGTGCCTCGGATTTCGCGGAGGGCTTCATCGATCGATTCCTGGTTCGGGGGAGGCAAAGAGTCAACCACGCCACGGAGCCCGGGCAGATAGGTCTCCGGGAAACAGACGATGTCAACTTTCTGCCGGCGAGCATCTTTTAAAACACAGGTGATCTTCTCGACTCCATGCGAGATGGAGTTAGCGACTTTTAAAGCGGCAAGCGCGAGACGCATGAGATTCCTTTCGATTCTTGAAGAGTTGTTCTACCTGAGCGGATCGTTTCTGTTCATCATATCAGACTGGTCAGTTTGTTTACGTCCACAGATTGTATGGGCGCAATGCCTTCGGCATAAGAAAGATCAGTGCAAGGCCCAGGCTGACGCCCTGTCCCTGTTCGAACATGTTCGACGTTTTCAATTCTTCTTTGTCTTATCAGGCTCTTCCGGCACGTCCGGCTGCGGCGTGGCTTTGGCAACATCTTTCTTCCAGGCTTCGAGTGCCTGGGACATTTTTGCCACTCGCTCCGGGTGCTCTGTGGAGATGTCTTTCTCCTCGCTGATATCTTCCGCCACATTGAACAGCAATGGTGACTGGCTGGGATTGCCGCGCATTTTGGTGATGAGCTTCCAGGGGCCGTCCCGCATGGCGATGCCGTTCCAGAAAAGCTGGCGTTGTCCAAGGCCCTCTCCCTCCAACATTAATGGGGAAAGGCTCACGCCGTCGAGTTTGAGATTTTCCGGCACTTTAACTCCGGCAAGATCGAGCATCGTCGGCATGACATCAAGGGTGATGGCGAGGTCATGAGAAACCGTGCCTGGTTTGATCTTCCCAGGCCACCAGGCGATTGAGGGCACGCGATGGCCGCCTTCCCAGACGCTGCCCTTGCGGCCCCGCAGGGGAGTGTTCTTGCAGTGCTTCGCGCCGCCGTTGTCTGAGAAAAACATCACGAGCGTCCGTTCAGCGAGACCTGTCTCGTTGAGCTTGTCGAGGATGGCACCAATGTTTTTGTCGAGTGCTTTCATCATCTCCTTGACCGTTTCTGCCTGCGGCCGATCAGTCCGGTCCCTGTTGGGGCCTCGCACTGGAGGATCGTTGGGGCCCTGGATAGGCGAATGAACCGCGCCGTGCGGAACGTAAAGGCAGAACGGTTTTTCCTTGTTTTCTTCAATGAATTTGACCGAATGCTTCGTCAGCAGGTGAGTGAGGTAGCCCTCTTCCTTTATCTGTTCCTTTCCTTCCCACCAGTCGTAGGTGGTCATGCGGTCGTAGTGAGAGATGTAATCGATGTTGCCGCTGACGAACCCGCGGAAGCGGCCGAATCCCTGGCTTGTCGGGTTGTATTTAATATCGTACCCAAGATGCCATTTGCCGAACATGGCGGTGGTGTAGCCGGCCTCTTTCAGGAGCTCTGCAAAAGTGATCTCGCTGAGTTGAAGCCCGACATGATGAGCCCGTTTTTTCGGGTCTGCGTTGATGACCCCCGGCACGCCCGCTCGCTGCTGGTAGCGGCCAGTGAGCAGACCGGCCCGGGTGGGACTGCACACGACGCCGCTGGAGTGAAAGTCAGTAAACTTCAATCCTTCCGCGGCCATGCGATCCATCTGCGGCGTTTTGATCCATCCGTCATAGACACTCGAATCCCCGTAACCCATGTCGTCTGCCATGATGATGACAAAGTTGGGACGGTCTTCCGCGAAGGTGAAGGACGTCAGGACCAGAAAAAAGGTGGGCAACAGTTTCATGTGAATCTCATTTCTTCTTTGGCTTTGGTTTCTTCTTTCGTCCTCCCCGGCCCAGGTACTGGCCTCGTGCAAGTACTTCTTCACCACCCACGACACGCGGGTCCTGGGCGCCTTTCAGAACGCTCATCAGACGATCGGCTAGTTCTTTCTTGACCTGGGCATACTCAGGATTGCCGGCAACGTTCGTCAACTGGTAAGGATCATTCTTTACGACGTAAAGCTCTTCTGCGGGACGCTTGCCGAAACAGAGCTCGAACTGTTTCTTCATCTCAGGGGTTTCGCGCCCGCCAAGGATGACGCTTTTCGTCGGCCCGCCGTCGCAATCCCGAAACGATTTTTCCGGACCGCCGACCGGCCACCTATCCGGAAAGAAATTGCGGATGTAGAGGTAATCATGCGTGCGAATGGAACGCATCGGGTAGCCATCCTCGGGCGCGGGATGGGCGGGTGTGTGGCGTTCGCGGCCGCAGATTACCGCGCCCCGTTCTTCATCGACGCGGCCGGATTTATCAGACACCAGGACGTTCATGAGGCTGCGTCCGGTCATCACTTCAGGGATCTTCACTCCGGCCGATTCAAGAAAGGTGGGAGCGATGTCAGTCATGCTGACAAAGTCATCCACAACGCGGCCGGGCTTCACCTTCGCGGGCCATTGGATGGCCAGCGGCACGCGTGCGCCGTGGTCGTAGAGGTTGCACTTGCCCCGTGGGAACGGCCATCCGTGGTCGCCGGTCATGACGACCAGGGTGTTTTCTGAGAGCCCTTTATCCTCGAGCAGTTTCAGAATGCTGCCGATGTAGGTGTCGAATCGATTCACCTCGAAGTAGTAATCGTTGATATCCGCCCGCACCTTTGGTGTGTCAGGAAAGAACGGCGGAACAAGCGTGCCCGCTTCATTGCGCATTTCACCACCTGCGCCCTGCTTGTAGCCTCGATGCGGATCGGAGCTGCCGGCCCAGTAACAGAAGGGCTTGTCCGCAGGTTTTTCAATGATGAACGTCTCAAAGTTTCTGTAGCGCTTCACGAGCGGATCTTTGCCACCCCAGCTTTTGCCCGGCCGGCCCGGCCCCCAGCCTTTGGGCTTATAGCCGACAAAGTAACCAGCGTCTTTCAGGAGACGCGGGTAGGCCGGGTAGGCTGGAAACGCGCTCCACAGATTTGCGCCCTCCTTCAGACGAAAGAAGTGCTGCCCTGAAAGTATCGCGTTTCTGGATGGGGTGCAGGAGGGTGAAGAGATGTAGCCGTGGTTGAACAGAATCCCCTTCCGGGCGATCGAGTCGAAGGCCGGCGTCCGTACGACTTTGTCGCCGTACGCGCCCGCGTGCGGCCATCCCCAGTCGTCAGCGATGGCGAAGATGATGTTGGGCCGATCCTCGGCCTGGACAGGGTGAATCAGAAGACAGAGAAAAAACAGAGCGATGTATCTCATAGATCAGAGTGCGTTAAGTTGTGAAACGATAGATTCAGCAAGTGGCCCCATATCGGACGCGGAGGCAATCTCTTCAAGTTCGGTGACGGACGCGGGCCCTCCACACACTGTGGAGACGCGGGCATCAGCGAGCAGGTATTGATAGCAGTTCTGCACGGTTGAGCCCGCTTGTGGGCCGAGAATCTTCAATGCTTGCTCAGTGCGTTCCCGTTCGTCAGCTTCCATTCGACCCAGCCCTTCCTGTCGCCTCGGACCATCGGTATAGGTACAGCCGGCAAGCGGGGTGGCGATCACGATTCCCATCTGCCGGGAATGGGCAGCGGGTATCACCTGTTCAGCAGAGAGCTGATTACCGGGATGGTAATCGCGGTAAACGAGAACAGTGTCGAATTCCCCGGTTTCGGCCAGCCTGGCCAGAAGTGGTATCGCGCGGCTGGTGATCCCGATTCGTTCGCACATCCCCTGCTTCTGCGCAATGCGAAGGCCCTCAAGCGCTCCGCCTTCTGACATGATGCTTTCCCAGCCCGCAAGGTTCACTTCGTGGATCTGAACCAGCGATAACCTCGAAATCCGTAAACGCTCCAGGCTTCGCTCGATGCTGCGGAGCACTGTTCCTGATCTGTAGTCGAATGGGTCGGGATCGAAACCGGCCTTGGTGGCGATAATGAAGTCATCATGCAGGCCCACCAATGCCTCTCCAAGCAGAATCTCGCTGTTGCCGTACAGCGGCGCGGTATCGATGTAGTTGATACCGAGCTCTTTGGCGCGGCGAACGATCCCGTTCGCGTTTTCCTGTTCGCTCTCTGGATTGCTGCCCTTGAGATAGGCGCCCCCGAGGCTGACTTCGCTGACTTCCCAGCCGGTTCTTCCGAAGGTTCGATAGTTCATCGTGTTCAATAAGAGGAATTCAGCGCCTATGATGGAGACAGGTCATCCGGCCTCGAAACATATCCATCCGAAGAGGTTTCACCAATGCGGCAAATCGCACTGCCGATATACATCGTTTTCCTGTCTGTCTCTGTGTGCGTTCAGGCTGCGGAGCGCAATATCATCTTTTTCATCACGGATGACGAAAGCCCAACCCTCGGCTGCTATGGGGACCCTGTTGCGGCCACGCCGCACATCGATTCGCTGGCGAAGGACGGCACGCTTTTTCGGAACGCGTTTGCCACGACCGCGAGTTGCAGTGCGAGCCGCTCCGTGGTGATGTCCGGCCTGCACAATCACACGAACGGCCAGTACGGACATCAGCACCACTATCACAAGTTCGCATCTTTCCACAACGTGGTGAGCCTTTCGTTGCCGAGGGTGCTGGCGAAGGCGGGTTACCGAACGGCCCGGATTGGCAAGTACCATGTGGCGCCGGAAGAGGTCTACCGTTTTGAGACGACCTTGCGAGGCCCCACCCGTAACGCGGTCAAGATGGCCGAGAACGCAAAGGCGTTCATTACGGATGAAGAGGACAAGCGGCCTTTCTTTCTTTATTTCGCCACCAGCGATCCGCATCGAGGCGGAGGAAGGGACAAGAACTCGAAGTTGGAGCTGAAACCCGATCTCTTCGGGAACCGACCCAATCAGGGCTCGCACAGCGGGGTAAAGGAAGTGCTCTACAATCCCGCGAAAGTGCCGGTCCCGAAGTTCCTGCCCGATACTCCCGAAACCCGTGAGGAGCTCGCTCAGTACTATCAGTCATGCTCGCGCATCGATCAGGGGCTGGGACGTCTCGTCGAAATCCTCAAGGAGGCCGGCCTCTATGACAAGACCATGATCGTTTTCACGTCGGATCACGGGATGGCATTTTCCGGCGGCAAGACCACCGTGTACGAAGGTGGGCTCCGGGTGCCGTTTGTCGTGCGCAATCCTTACGAGCAGAATCGCGGCGTGGTATCGGAAGCAATGATCAGCCACATCGATATCACTCCATCACTGCTTGATTTTGGGGGCGGCCTCGATGCGAAGAAAAACGCGCCGAATAACTGGATCGACCCGAACAAGTATTGGAAGGAGCGTGGCGAAAATATGAAAGAGAATCGGAACGGCGGACACAGATTCAACCGCTACCACGGCAAATCGTGGCTGTCCATTGTTGGGAAACCGAATGCCGTACACTGGGAGTCCATCTTTGCCTCTCACACTTTCCACGAGATTCAGATGTATTACCCGATGCGCGTCATCCGGGACAAGAAATACAAACTCATCTGGAACATCGCTCACGGGCTCCCTTACCCGTTCGCCTCGGACCTGTGGGCCGCTTCGAGCTGGCAGGCCCAATTCAGGAAGGGCATGGACGCGCCTTACGGACAGAAGACGGTGAAGGGGTACATTCGCCGCCCCGCGTTCGAGTTGTATGACATCGAGCAGGATCCCCACGAGGGCCGCAACCTTGCCGGCAATCCCGAATACGCGGAAGTCCTTGCCGCGTACAAGGGCAGGCTGAAATCGTTCCAGCAGAAGATGAATGACCCTTGGATCATGAAATGGCGTTATGAGTAGAACTCAGGACGGGCGCACGGACGCCATCCGGCAGTACCTGGAACATGCAGCGTTGGTCCGCCTTCCGGGAGGACCTGCAGGATTACTCTGTGGTCATGCCAGCAATCCAGCTGTTTGAAGGCTGTCGAGAGATAAAAGAGAATTTCGGACTGGGACATCAAGTGTATGTCCCGAACAATGCGTGTCAGTAAAGGCCTATCTGTCCCATCTGATACTGGCAACTGGATACTGGATACTGGATACTGGATTCTCGCCAGTCCGATTCGCTCATGACCCCGGTTTCAAATCAAGCGCACGCAAAGAACTGACAGCACCAGCACTGGTATCGAGCAGCATCGAGCATCGAGCATCCAGCATCGAGCATCCAGTATCCAGCATCCAGCATCCCTGACGAAGTGCGGTGACGATTCCGAGGCCAAAAGTGAATGCCGGTACCAAAGAAAGACAAAACGATTCTTCAGGATCTTGCGAGGAAGGTAGCTGAGATTGCCAGCCTTCCAGTGCAGGAGGAAAAGGCCGAGATGTGGCGGCGACACAATCGGCTGGAGCGGGTAAAGCCCATGGTCCTGTTCATCATGGTTGGCGCCTCGTGGGAAGAGGCCCTGCCACATCAGAAGCTCGAGACCAGCGACGACTTCTGCCGCGGCCATGAAATAGACCTTCGCCGAAGGCTCTACCAGTGGGAACATCTGCGCGACGACCGAGTGGTCAGCGCAAGCATCGGGTACAGACCTGTCATCCACGACACGGGCATGGGAGTGGGTGCGAATGTGGTCCGGCCCGACTGCCGGTTCGGCTCGGCCCACTTCGAGCCCGTGATCAAAACAGAATCGGATATCGATAAGATCCAGATGCCACAGGTCACTGTTGATTGGGAGGCCACCGAACGGAACGCTCAACGTGTTGCCGACATCTTCGGTGACATCCTGACTGTGGAAAGATCCCCGGTGGGCTCAGTGATCACAGTTATGGACACCTTCTGCACGTTGCGCGGGATTCAGCAGATGCTCCTGGATATTCATGACCGTCCCGATTGGCTGCATCAGGCGATGGATCGGATGACCGAGGGTTGTCTGAGCCGCCTGGACGCGTTAGAGGAGCAGAACAGTCTCGTATTGAACAACGGCAATCATTCTGTCGGGTCGGGCGGCTATGGTTTTACGGACGAGCTGCCGCGGGCAGGCTTTGACAGCAGGCACGTGCGCCCCAGGGACATGTGGGGCTTCGCGACGACCCAGATCTTCTCCGGAGTGTCGCCGGGCGTGCATGACGATTTCGCGATCCAGTACGAGAAGCGTTTCCTCGAACGATTCGGGCTGAACTGTTACGGCTGCTGCGAGCCGCTGGACAAAAAGCTGGACGAGGTGAAGACGATTCCCAATCTCCGGCGGGTTTCCATGAGCCCCTGGGTCGACGTCGCAGAGGGCGCGGCCGGTCTGGAGGACAAATACATCTTTTCATGGAAGCCTCATCCTGCCCCCATCGTCGCTGAGACTTGGGACCCTGACGCGGCTCGGACTCAGCTCATCGACGGTCTCGAGAAGACGAGGGGCTGCGTAATCGAGATGATCATGAACGGCGCAGACACCTGCCGAAACGAACCGCATCGTATGTGGGAGTGGACCAGCATAGCCATGGAGTTGGCGGAGCAGTTCGCATAGCCCGTGCTCGGACTCGCAAGAGAGCGGGAGGAGTTCGGAAGCCGCTTTAGATCTTACGACTTCCTCCCAAACGTTGATTGGGTGGCGCCGTGACAGTACGCTTCCACTGTTGAGTTGGAGTGTCATCGCATCGAGTTCGTGCCAGGACCAATGGTGATTCACACATGTCAGAGGAAGAACTGATGGAAACTCAGAAACTGCGAGATGCGCTTTCGTCATTCTGGGAGCGTTTCGGCGATGCTTACCAGGGCAACACGACGGGCACTGAGGCATGGGAGCAGGCCAAGGACTGGGTCGAATGGGAGTTGGCCTCCGCGATGCGTGAAGTGGGGGAAGCATGGAAGAGCGGCGAAACGCTCCGGCAGGCTCTCGGAAAACAGAAGGGACTGATATCGGAGACGATTGCCTACGTTGCCGGGATCGGTGAGGAGACGGGCGAGTTGGCAAAAATGGCCGGTCCAATGAGCCGCGCGATCCGTGGCGGCGCGATACCAGTCGTTCCTCTTACGTCGGATGACTTGCCGGAAGCCGCAGACCAGCAGAGGCACTTCCTCCGTGAGTTGTCATTTCTTATCGATATCGGGGCGCCCATCGTTTCCTCCATGCGACACATCCAGCGGGACCTCGGTGAGTGCGAACTGGCGACAACCATCGACGTTCTGATTCAGGAAGTGGAAGGGGGAAGCACTCTTTCCGAGGCCATGACACTGAAGGCCGGGGACGTCTTCTGTCCCATCCTCTGCAACATGATTCGGGCGGGAGAGGCGGGCGGCGTATTGGACATCATCCTGCAGCGGATCGTGGATTCGATCGATAGAGGATTCCTTGATCTGTCAGGCAGGGAAGAGCTGGCGCGGTCAGAGATCACTCCGGAATTGCGGGTCGCCGAGCACGCACAGTTGTGGCACCTGATGGGTACGCTTACGTCATCCGGAGTGCCGATTCTCGATAACTTCAAACTCCTCCGGAACTGCACAAGGAGTCCGGCCCTCAAGGACTGGCTGTCTACTGCAACTGAACACATCCGCGGTGGAGGATGTGTCGCTGAAGCCATGCGATTGTTGCCCGACGAATTCACGGAGCAGGAGATCTCCGCTGTAGCTGCGGGCGAGGAGCAGGGGGAGTTGGACCGGATGCTCCTGGAACTGGCTGGGTGGCTGTCTTCTGCGCCTTCCGGAGAGTTACCGAAGTCGGAACCACCTGCTGATGAGAATGACACCAGCGATGAGGTGGGTCCCATTCTGAGCATGAATGAGGAGGACATTGAAGAACTCGCCAACAAGATGCCGGTCGTCAAGCTCCTGAACCTAGTCATTCTGCAGGCGATCAAGGACAACGCGACCGATATTCACTTCGAGACCTACG
>JASLXP010000093.1 GCA_030740295.1 Planctomycetota bacterium
TGCCATCAATGGTCACCTCGCGGGTGTCAGCAGGATGCAGCCAGAGCCAGTCATCGATGGCGTGTTCCCTGCCGTCCTCGCTCTGAAGGGTGGCGCGAAACTGGCCGTCTTCAATACCGTGTGGGCCAAGATGAATGGGAAATGTGGCTGTTCCGGTTTTGCCTGCAGCGATGTCTCCCGCGGCAGCGACAGGCTGTGGGAACGTCCATTGCGCGCCGATGGAGACTGGCTTGTTAACGGGAGAGCGCAGATCGATTTTTGCGTTACTGAGCGCTGTCTTTGTGCGGTTGGTAATCGTCAGGCTAAGGCGGGGACCGTCCCTTGAGCTGACGACATCTGTGGCGATCTCAATTGGCTGCGCGGGAACGGATGCGGTCGAGAGCATTCGGATGAATTCCTCGCGGCTTAAACCGCGATTCATGATAAAGACCGGTTCTTCGTCGAGGAGGAAACGGAGCCCGGCGGCGGTCTGCTGGATATCGGGCAATCGATTCCAATACATGTCCAGTACCTCAACGGATTCGATGGAGCTACCCAGCCTGAGGTTCTCGAACTGCCGGCGCGACTCTTTCCAGTGGTGATCGTATTCCTCTTTTGCGGTCGACCACGTCACCGCGCCGAGCTGGTCGCCGTTGCGGAACAGGTAAGCAAGGAGCCCTGTGTTTCCGAGCTTCACTTCGCCTTCCGGAATCGCGTCGGCCAGCAGTGTGCCCATGACCGCGAAGGTTGCGCCCCATGGGATCGGTGTGCCGTCGTAATCACAGAGAGGTTTGTTCAGGCCGTAGTGGCGTCCGTCGTTGCGGAGCACGCCCGCGTAGTGTCCGGCAATTCTGAGATCCTGCACGAGGAGCAGATAGATGACCTGCTTGGCCATCCAGGCGGCCTTGTAGCGCGGGGATTCATAAGTATAGAGAGTGTGATACATCGAGTTCGTCGGCGGGCGCTGCCCCACGCCGTAACAGACCCAGCGCTTGTTGTAGCGTTCGCAGATGCGTTTCACTCGCTTGCTCTCCCAGTGATGGAAATCAAAAGTAGAGCCGCCGAAAAAATCGACTTCATTAACATCTACCATTTTCAAAATCTCTTCGGTGAACTCCGGGGTACCGCTCAGTCCGACTTTTACGTTTGGGGCCTTTTCATTGATGGCTGCAATGGTTGTGTTGACGACAGGCGCAAACTGCTCAGGGGCCCAGCTAAGCTCGGCTTCATCGTCCACGCACCAGTAACCGATCATGTCCTTGTAGTGAGAAGCCACGCGGCCGACGTAGTCCTTCCACTGCTTCAGGTCGGGAGAGAATGTATGGCCACCTCGAATCGTTCGGTACTTCGTCTTGGCCTTTGACTTCATGAACTCCGGAATCCGGTGCGGCCAGAAGCAGGTCACCGCATCCATGCCGAATTTCTTAGGCAACCGCACCGCGTCATCGGCCCACTGCCACAGGTCTGGTTTGGGGTGCACGTATTCGCTCGCCGCGCCCGCGATGCGTGTCTTGCACGTGAGGGTCCATTTGAGGCCGAGACGCGACTTCACCCGCAGCTCCTGTTCATTGAACATGATGTTCGCTCCAAGCTGGTGGCGCGTTTCCTCCTTCGGCGGGGCCGGCATCCTTACGTAGACGGTCTCGCCCTCCGGCATCTTGCGGCCATCGACCGCGTAAACCATGGAGAAGATGCCGCGAACGGGTGGAATGATGGCGACCGGTTTTCGCAAAGTCTGGCCGGGCTCGATACGAACCGGAACGGTCTTGCCTTCCGTGACGAGCTGATCCCGAACGTCGACGATGCGATATTTCAAACTGGCAGACGCGGCCACTTTGCCGCTGTTGTGAAACCAGGCATCGAGGGTTCTCTGGTCTTCGTACGTGATGTTGCCGACTTGCCCGGTTCTGAGCCCGCCTTCGATGGCCGCGGCCGGTGCGTAAACAGTGGCAGCGTTGCCCTTCTCGAATTGCAGCGCATCCAGCCAGATCGGCTCTGCATTGATGCACTTGATGTAATACCAGCCTTTGGCCAGCGTTCCGGTTACCGTGATGCGCTCCCAAGTATTGGTGGCGGTTCCTTTTCTGTTAAGCGCCGGTTTGATCGGAATCGTCCGCCCGCGGAATGGTTCGAGGCTTTCGTGCTGTACATGAATGAGCTGCAGCGAAACCGGCCCACTGCCCCGCACATACGCGGAGAGTGTGATTTCCGATGCTTCGGGCAGGTAGCAGGGCCGGCTGAATGGACTCTTCTTCGCCGGCACTCGCAGTGAATAACTGCCGTGAAATGGATTCGCCTTATCGAGATCCTCGTCCGTAAAAACGTAAGCCTGGGCATAGCCGCCAAAGGCCCAGCCGTCGTTCATTCCCAGCTCGAGGGATGAATTCGGCCACATGTTTTTTCGGCCATCCTTTTCACGGAGCAGGATGGGCTGAAGCTCGGGCTTGCCGATGGCCCGCGGTGTTTTCTGATCGTCCGCAGCATAGGCCGGACGTGGCGGAACAGCATAGGCCGGCTTGCCGTCTCTCAGGAATGTTTCGGCCTCCACTGATGGCGGCTTTTTTTCGTTGAGATCATTGGTCAGGTACAGCGTATCGATCCAGATGCTTCGGTTGTGCGTTTCGTACATGACGCCGTGGCCATGTCCCGCGAAGGCGAGCGCAGTGAACGAGACTTCGGTCGCCGGCTCTTTCAATTCCACCGTTTGCAGCGCCTGCCAGACGAACTTCTTACCACCTTTCTCCCAGTCAAACACAAGCTCTTGCCCGCCCAGGGCAACTTTCACGGATGTCGATTTTCCCTCTTCCACGTGCCGCGGCCCCAGGGTGCGCAAGAACACGTTGTATTTGCCGGCCGGCACCGGCTTTTGCAGCTTCTGCGAAATCGTGCGCTTCGTCGCGTTCTCGTGAATCGCCGCGTGGCAGGTGCGGCCGGGCGCGCCGTAATAACGGCACGTGGAAACACGGGCATACCAGCCGTCGAGTTCTTCGTTATCCCAGGCAAGCCGCTGCAGGCCCTGGCAATCTTCGGCTTCTATATAGATGCGTGTTGGGTTGTCTTCAGCGCTAAGCTGTGTCAAAAAGAACAGGAGAGCTTTAAACAGCATGGTTTTATTATCCCTGTCGTCTGGAAAGTTGGTGGGGAGTGACACCTGTTAGTGAAATTGACGAAAAAAATCAAGGCCAATCCAATGCCACAGGTCATCGCCGAAGAACTCATCACTCGTTTCACCAACCCGCAGAACGGTTCAGGCCCGTTGTGGTGCTATGGCTCACCGACCATCGTGCGGGATGGTGAGAAGGTCTTTGCGAGCGTCTATGAATCCAGCGCAGAGCATGCTCCGCTGTGCAACACGTACTGGCGGCTGTTCTGCCGCGAGGGGGACGAATGGCAGAGGACAAACGCAAACCCCAAGGTGGACGAGCGCGAGCCGTGCCCGCTCGTTCGGTTACCGGGCGGGCGTGTTGTGATGTCAACCAATCCTGCGGAATCATATCGAGGGGGCGAACGAGGGGTCAGAGAAAGCTGGAATTGCGTGCCCCAACTGCTCGAGTTCAGTGCCGCAGATCCGAGCCAGCCGCCACGACAGATGCTTCCTCAATGGGATAGGGAATATCTGTTCACGGAGCATTCCTATCGCGGCATCGGGGCCGATTATGAAAGTGGCGAAATCCTTCTCTTGAACGTTTCGTATTACGAAGGCCAGGCATGGAGTTTCAGAGATGCGGCGGGGAACTGGCCGGCGCAGGGATTCATCGGTTTTCCATTGCGGGGCGCTTATCCACAGATTGCTTTGAACGGCAGGGCCGGTGCAGTAATGGCCATCAGCGACGTGGTTGAGCCCAACCTCGCCTGGAGAGAGTTCAAAAGAAAGGTGACCGGTCAGAACTGGGATTACGATTTCCGGCAACTTTACTTCACTTTTACTCCTGACATCACCCAATCCGATTTTTCACCCATTCTGACAGTGGCAAGCCGTGACGAAACAGCCGGGCGAATCACCAACCTCGACCTGTGGCTGGGGCCGGACGGTGACGCACACCTTCTCTACCAGGATGTCAACGTCTGGCATCCTTTCATGCGCGACGAATTCTTTCCAAACCTGCCACTGACGGTGAGTCTGAATTACGCTCGCATTCACAAGGGGCAGGTGGCCGAGCGGAGAACGCTCGTAGAGTGCATCGAAGATCGTTGCGGCAGCATTCAAGACCCCGCTGCCGAATTTGCCGCTTCAAATCCACGCCCGGATTACGCGGCCTTCCATTCCACGGACGGCAATGATCTACACGTCTTCTTCCATCAGACCGGCCCCACCGGAACAGACGATCCGGACACCGGCAACTATCTGATGCAACTGCTGCCAGAGCAGACCGCGCCAGAGAAACTCGACCTCGAAAACCCGTTGAAGAGATTCCTGACCGCTTCGGTCCGGACCGGCACGCCGCCGTCTGAGACGCTGGATGTACTAGGGCTCGGGAAGGAGTTGGATGAAATACATTACATTCAGATAAAGATGTCTTGATTCAGGTGTTATCGAGTTTTCGGGTTTCAATGCCAGAGTTAGCGAGATTGGCGGAGAAGCTCCTGAGTAATGGAACATGGCACGGCATAGATACCTGAAAACTCGTACCTTTGAGAAAAATCTTGTGTTTCATTACTGTGATGCTAGAACTCAGTCTGCTTCTGAGGAGGCCTGCCAAACATCCCTGACGTGAGGCGTTCCATGAAGGTACTGATAGCTGAAGATGACCATCTCACCCGAGAGATTATGGGGCAACTGATGGTGAGCCTCGGTCTCGAGCCGGTGCCGGCGAAGGATGGCATTTCTGCATGGATGAAATACCTGGAAGACCCTGTTCCGCTCGTGCTGATTGACCGGATGATTCCCGGCATCAGCGGCGACGAGCTTTGCAGAAGGATTCGCTCTCTCCCTGACGGCGGCGATTCCTATATCATCATGGTCACGGCCCTGAGCGGACGGCGTCACCTGGCAACCGGTCTGCAAGCTGGAGCGGATGACTACGCAACCAAGCCGCTCGATACAGAACTGTTTCGGGCGAGAATCCGTTTGGCCCAGAAACGCTTGCTTAATCGCAGGAAGAGGCCCACCGATTCACTTAGTCTCTTAGCGAACATTGACAGTTGAGAAGAGATCAAGCTTGCAACAGCCGGATTCCCCTCCCCAACCCATCCCGCTCTCAATTCACTCTGATGAATACTTCATGGGCCAGGCCCTCCGAGAGGCCGAGCTAGCTTTTGAAGAAGACGAAGTTCCCGTCGGCGCTGTCATCGTCTTCGAAAACCGGATCATCGGGCGCGCCCACAACCAGCGTGAGCAGTTGACCGACCCCACCGCGCATGCGGAGATTCTTGCACTCACACAGGCATCGGCGGAGCTGGAGAGTTGGCGGCTCAACGGCACGACCATGTATGTCACCCTCGAGCCATGTCCCATGTGCGCAGGCGCATTAGTAAACGCCCGGGTCGATCGCCTGGTGTTCGGATGCATGGACCCAAAAGCCGGGGCCTGCGGGACACTCTGGAATCTGGTGCAGTCCGAAAAACTGAACCATCAGCTTCAGTTGGTCGGCGGCCTGATGGAGGAAGATTGCCGTGAAATCCTTCAGCGTTTTTTCAGGATGAAGAGAGTCTGAGACAGGATTCAGGAGGCTTCCATCCAGTGTTCTGCGCTTTCATTCCTTGCTGCTATCAAGTCCTCGTTAGGTCGCAGGCACATAAAGTGAAAGCGGCGACAAGTACCCGACGATTAAAATCTCGGTTCCCAGGATCCCCGAATCCCGCATCCTGAATGCGGTCGGCATGCGTAAACGATGGAACCGTGTATGCCCCAACTGGTTTGAAGTTCCTCGGCAGAATCCCATGCTGTTTTTGAGGTCCTGACAGGGAAAAGGGACCGCCAGTCTTCCGGCCGATGAGCTTGTCGCATCCGTTTCGTTTACCACACACATTTCCAACAAGAGCCTTTTCCATTGTATCTGGGTTACATCGACCCTACTGGCGGTTTGCCTCCCTCGGTCTGGGGGATGATCCTGGCCAGTATTCTGGGCTTCCTGGGCACGCTCTGGGCGGCGTTGAAGTTTTTTGGATACCGGCTGACCGCTTTCTTCAATAGTCGTGCGGGAAAGCTCTGTCTCATCTCTGCCTTTGCTCTGGTTGCGCTTATGGCCTGGTTACTCAGAAATCATTCGACGGAAAGAGGAGACGCAACCCGTCGAAGAATGGTGATCCTTGCCTTCGACGGGCTCGATCCTCAGCTCCTTGATCAGTACATGGCTGCGGGCCGGCTCCCTCATTTCAGTGAGCTCGCAAAGGCGGGCATCTATCATCCGCTGGAAACGACAAATCCGCCTCAGAGCCCGGTGGCGTGGGCTTCGTTCATCACGGGGGAACTGCCTCAACACCACGGCATCTACGACTTCCTGAAAAGAGACCCCAAAACCTATTTGCCTGACCTGACGATTGCGGACAGACAGAATCTGTCCCGGCCCTGGCAAGGGGAGCCTTTCTGGCAATCGGCAAAACTTAACGATGTCTCCAAAACGCTGGTCCGGTTGCCTCTCGGGTTTCCGCCACCAAAGCTGAACGGTCGCGTGCTGGCCGGGATGGGCGTCTGGGATGCCCGAGGGACGGAAGGCACCTATTTCTATTTCACCACTGGACCGCTTCCGGAAGACATTCGAGGGATGGCGTTTCAGTTTGAACGCCAGGGCGAGACACTGACCGGTTCGCTACCTGGGCCGTACCGAGCAGGTCAGGACGACAATGTGCGCGAACCATTCGAAGTCCGGACCAATGGGGCTGCGTTCGATCTCGAGATTCAGGGCAAGTCCTTCTCTCTGCAGCCGGATTCGTGGAGTCCTTGGATTGCTGTTGATTTCAAACTCGGCCTGGCTCAGCAAATCAAGACGATTACCAGAGTCTGGCTGAGTAGAAATGAAGAAAACATCTCGCTCTACGTTTCGCCGCTGAATCTTCATCCTTCTCACTCTCCTTATGCGATCAGCTATCCGAGGAACTACGCGGATGAGTTCGCCAAGGAGACGGGGCTCTTTCATACGCGCGGTATGCCTTTCGATACCCATGCGGTCAACGACGGTGTTCTTTCAGACCGGGCCTTTCTCGAACAGTGGGATGCCATCACAAGTGAGCGTGAGCGGATGCTGGAGTACGAACTGAAGCGTCCAGGCACCGGGCTTCTCTTCGTCTATTTCGAATCCTCGGATCTCATTCAGCACATGTACTTCAGGGGCATCGATCCGGAGCATCCTCTCTACGAAGAATCAGCAGACCTGCGCACTGTTATCCCTGAGGCTTACGAGCGATGCGACCGCGCCCTGGGGCGCACCATGGAAAGTCTGAATGAACAGGACGGCCTCATCGTTATCTCCGACCACGGCTTTGCGCCTTTCCGTCACGCCGTGCAGCTCAACGCAATTCTGAGAGACGAGGGCCTTCTTGTTCTGAAGGATGGAAACACCAGTTCGCCGGAATTCTTCAAGCACGCGGACTGGAGCAAGACACGGGCATACGCGTACGGCTTCAATGCGATCTATCTGAATATCGAAGGACGGGAATCAGAGGGTAGCCTGCCACCGGCCGAGGTCGCCGAACTGAAAGCTGATATCAAACGAAAGCTCGAAGCATTTAAAGATCCCGCTCACGGCGAACATCCCATAAAGTCCGTCTACTCGGCCGAGAAGGATGACGCAGAAGAGTGGAACGTGGCCGCACCGGATCTGATTGTTGGTTACCGCCGCGGCTACCGAGGGTCCTGGGAGACAGCCTTGGGCAGAGTCACAGAGACTACCATAACTCCGAATCTTAAGAAGTGGAGCGGTGACCACTGCATCGATGCTTCAGAGGTTCCGGGGGTATTTCTGTCGAACACGAAAGAGCTCGACTGCCATCATCTGAGAGAAGCAGGGGGCCTGGCATCAAAATTCTTTGAGGTATCGGCCCACCGTGAAAAGTGAAGGTCTCCTGGTCGGTCACGTTACCCAGAGCTCCCGAGTGTTAGAATGTATGTCTCCGAGGCTTTTAAGATTCAGCGAGCACACCGCCCGCTTGTCTTCTTCAAGGAGTCCTTCATTCTGCACAGAATGTCTACCGCGTGTGCTCGTATTCCCGCGCTGTCCGTTGAAAGAGTTGGTTCGAGCCTGGCGAGTGTGCTTTCAACTGTCTGTCTCTTCGCACAGCAGGCCAGATCGCATGCAGTAATCGCCACATGCGAAAACCGAAGGAGTGATCCTTGGTGAATCGATGCCGCATCCAGCCCAGCTCCATATCAAATCCGAAATCGTCCTGGCACATCACTGACAGGACGCGTCCTATGGTGTCCTCCTCGAAGCCGGCGAAAAGTCTCTTCGAGAGGCCCTTCGTGCTCTGCCGGTCGAGGCCATCCAGATTGCTGGACAATTGCTCGCGCAGGGCTCTGGCTGCGGGATTCAATTCGCACCACAGCTTCTCTCTTGCCTGTGCTGCCCATCGCCGGACGGACAGATGTTCGGATTCCGTGTGAAGGGCTTCCGCACGCCGGACAAACACCGGCCCCCATGAATCAGCCAAGGCCCGTCGCTCTCCGTCTATCAACATCCGGATACTCTCGACGATTACCTGCAGCCCGACCCTCAAGACAAAGGGGTCAGAATCCTTCGCCAGAGATTCATCCAGCAGCGCGAGCGATTCCGCGTACAACAGGGACCGGTTAAGCATAGAGGGGAAAGCCAGCAGAGCGGCGGCCCGGACAGAGCTGTCGGAATCTTCCAACGCCAGTCGAGGCAGCCATTCCCGGATGTCATCGGCATTGGCATTCATCATCACTTCCGGGACGGCCTGCCGCACATACGGGCTCGGGTCGTTGCAGATGACGGGAACGAGGTCAGACAATTTCCTAGCGAGGAGCTCATCGGCCAGCAGTTGCACCGCTCTTCTGCGCACAAACAGATCGTCCCCCTCGCCGGTGTTTGCCAATCTATCAGTCAGGACGGGCTCGAGTTTTTCCGGGCGGGCCAGCTTGAGCATCCGCATCGCTTCGCACTGAACCCAGGCGTCCTCCGAACGATCCAACGCAGCATGCGCCACCAGGTCGAGAACCAGGTTCGATGGTGCGGCGTGTCTCTGGGATGACGTGACGGCTTCCAGAGCCCCATTGAAGCCGCGCAGAGCTTCGGCCCGGATGCGGGGATCGCCTTTGTATTCAGCCGCGGGCAGCAGGCCGGCATTCAGTTCTAGGCTTGACCAGACCTGCAGGGAATCCCGATGACTCTTCGCCGCATCCATCAGAAACCTGGAAGAAATGTACGCGACTCGTCGAAGGAATATGATCACTTTCAGTTCGTTCGTTCCGATGGTTTTCTCGACGCGGTCACTCACCGCATCCGGGCCGAACCAGCGGCCGAACGCGAAGGAGTCTCCGAGCAGCTTCCATCTTCCTGCACCCAGTTCCTTCGCAAACTCGATGGTCAGCCCGCGAGTCTCATGACTGCCAGCGGCCGTAATACTGTGACGAAATTCTCCGTGACGCTTCTTCAGTGATTCAATGTCCGGAAGAAGCTCATTGATCTTGCTCAACAGGAATTCGACCAGCGAAACGACGCATCCGGTGAATCTGTGCTCCTGTTTCCTCCGTTTGCTCCACTTTCTGTATTCTTTAATCAACGGCCGCAGATAACGGTCTTCCGCCTTCAGCCATGCAGGATGAATCCCTCCGTAAAGGTTGCCTCTGATATCGTTGCTTTTCCTGAGCATCGTTGTCGTCCGGATCCAGGTTGGAGTGTGAAAGA
>JASLXP010000094.1 GCA_030740295.1 Planctomycetota bacterium
CAGATGGCAAACCAAAACGCCATCCGCTCAATGATTGGTATCGCACCCCGAATATGGAACGGTTAGCCAGGCAGGGGATTCGATTCTCCCAGTTTTACGCCCAGTCGGTTTGCTCGCCAACAAGGGCATCCATTATGACGGGACAAAACTCGGCCCGTCACCGGGTGACCCAGTTCATTGCGCCTGGGAAGCGCAACAACGGTCCAAAAGGCTGGCGCTGGGAAGGCTTGACTCAAAAGGACGTCACTCTCCCTTTGCTCCTCCGCCAGCAAGGCTATCACACCATTTTTGCCGGCAAGGCCCACTTCGCTCCAACCGGATTCGAAGGCGAGGACCCGACCAAGCTGGGATTCGATATAAACATTGCGGGGTGTTCCTTCGGGCAACCCGGAAGTTATTATGGGGAGGATGGATATGGAAACCTGGACCCAAAACGTAAAAAGCGGGCCGTACCCGGGCTAGAGAAATACCATAAGACCGACGTGTTTCTCTCCGAAGCAATCACCCTTGAAGCCAAGGACGCCATTGATCAATCGTTGAAAAAGCAAAAGCCTTTCTTTCTCTATATGTCTCACTATGCGGTGCATAGCCCATTCAATTCGGATCCTCGGTTTGCTGCCAACTACAAGGACTCGAAGAAGCCAAAGAATGCTCAGGCATACGCTACCTTAATCGAAGGAATCGACAAATCTCTTGGTGACCTGATGGATCATGTTGCAAGCAAGGGCGAGGCTGAAAACACCCTGATTCTGTTTGTCGGCGATAACGGATCGGACGCGCCTTTGGGTCCGGTTCATGGATACTCCAGTTCCGTTCCGCTTCGTGGGAAGAAGGGGACCTGCTACGAGGGAGGCATGCGTGTGCCCTTCATCGCGGGCTGGGCCAAATCCGGTAAGAAAAATACTTTTCCCATCGCAAGAAATTCCCTTCACAACGATCAGATTGGAACGGTTATGGATCTCTATTCGACCATTCTTGAAACCGCGGGGGTAAAGAATCCCTCAGGCCACGTCGTGGACGGGGTGAGTTTGCTCAAGCAATTGTCGGGCAGAGGGAACTCCGATCGTCCTGATCATTTCATGTGTCATTTTCCTCATTCTCATCGTAGTTCCAACTTTACTGCCTTTCGTAAGGGTGATTGGAAATTGATCTACCGATACAAAGGCAGGAAAAAATACGAACTGTACGACTTGGGGAAGGATCCCTTCGAAACCAGTAACTTGGCCGAAAGCGAACCCAAGAAATTGAAGGCAATGACCAAGGCAATGGCCGATCGACTCGAAAAGGAAGGCGCACTCTATCTTTCTGATGGCGACACAGTGTTGAAGCCGGAGATACCGGGCTCTGACTGAACCGTCATTACCCGGGAGTCGCCCGCGGTGAATTTTTTTGTCCAAATTCAGGCCGCCGCGTGGACCTGATATCAGAACTGGCTTGTCTGCCAAAGATGACCATGGATCACCAACACGACCACGAACGATTCACCCGCCTGCTCCTCGAGGCTGAGCCGGTGATGTTGCATTCGATTCTCGTGGTAGTACCGAACCGTACGGATGCCCGGGATATTCTGCAGGAGACGGCGGTTGCTCTTTGGCGTCAGTTTGATTCGTATGACCCGCAGCGGCCGTTCGTGAACTGGGCGATGGGTTTTTCACGGATTGAGACGCGGCGCTTTCTCGCGCGTGCACAGCGTCGTGCCCAGCTCTCCGAGGAGGCGATGGAGGTGGTGGAACGGGAAATGGATGGTGAGCCTGGGTTTGCCGGTGAGGTGGAGCGGCATCTGGCCACCTGCATGCAAAAACTCGGCGAGAAACAGCGTGGGTTGATTCAAGGGTATTATCATGAGAACCGCAGTGTGGAGTGGCTTGCCAAACAAGGGGGACGGACGACCGAGTCGGTCTATAAGGCAATCCAACGGACACGCCGCGATTTGCAGGAGTGCATCGAAAGACAGACCAGAAAGGAATTCACATGAAACCAACACCAGATTGGGACATGCTCATCCAGAAACACTTGGATGGGCTAACGACGGAGGAGGAGGCCAAGGCGCTTTCTGCCCGGATCGTCGAAGATGCCGAGGTGCGTTTGCGCTACCTCAAGGCGGCGCAGATCCACGGCGCGTTGGCCGATGAAACGCTGGTCTTGGACGTGGAATCAGAACCGGAGATGAAGGCAGCTGCGCCGGAACTGCAGAAGGTGATCGGGCGGTTCGATTGGCCGCGGCAGGTTGCGGCGGGTTTGGTGGCGGGCATGTTCGTGGGGCTGCTCGGTGTAGGCATGATTTGGGCAATCGGTTCGCCCAAGGTGGAAGCGCGGGTGTTCGACATTGCCCACGGTGATTTCGAAACCATGGGCGAAGGACTGACCCCGACGCAGTTCCCGGTCCGCTTCGATGAATGGGCTGGTAATCCCGCCGAGGTGGTCAAGGAGGCGAGTGGAAACAAGATATTGCGATTTGTCCGGACCGCCAACGTGAAGAGTGATCCCGATGGCTTTGCTTCCAACTGCTCCGTATTCCAGCTGGTAGATCTATCTGCCATTCGCCGACAGTTGGAGTCGGAGCAAACGCAGGCCCATTATTCTCTCAAGCTCTCGGCGAGTTTCCGGCGTGCCCCGGCTGCTTCCGATGCCGAACTGCACAAATCCAAGGCCAGTCTCCGCATCTTTCTGTTTCAGGCCGAGCCAAAGTCGATTGGTGAAGCTTGGCCCCAGATCGTTCGGCAGGCCGAGGCGGTGGGAAAAAAATCCATCAAGCTCGAGCCGGGTGAAGGTGCCAGCATTTCCACCTCCTGCTTCTTGGAATCGGATGCGACGATCGCGCTCATTGCGGTCGCCGCCACCGCCGGTTACAACTCCAAGGCTTCAGTCCCGTTGGGCGACTATTTCGTGGACGACGTCCAACTCACCGTGATCAAACAACCGAAACTGCCGGTTGAAGTTGTCAGCCGATAAACAAGCCGAATTCCCAATCATGAACACCTCATTCACTCGTCGTCACTTTCTCCGCGGAGCGGGAGCGTTCATTGCTCTGCCCGCGCTCGAATCCATCGGATTTCGCCGATTTGCCTCGGCAGCAGCCGCTACGGCGCCGCCCAAGAGAATGATCTTCATGGGCATTGGCTTCGGCGTCACCTCTGAAACCTGGTTTCCTGACCTTAACGACAAAGGGTCAGGCTACAAACTGCCCGAGGGACTGAAGCCATTGGCCCGTCACAAAAAGGATTTTACGATCGTCCAGGGCTGCAAACATCAATTCAGCCGTCAGGCGCACTGGGGAAGTACGTATTGGCTGACGGGCGCGAATCAATACGGCACGCCGGGACAGTCCTTTTCCAATACCATCTCCGCTGATCAGGTTGCCGCAGCGCAGTTTGGCAAGCATACCCGCTATCCCTCCATCCAACTGGCCAGCGACGCCAGCGACAGGAATGGGCATGGTCCGGGAAATTCTCTGGCCTGGGATCAACGGGGGAAACCGATTTCGGCGTGGAACTCCCCGATGGAAACATACCTCAAGCTCTATGCGGCAGATGAGATACCCCTTGCTCAGCGTCGGGCGATGTTGGCGGAGGAACGCAGTGTCCTGGATTCCGTGATGATCGAGGCAAGGGACATGCAGAAGGGCTTGACGAAGAGTGATACCGATAAGCTGGACGAGTATTTCCAAAGTATCCGCGACATCGAAACCCGTCTGAGCAAATCGGAAAAATGGATGGATGTGCCCAGGTCCAAGGCTCCCCTTGAAGAACCGGATGACGCCTTGGTCGGGCGCAGCGAAATCGAGATGATGTACAAGCTCATGGTGGCCGCAATACAGACGGACAACACACGGGTCATCACCTACCGCGAACCCGGGTCACGTCTGTTGACGAGTCTCGGAGCGAGCGGTAACCCTCACAACGTCAGTCATTATAGAGCCGGCACAGAAACGGAAGTATCATCCAAGATGAGGGACAAGGCGCACAGCGAATTGTTGGCCGGATTGCTCGATCACTTAAAAGCTACAAAGGAAGCCGATGGCAGTAGTCTCTTTGATCATGTTGCCTTGGCCTTCGGTTCCAACATTCGTTCCATTCATTATCTCAGTAACCCACCGACCTTGATCTCCGGTGGAGGTGCCAATCTCAAACTGGGGCAGAACCTTGTCATCAATGAAGGCACACCGCTGAACAATGTCTGGCTGACCATGTTGCAGGGCGTTGGGGTTAATGTGGATCGTCACGGCGACAGCACGGGCGTCGTGAAGGAGCTGCAGGCATGACTTCAATACTCAATCAGGCTAAGGAATGGGGGCAGAGGAATTCATGCATGCCCGGGGGGAGGAGCTTCATTCCTTTGCTCCTATTCCTCTGCCTACTCCTCACTGTATCCACAACCGTCGCTGCTCCGCCCGAAGCACGGCTTCCGGAGAAACACCGGGCCTTTTTCAAAGCATACTGCCTCGATTGCCACGACTCCGAGACGCAAAAAGGTAAAGTCGATCTCGAAACACTGCCCTTCCGCATCACCACCATCGAGCAGGCGGAACTCTGGCAGAAGGTGCTGGGCGCACTGAATTCCGGAGAGATGCCGCCGGAAAAGAAGAAGCAGCCCGAACAAGCGGAGAAGGCGGATTTCCTGGATGACCTGGCGCTCACGATGGTGACCGCCCGCAAAGTGCTCGGTGATTCGGGCGGCAAGATCACCATGCGGCGGCTCAACAAGCGCGACTACCAGAACAGTATCGAGAGCTTGCTGGGGGTACGACTCGAGACGAAACTTCTGCCTGATGATGGCAGCTCTGGAGACTTTGATACGGTCGGCGCTTCGCTCTTTCTTTCCAGTGATAAGTTTGAGCAGTATCTGAAACTCGGCCGCCACGCCATTGACGAGTTTTATGAGCGAAGAGCTGCTCGAACGGCGAAGCCTTTTGTATACCGCGTGGAGCCTGAAAAAACGCTCAATGTCGCTTTGAGACAGAGAGTTGAGCGAAATGAGGAATACAACAAACGCTTTGAGGCACTGGATGCGGAACTGGAGAAAGCACTCGCATTACCAGAGAACAAAGGCTTCAAGGCTCGGGTGGGCGCGAAGGGTGGACGACTAAACTTTTACCGTCGCATTGACCCTCACCTTAAAAATCTGAAGGGAGCCCCCGACCTAATGGACCATGGGTTTAGAAGTTTTTTTAATGCCGTGAAATTTTTTGACAGGTCGGCTCCCTACCATAAGCACTACGCCGGTCTTCCTTATAGTGAGACAGGAACCTGGATTCAGCTAACTTTGGGTTCCGCAAAGATTGTAATTGCACCACCCAATGAAATGCCGGTCGGAACGTACACGGTGCGTATCCGAGCGGGAGTCTCCAAAGAGTCGCCGGCGTTTCGTCACTTCCTCGAACTTGGGCACCCCTCGACCAGAGAGCTTGCCAGAGGGCAACTGAATGGTTTTCCTCTGAAGGCGCTGCACGTAACCGGCAGTCCGGCCAATCCAGAATTGATCGAGACCCAGGTAGAGGTGGGTAAGGATACGGAACGGAAATTTGCGATAAGAGAACGTCAGACTGGGTGGGGGCAATTGAGGAAGTTTTACTTTTACCCTGCGATGAATCGAAACGGCTATGGCCACGAACCCTCGATTTGGGTCGATTGGGTTGAGATCGAAGGCCCGTTGCCGAAAGGGGATCCAAGCCCGCTCGATGAGATTTTTAAAGCAAACGCTCCGGATCGCAAAAAATCGGATTTGAAACGGGTCAGGAATATTCTTCATCAATTTGCTGTAAAGGCGTTTCGTGAGAGGGAGCCAAGACCGGAATTCATTGATTCCCTAGTAGAAGTATTCAAAACCAGATTGGTTGTTGATAAAGAGTTCGATCTGGCGATTCGTACTCCGCTCAGCATGATTCTTGCGTCTCCTCGATTTCTGTTTATGAGGGAGCCTGGGCGAGACGCCGCGCCCCGTACGCTCACGGATCTCGAATTGGCAGTGCGACTGTCCTATTTCCTGTGGAGTTCCCCGCCGGATGCCCAACTTCTCAGGCTCGCAGAAAAGAAGCAACTGCGTGATCCCGGCGTCTTACAGGCGCAGGTGGCCCGCCTGATTCAGGATCCGAAAGCGCACCACTTCGTTTCCGGTATCGCCCATCAGTGGCTGGATATGAAGCGGTTGGATTTCTTCCAGTATAATGTCCGGCTGCATCGCGAGTTCGATGAAAGTACACGGGCGGCAGCGCGAGAAGAAGTCTACCAGTCCATCCTCCATCTCTTGCGATCAAAGGGTCAGGGACAGCTGCAGAATCTTCTCAAAAGCGACTATGTCGTCATCAATGGTTTGCTGGCGGCGCACTACGGCTTGAAAGGGGTTGCGGGTGATCACTATCGGAAAGTCAACGTGCCTGAAAATTCTCCGCGCGGAGGATTCCTGGGAATGGCCGCGATGAACGCGATGGGCAGCAACGGTACGGAGAGCAGCCCCGTGGAGCGCGGGGCCTGGGTGCTGCGTCATTTGCTGCACTCGCCACCGCCCCCGGCACCGGCCAATGTGCCGCAGCTTTCGCGCTTGGACGGCAAGCCCCTCACGAAGCGGGAGAAACTCGCCGCCCACATGGAGGAAGCCCAGTGCGCCAGCTGCCATCGCAAGATTGATCCGATTGGCTTTGGCCTTGAGAATTTCACTGCCGCCGGCAAATGGCGTGAGAAAGACAGCAGCGGTAAAAGGACTCACAAAATAAATCCCTCAGGTGCATTCCACGACGGCCCGGCATTTGCCGATTTCTTTGAACTGCGTGAGTTGATTGCCACCAAACATCAGGAGGATTTCGCCCGTGGCTTCACCGAAGCCCTGATCGAGTACGGTCTCGGTCGTCCGTTCGGCTTCACCGATGAAGACCTTGCGCTGGGCATCATGAGCTCAGCCAAAAACAAGAACTACGCCCTGCGTGAATTCGTCCACGCCCTCGTGCAAGCCAAGCAGTTTCAATCGAAGTAATATCTGGTCCTAATCATCGCCAAAAAATCAATTTTATGAAAACCAACATGACATTCATCCTTGTTGCTGTCTGCCTGACCTTGGCAGCGAGCGAAGTTGCCGCCCAAGAAAAAAAGGGTGAGATCCTTCACGGTGTTGTCGAATCTGTCGACGGAATCAGAATCACTGTCAATCACCGCAGGAAAAGTCGGCCTTTCACGCTGAACGATGAGACCGAGATCCGATACATCAGCTTCCTGAAGGCGAAAGAGGAAATCAAACCGGGCTTCTTCGTTCGCGCAGGCGTCGATTCCAAGGGGCAATGCAATCAGCTCTGGGTCACGCTTCCTATCCCGGAGGCAAAACTCAAACCCAGCGCGAAAATGCTCACCATGACACCCGCAGAGCTGCACAAAATGGCCGACAGCAATGGCGACGGCGAGCTTTCCTATGTCGAATACGCCACCGCCATTTACCGATCAGCCAAACATGGTCCGGTTGGGTTTGGGAAATCTGACAAAGACAAATCAGGCACCCTGAATCTGAAGGAATTCGCACCCAAACTCGAAGGCATCAAGTGGTGGAGAATCTCCCGTAAGACTCCCGCCGAGTGGCACGCGGAAGCTGATGCCAATTCCGATGGCGTCCTCAGCAAGCAAGAGTTTGTGACGTTTCTTGGCTCGATGGCTCACCTCGATACCTTTTTTAAGAGGGCAGACAAGGACAAGTCCGGTGACCTCTCGGTTGCGGATTTGGAAGGCTTCATCGATTCCATCCTGAAAGAATAGCCATCCAGCAATACCCTGCAAATTGAATCGACCTCGACGCAACGGAACTTCACCCTTTGAACATACCCAGAAAATCTCATGAAAACCTTCAGATATCTTATTCTATTCGTCTTGCTGTTTCCGGTGTCGCTCTTGGCCGAGCGACCGAACGTCATTCTCATCATCAGCGATGATCATGCCTGGACCGACTACGGATTCCTGGGCAATGAAAAGATTCGATCCCCCCATATCGACCAACTCGCCGCGGAAGGTCTGACCTTCACCCGTGGCTACGTCACCACCGCGCTCTGCAGTCCATCCCTGGCCACCATGTTGACGGGGCTATACACCCATCAGCACGGCATCACCGGCAACGATCCCGTCAAAGGAAAGGATCGCGACGTCTGGCTCGATCGTTTCTTCGAGAACCCCATGTTGCCGAAGTTGTTGGCCGATGCCGGTTACAACACCATGCATACCGGAAAATATTGGATGCGGCAACCTGC
>JASLXP010000095.1 GCA_030740295.1 Planctomycetota bacterium
CGAAGGTCCTTATCGGCGAAAGCAAACTGACCAGAAGCCTCGGGCTTGAGAATAAGGATTTCAAGGAGCAGGAATACCTGATACGCAGTTGCGGCAACATGCTCGTTCTGATGGGCCACGATGAGCAGGAATTCGGGATCATCGATTACGAAGGCACCGGGCTTTGGCCCGACTTCAACATTTACTACGAGTGGAAAAAGAAGCCGGAGCCCAGCAAGAAGATCGGGAGCGTTTACGCAGTCGATGAGTTCCTCGAGAGGTTCTGTGGCGTGCGTTGGTTCATGCCTGGAGAGATAGGCGAGGTCTGTCCAAAACAGGACAGCCTTGCAGTCGCTAACGTAGATCTGCGACTTCGGCCGTGGTCGGACTATCGTTGGTATGGGCCCCAAAATTTTCGGGATTACTTCAGTTTCATCGGCTCCGGCAAGCCTGACGTCAGCTATGTCCAGAGGCACGGTCAGCGAGGGTGGCGAGCGATCAATCTCTTCATGATGCGAATGAAGGTGGTGGGGACCGAAGCCTATGGGGCAAACCACTCGCTCATTGGTGAGTGGTTCAAGAATCGTTTTAAGGACAGGCCAGAAGTGTGGGACGGAATCAAAGCCAAGGGATACGGTGACGACGTGAAGCAGCTTTGCCTCACCAGTGATTCGCTCTTGGATGTGGTCGTTCAGGATGCCAAAGACTATGCCGCGGCGAAGACGAATCACGAACGAGCCCGAGGCCGATACTTCATGGTCATGGCCCATGATTACAGCAGCAGGTGGTGCAAGGGGGATGTGTGCTCGAAGGCGCTTCGGAAAGACAGCGAACAGAGCTTCACCTTCTGGAGAGACGGCGCCAGCAATTACATGTGGGGCCTGGTTGACCGAGTCGCCAGACGGCTGAAGGCAGAGCTTCCCGGTATGTGGGCGAGTTGCTGTGCGTACGCCGAATACACTCTTCCCCCCGATTTTGAACTGAGCGACAATGTGGCAGTCACGTTCTGTCGCGTGATGCCGGAATACTTCAGCCATCCCAAATACAAACCATTCGCGCGGAAATGGCTGACCGAGTGGTCAAAGCGGGTGCCGCGTCTGTACCTCTGGGAGTACTTCGACCATATTCAGAGCAACGGCTTTGAAAAGTTCTTTCCAGGCATATTCCTGCATGAAATCGAGGATGACATCCGCTTCCTTCGCTCAATTGGTGTCAAGGGCGCTTTCAACGAGCTCAACAGCATCAGGAGCTGTGTGCCTAACTTTGCCCAGGATCATCTGAACCTCTACGTGTTTCTGAAACTGTTAAGCCAGGACCGGCAGGCTGACATCCGTTCCGAAGAGCTGTTCGACGATTACTGCAAGAAGTTTTACGGGCCCGCGGCTGAACCGATGAGCAGATTCTTTCGAAAGATGGAGGAACGCTACACCAATCCCGCCAACTACAAGAGGGCTGAGGGCACGCCGGCTCATCAGCTCAGAGAGGTCAACTCCTGGGCGCGGGTTTGCCCTCCACGTACACTCCGAGAACTTGGTGAAATGATCGACGAGGCTGGCTCTCTCGCGCTGGAACAGCCCTTCAGAGAAAGAGTCGAGCTCATACGCAGCGCGGTCTATGGCATGATGGTCAAGAACGGTGAACGGTTCGCTTACGGGCACATTCGCAGCCAGAAGGCGGCAGGTCTCGGCTTCATCAATCGGCCATTCACGATCATCGGTGACAATCCGGGCCACGTCCTCAATCCGGGACAATTCGATTTGGACAGCCAGGGGAATATCTACGTTCCGAGCTGGGATTCTCAAGAAGTGCTGAAGTTCAATCCCGAAGGCGAAGTCATCCTCCGAATACCTGCACGCCATGGCGCGCGTTGCGTCTGTGTTGACCGGCAAGGGAATCTCTACGTGGCGAGTTATCGAAGGGTTCTGAAGTACCGACCAGACGGAGCGAAAGCCTTCGATTTTGCCAGCGGCACGAAATGCTCTCTGGCCAAAGGAAAGGACGTACGGAGCATTGCTGTCAGCAACAACGGCGAGGTATGGCTCCTGGTCGGCCCCAATCTCATCGAGAGATATGACAAAGAGGGGCGACTTCTCGAAACGTCTCGTTTGCCCGGCGAAATAAAGTTGAAGCAGGCGAGGCACATCAAGTTCAACGGCGAGATTCTGGCAATCCTGGACAGCGCCCTCAGACGAATCTACCTCTACCATCTCGATGCAAACAGGCTCGAAGCTCTGGACATTCCCGGCAAGGCAGCCCTGTATTCCGGACTCGGCATGGATCGCAAGGGGAGAATCTACGTTGGCGTCTCAAATCGAATCATTATTTTTGAGAAGCAAAAGGATGGGTATCAGAAATCCGGCGAGTTCCTGCCAAAGCATCCCTATCCCATCGATATCGAATTCGACTCAGATGAAAACGTTTTTGTCGCGACTGTGAAGGGCCTGACAAAATACGACCGGAAGTTCGAGCCGCTGCCCGATTTCAAAGGGGAGGCCGACCTTGGGGCTGACGGACTGAAAGATGGGCAGTTTGCCTGTCCGATAGACCTCTGTGCCGACGGGCAGGACAACCTTTTCGTCTGCGATTTCAGTGACACGAAAGTGCAGAAGCTTACGCCCGGCGGGAACGTCGAGTGGGTGGCGCGAACAAAGCGTCGCTACAACTGTTGCATCACGATCGATGGGACCGGCAATCTCTACGTTGGCAACATGTCGTACCCCATCGTGACCAAGCTTTCGCCTGATGGAAAGATTCTCTGGGAAAGAGGACGAGACTTCCTGAAAGGTTCCGTTCGGGGAATCGCATCGGTACCAGGCGGCCTCTACCTGGCCGAGTACGGGAAGTTCGACGGCCAATACTGCACTAAGCTCTGGAAGCTCACGTCTGAACTGGAGCCGGTCAAGGATTTTGGCTCCAATGGGTGGGTGTTCCTAGAGCTCGACGGCAAACGGCTCGCCGTAGCGAACAAGATTACAGTCGATGCCGCTGGCCACATTTACTGGCTGGCGGGATACCAGGGCATCGTGAAGCTCAAGCCAGATGGAAGGCCGGCCAGAGATTTCATGAAGGGCACCACGCACATTCTGAATCTCAAGGGCAAACTCAGTTGGACCTGGGCGCCGGACCGGAAACTCGTTCACTTCTCGGATGTGGCCATCGCGAAAGATGGCACGTTTCTCGTACTGGACAGCAAGGATGACCGGATCGTGCGGATCGATAGCGAAGGAAGGTACAGGGGAGAGTTCGGCGCGACAGGGTACGGCCCGGGCCAGATGCGGAACATTTCAGCAGTAATCCTGTCTCCATCGGGCGTCCTCCACGTGGCAGACCGCGCCAACAGCCGCATCTACCGAATTCCAATAAGCAGTATCAAGTGAAGCCGGCATCCCAGCGATTCGAATCGGAACCTCGCGCCGGAGAGAATCTGCCGACCGTAGCGGCCCTGTGCAGCACTTACCATCCCCGATCCCATTCGCAGCATACGGTGGACAGATTCCTGATGGGCTATGAATACAACGGACGGATGCACTACCCGCCGTTCCGAGTGGTTTCCATGTACGTCGATACAGCCCATCCGGAGGACATCAGCGAAACACGCTCGCAAGAGTACGGCTTCGATATCTGGCCGGATATCAAATCTGCTCTCACACTGGGGAGCGAAGAACTGGCCGTAGATAATGTCCTTCTCGTCTGTGAGAACGGAGATTATCCGACGAACGACAAGGGACAGATCCTGTATCCGAGATACGAGTTCTTCCAGGAAGTTGTAAGCGTCTTCCAAACCAGCCGACGGAGCGCACCGGTGTTCGTCGATAAACACCTCTCCTACGATTGGTCGAAAGCAAAATGGATGTACGACCAGCATCGCGCTTTGGGCTTTCCCATGCTGGCCGGGTCTTCACTGCCCGTAACGTGGCGTCTGCCCGCGCTCGAATTCCCGCGGGGCATCGAGTTGGAGGAAGCTGTTGTCGTTTACTGTGGTCACGTGGAGGCGTACGGCATTCACGCGTTGGAAGCCCTGCAGTGCATGGTCGAGCGCCGGAAGGACGCAGAAACCGGAATTGCAGCCGTGCAGTGCCTGGAAGGTGACGAGGTATGGCAGGCAGCAGAGGAGGGGCGATGGTCGCGGGAATTATTGAATGCCGCGCTCCAACGGCGTCTGCCGCGCTCGATCGTTGAGGCGCGGAGCTCATGGTCACCGGAGGAACTGGAGGACGCATACGCGGCCAGACCGTCTGCATCGGAAATCTCCCTGGAGGAAGCGGTCGAATCCCCCGCAGTGCTCCTCGTGGAGTATCGGGATGGCTTTCGGGCCGCGTGTGTTTACCTGGACCATCACATCAATGATTTCACTTTTGCAGCTCGCCTGAAGAATGGAGAGATTGCCTCAACCCTTTTCTTTCTCGGAGGGCCGCCGCAGTCGGCCTATCACGGGATTCAGGTTCACCACATTGAGAAGCTGTTCCAGACCGGCAAACCGAGCTATCCAGTCGAGAGAACTCTACTGACAACCGGGGCACTGTCTGCCCTGATGAACTCACGCGCGGCTGCTCACGAGCGGATCGAGACGCCCGAATTGGAGATCCACTACCAGGCACCAGAGAAGCCACAGTTTGAAAGCGGCCCCATGCCGTTCGTCTGTCCATGGTGTCCGAATGGCCGATACACTCCTGTTTCTCACGCACCACGTACAGGCGCGTGAAGTTAGATAGTCAACAGGCCATCAAAGGAACCTGCGCAAGAAGATGAAGGGGAATTGGACCTGGTTGTTGTTCGGACTGATCGAGGATGGTTGTCTTGGAGAATGCACCAGGAAAATAATCGAAAAACCGAATCACGACCTTACCATGGCTACACAACACACGAGGATCATCGAATGGACTTCTTCGACCAAGACGTTTCAAACAAATCATCGGAAAGACTCCAACTGGAGGTTAACGACTTCCAGCGTACGTACGGCAATGAGTTGGAAACCTACCTGGTCGGGCGGTGCTGTGCTGAATCGACAACCTGGGCGCGCGATTACAGTTCCATCGAGGCCTACAACGAATCTGTCCAGCCGCATCGTGCGCTCTGGCAGGATATCCTCGGCCGGTTTGATGAAGACGCTGTCAGCGAAACAGAAGAGCACACGAGATGTTTTCATGAAGGCGATGACTTCCAGGCGGAATGGGTCAAGTTCGAGTTTCTGCCCGGCGTTCACAGCCTCGCTGTCGTGGCCACGCCTTCGAATTCTTCGGGGCAAACGCCAGTGGTGATCTGCCAGCACGGCATCGGCAGTTCCCCCTTCCATATATTCGGACACCTCGATAAATCGGGCGCCTACGGAGATTATGGAACTGTGCTCTTGAAGGCGGGCTTCGCGGTCGTGGCCCCGGTCAATCGATTGGGCGCCCCTGCCCGAAACAGGTTGGAACGCATCGCGCATCTCGCCGGCGGCACGCTCTACGGGCTGGAATGCTTCAAGTTGGAAAGACTGATCGATTACCTGGAGACTCGCGACGACATGGACGCCTCAAGACTGGGGATGTCCGGTCTCAGCCTTGGCGGAGCGGCCACCTTGCTCTGCACACCGGTCGTCGATCGGATCAAGGCTGCCTGCTCCGCGGCGTGGTTCAACCATCGGCGCAAAAAGATGGTGATCATCGATCCCCGCTATTCGTGTTTTCTGACCACTTCGGAAGAGCACGCTTTCATTCCGGGATGGATGCCCGAATTCTCAGACAGCGATCTCGTGTCGCTCATTTGCCCGCGGCCATTCATGTCGCAGACAGGCAAGGCCGATGGAATCGCCTGGTGGCCGTTCGTGCTCGAAGAATGGGAACGATCTAAATCGCATTACGAGAAACTTGGCATCAGTGACCGGGCGGAGATGGTGCTGCACGACTCCGGACACGAAGTCGTGCCCTCGAAAATGGTGGAGTTTTTTACCAAGTGGCTTTAAGGGAAATTGGCCCTCTGTTTTGCTGGTCTTTCTGAGGCGGGCAGGGCTCTGGATGAACAAGTGAAGCGACTTGCCAGCAATCTATTCGTTGACCGATACGCGAGTTTGATCGCCTGGTGTGATTTCTTCTTGCCGCCAATCTTCTTCCCCCTGCCAGCGCCACTTGAAGCGGGCCTTTTCCTCTCCGCCGTTGTAAAGCAGCATGTCCTTATCAGGCGAAACGAGCGATAGTATCTCTTCAGGCAGCCTGCACTTTCCTTCGTTGTCCTGTACTTCCAGCAACGGTACGACCTTGCTCTGAATTTCTCTGGTACCCAGTACCAGCGAGCCGTAGCAACCGGTCACCGCGCCCTGCCCCCAGTTTCGTCCATGCCCGGCGGCCACAGAGCAGATCGCGCCTCCCATATCCGCATGCTCCCGGCCACCCCGCAGAACGCGCCTGGCCATCATGAGTCTGGTTGATGCCGCCTTGAACGCGCGGCAGGCATGACTGACCTCGCCCGTCAACTGATAGGCCAGGGCATGTGTTGCAGTAGAAGGCTCTTGGGTTGGCACTACCGAACCATCCTCACTCCAATGACCCCACCGAATCATGTCCGCCCTCTTTCCCACTCCTCCGCCGCGAATCTTGTATTCCTGCGGAAAAACCATCGCCAGCGGCTCTTCGCACTCAACAGGCATCTGACTGACTATCTCCCGCATTCTCGCATCCAGGGAATCGTCCTGAAACGTCCAGCGATAATAGCTCAACGCCGCCGCTCCAGGATCGACGTATGGATCCAGCAGTTCGTCGACCAGTGGCTCCACGATCTTCAACGCGGCATCCCGAAAGATTTCATCGCCCGACAGGAGGAACAGGTCGCCAAGTGCATTAACCGCGCCCGATGCCAGCAGATTCTCTACTCCAGCCAACACGTTTCCTTTCTCATGATGGCTGTTCGCGGACATCGACTGCTGTTCCCTGGATTTCAGGTCTTTCTCGTAAAGACCATTTCCATCGCGGCCCCAAATCAGCGGCAGCGGCTGGTCGCCAGCGGCAAGCAATCGTTCGGCTCTCTTCCGCCCGTATCGAAGAGACCAATCAAGGTATCGGTCCTCACCCGTCACCCGATGAGCGGCGAGGGCGATATGAATGAAACGGAAATGCTCCGCCAGTTCGAATGCGAACCGGGGCTCGTCACTCACGACACGGGTTCCAATCTGGTAGCCGAAAAACGTGTCCTTCTCGTAGTCGTACCACGCCGGAATTTCCTCGACCCAGTTGCCTATGTGATGGGCCGCATCCTCGATCAGCTTTGCGGCCAGCTCGTCATGCGGAAACATCCCCTGGTAGCGTGGCAGGAAGAGCAGGAATGGTTCAGTCCCATGATGCGCTTCCGCCACTGGCTCGTACCCGTGAAGACCCTCGGTCTCCACCCAGTTACTTAAATCGGCTAGCAGACTCTGGAACCGTTCCTGGATGCACTCATCGCCGGTGATCAACTGGTGCGGAAACCAGGCAAGCGAGTAGTTTGCCTCATCCTCCCCGCCGCCATGTCTGCTCGGCCCGTCGACCTGAAGGCTGTGTCGCAACCATCGAGACAGTTCCTCCCGAAGACTGAGGTAGTGTTGATACGTTTCTTGAAGTCTGTTCATCATTAGATTCCTCAATGTAACAAGCCGTTCATTTAACTGATGCAGAAACAGCAGCTCACGATGCACCCAAACTCAGGGTCCCTGCTGCGGAACGATTTCTTATGGCGTCGTGTTTAGTTCACCGGTACATCAGATACAAATGGCTCTCAGCAATCGTCCACGCCGTTCAGATGGCCAATGGGCTTTCTCTTTAGACGATGAGCTTTGCGTCGAAGGTGGCTTGAGCCACTCGTACAGGAATCAGGAACAACTCATGATGACCACTCGTCCCCTCGTTGTTGCGATTATCGCGTCGTGTGTGTCTGTATCCGCTGGGGGAAAGTCCTGGGCCGAGGAAGAGATTCTCTGTAGCTTCGAGGAACCAGCCAACCTTCGCCTGTGGGGAAAGGCGGACCACATTGCACTGTCCGACGAGCACGTCACCCACGGCAAGAAGTGCGGCAAGATCACGCTCGGCAAAACCGTCGTTGCTGGAGCCTGGACAGGGCTTCCCCGGGATTGGTCGAAATACGATCATCTACGCCTCGATTTCTTCAACCCCGGTAAGACCGTCGTCCTGGCCGTTCGCCTGAAGGACGGCAAGGGCAAAGGCTATGACAACTGGAACTACAAGATCCCGGAAGGCGCTCACAAGGCCATCTTCGATCTGGGGAAGGTTGGAAACAAGATGGACTTGGCGGACGTGAAACAGTTCTGGTTCCACACGACGGTCAAGTCCGATCCACCGCGGGTCCTGTATCTGGACAACGTGCGGCTCACCCGATCCGCCGCTGCTGCGGCGTCCGGGCAGGCGCTAGCGGTTAAGCCGCGCAGAGGAGATCCATTCACAAACATCGGCATCGGTGGCGGCGGGTATATGAATGGTCCCGCAATGTCGCCCTATGATAAGGACTTCATGTACACAGATTGTGACATGGGGTGCAGCTACATTTCCAGGGATGGAGGCAAGAGTTGGAGAACCATCCCTTTCTATGACATTGCCGGAGCGAGCGGCATCCCGGCTTTTGACAAGCAGAACATCTATCTCAAGGGCGCCGGAATAAGCGTCAGCTCTGATAAAGGTGAAACCTGGAAGATCCTCAGAGAGTTTCCGTGGCCGAAAGAGGATGCGATCCGAGCATTTGAGACCGTCGGTGTTGACAGTGAATTGCTGGCCGTTGGCACCGACCATGGATTGTGGCTTTCAAGGGACGCCGGCCAGAGCTGGCGACAATCCTTTTCTGAGAAAGTTGTTGAAGTCGCTTCGCTCGGCAACACCCTTTTTCTCGCCGGCGACAAATCATTCAAAATCAGCAAAGACCTGGGAAGTACCTGGGCCGACATTTCACCCAGGGAAGCCGGCGGCCGGCAAATCACCTGCATAACGGCCGGTCGAGAGGGCGATACGATGGTGCTGTTCGCCCTGCTTGATGACAAGAACACACTGCTTGATACGAGGGACTGGGGGCGAACCTGGAACAAGACCTTGATTGGCGGCGCTCCTTCAAGAGCCCGTACCTTGGTCAGGATGGCTGTCAATCAGACCAGGGTCGTCTTTGTCAACCGCGCGGCCAATCGCGGCGAGGAGTTGTGGCGCTCGAATGATTCAGGCAGGAGCTGGAAACGGGTGTGCTATGCTCGCAAGGGATTTGCTCCTGGCATAAAAGACTCGGAGTTCTGCGGCCGTCATAAGTGGGGGTTGGGCCGTCTGAACCTCGCGGTGGATCGGTTTGATACCAGGCGGGTTATTGTGAGCTCCATGAGCGACCTGTTCCTGAGCACTGACAGCGGTGACACATGGAAACAGATGTACAACGACGACGTTGGCCGGATTGACCAGGGAAGCAAGGACTTTTTCTGTCAGACGCGAGGCCTGACAATGACCTCCGCGTGGCAGTATCGCTTCGATCCCTTTGACCGGAAGTACCAGTATATCTGTTACACCGATTTTGGATTTCTGCGCTCGATCGACGGCGGCAGGAGTTGGGCGAGCTCGCCTCCGGCCAACAGCACCTATGCGATTCAGTTTGACCCGGACAAGCCCGGACGAGTCTACGGCGCGGCCAGTCGAGTTCACGACATACCTGGCTGGGGGTTTGTAAATGACCGGCCCTATGAAGGCGGCAGGCCGGTCTACTCCGACGACCGCTGCGACACCTGGAACACCCTTGGCAAGGGGTTCCCCAACAAGCCGTGCACGTACCTGGAGCTTGACAGGGTACGGTCTAAAAAAGGGCAACTGGTCTTCTGGGCCACTTTTTATGGGGATGGTCTTTACCGATCGAACGACTCCGGCCAGAACTGGACGAAGGTGGAAGGACTGGGGTATCCGAAAAACAAGCACTTCCTGCGCGTCAAGGTTCACCCAAGGACCGGGGAGATCTACGTTTCAATCTCAGGCATCAAGAAGAAATATGATTTTTTCCAGGCCGGCGGTCTGTGGCGTTCTTCTGATGATGGAAAGACGTGGTCCGATGTTGCCAGGTCCCTCGACCTGCGTTGGCAAAAGGGCTTTGCCTTCCATACTGAGGATGCAGGCACGATCTATCTCGCGGCATCTACAGCGCCGAAGTTCAGGCAGGGTGGCGTCTACAAAACCACTGACAGAGGCAAGAGCTGGAAACAGGTTCTCGATGGCAAGACCACCGGCAACAGTGTCCTCCATGTATACTCCGTGGACATCCATCCGACCAGGCCCAACATCGTCTATGCCTGCACAGGTGCCGGGCTCTGGTGCAGCCAGGATGGCGGCAGGACCTGGAAATTCATGAAAGTCCCTCACTTCCGTACCACGCACGTGACCGTGGATCCGGACGACGAAGAAATCATCTATGTCACAACCTTCGGAGGCGGCACATGGGTGGGGTACTACTTGCCTTAGTCCCAGAACAGACGCACTTTCCGAATCTTCAACGTTCGGCGTAAGAAAGTTGCCGCACGATTCGTGGAGGAGTCATTCTTCCAGGACAGTGGTATTGGCGGAGGAGATTGCCGCCTTGCGAGAGGAGTGGTACGGTCCGCAGCGACTTGCTCAGAGCTGAGCGCTTACTTTTTTGCAGTACGATTCAGGCACGAAACGAATCCCAAATCCTGTAGCAGAACGCCGCGCAAAGCGGAGATCGGTTCTCATGTTCGATTCCCTCGGACACCCATGGCGTCTGGCAGCGAAGAGTTCCCTCTTCGTGAGATGCTTCGCTATCACGGTGGTTGCCTTCTCCGCCGTCTGCGCAGAGGAGGATGTCTATGAAGAGCGGATAGCGGACGACTTTGTCGAGCACACCTCCTTCCGATTCCGGACAAAGTTCAACCGCGTTTACATCGAGACGCCGCTCAACGAATTCAAGACACTCATCTCCCGCAAGATCGATGTGCCACCACTTCTCGACGGTGCGCTCGAGGACCCGTGCTGGCGGGTGGCCGATCACACGAAGAGCGCTTTCTCCCAAAGGATGCAGAAGACTGCGGCCCGAAAACAGACGGTGGCCTATGTCTGCCATGACGACAAGAACCTGTACATGGCCATAGTCAATGAGGATCCAAGCTTGAAGGGCGTGCAGATGCGATCTCACTTCCCGGCTGGAAGAAGGTCATGGCAGACGGCCGGCCATGGGGACTGCATCGAGCATTTCATTGAACTGGGCGGTGTGGGCGGGACCGGCCAGGTGTTCCAGTTCATCTACAACATCTATCCGGAAGTCTGCTACGACGGGCTCTTCCCGCCGCCCGTCGCGTTCATCGGCACCCGGTACAGACTTGCCGGCGGGTTCGGCGCCAAGAGGTGGCTCGTCGAGCTGGCTTTTCCCTACAAAGGCTTCAACACCGACAACACAGACAAGGTCGATTACCGGTACGAAGGGCCTCCCCGGCGGGGAGAGGTCTGGGGGATGCGGATCATGCGGTTTGGCCCAAAATTCGGCAGGGAGGCCGACCGGATGGGCACGTCGTGGACCTTTAACCCCACCCCGACGACCAACCACATTCCCTTCCCCACTGGGACCATTGTCTTTGAGGACCGGAATGCGCTGCACAACGGCAAAATGAATGAGGTCCGGCCGGGCACGAATCGGCCCGAGCACTGGAAGGTCAGCAGAACCGGTGGCCTCACTGAAGGCGGCCTGGTCTTTGACGAGAAAGCCGGCTTTGCGAAGCTCACCGCTAAGGGGGACAAAGCTGGCGAGGGCATCCAGATAACTCAGAAGTTCGGTGTCTTGCCAAACGTGGGCTACCAGATGTCGGTGCGGCTGAAGAAGATCGAAGGGGACGGCAAGATCACCATAGGCGTGGACCGGCCCTTCATTCAGCGGGAAATCAACGGGACCGGTGAGTGGGAGACACACCAGTTGGACTTTTTTGCGGAGCCTCATCAGCGGGAAGGCACGATGTTCTTCAGGGCAATCGGAGGGCCGGTGACGGCTGCTATCGACGAAGTGTCGATCGAACAGCAAATTTATGGCGCTCCCACGGGTGCCACTTGCCTGACCGGGAACTGCCCTCGCCCGGATCTGAACATTGATACGGAATCGCTTCAGGGCGTGAAGTACACCTATCGCAACCCAGGCACTGACCAGGAGCGATTCCCCTTCAAGAAGCGGTGGAGCCATGGCTGGGTTAACGGCCTGCCGGATGCGGGCGGGACCACGGGTTGGATTCCGGCAACCGAGGGGTCGTTGACCAACCTGGAACTGCAGCAGACCAAGGTCGAATGGAGCCATCCTCGCCCTTCAGGCGGAAGCCGCTCACTCTACAAATCGCATGACATCATCTTCGACCTTGGCCGGGAGTTTTACATCCGCAGTGTGGAGCTGCTCCCTCTGGCGATCATCAACAACCTGACCGTGAGCATCAAAGCAGAGGGGTCAGACCATTTCATTCTGGCTCGCAAGCTCCGCGGCGCAGGCGTGGTGAATCCACCGGGTGCCGTCCTCTACGGCAGACTGCGCGGAATCAACTCCGTAGGCCGGTTCGTCAAGATCGAGTTCGACCCGATGGGCAAATACGGTCACGGGCTCTACTTCGTCCGTGTCTGGGGCGAGGAAAAAGGAGACCGGGCCGGGATTCAACGATTCCGCTGGAAGGGCGGCCTCGTCGTGCCGGAGGAGAAGTATCAGCAGTTCCGTAAACTGAAAGGCCCGGTACTGATGCCCACCCCGCAGGAAGTTGAATGGGGCGAAGGCGAGTTCATCGTGAAGGATGGCACCCCCGTTCTCTACCGGAACGACGGGCGCGGGGAGGCGATAGCGAGAGAGCTGGAGAGTGAAGTCAGGAGGATGTTCGGCATCCGTCTCGGCCTGAGTATCGAAAAAGGAGAGGAAGCCTCAGACGCGGGCCGAGGCGCCATTGTGCTGGGAGATGCAGCCGTTACCTCCGACGGCCTGGCGGCTCGGCTCGCCAGGGAGCGCGGCTGGAAGATCAGCGGCAATCGGCCCGGAGCCCAGGGCTACTTCCTCTCCGCGAGACCGAACGGAATACTTATCTGTGGCTACGATCAGGCCGGCACGTTCTACGGGGTCCAGACACTTCTCCAACTCCTCGTCCGAAAGGACTACGAGACGGTGAGTGCCAGAAGCGTCGAGGTACGAGACTGGCCTTACATTCCCTGGCGTCTGATGGACATTCGAGGGCCGGGCTACGCGACGCCGGCCCTCATCCGGGCTCTGGCGCGGCTCAAAGTGAACGTGATACGGGGGAGCCGGGGGCCCTCCGACATCGTTCGAATGCGCGACGACCGCTTCATGTTCGCTCCCGGCGTTTGGGCCTCACACAGCGGCGGCAGCCCAATCGAAATGGACGATGACGAGAACTGGTACCACGTGGGCTCCGGCCCGGCAGGGCATTTCCGCATCAATGCCTGCCCGTCCCACTTCCAGCGGTACGAGTTTTACGAGCGCAGCGCCCGAAACGGCGCGCACGTGGTCGGAGCACAGGAAGTGAACATCAACACCGATGAGATGGACGGCGGCGGGGCCGGCTCGGGCGGCGGTTCCCGGTGGCTGGCTGATCGGCGGTGCCTGGACCGCCGGATGACGGGCGACGAGCTTTTCACGGAGATGGTCGTGCGCGCCTACGACCTTTCCCGCGTTCAGAATATCAAGATGGCCATGCTCGATACGATGCTGGTCGGCAATTTCGAGGGTGGCAACGGCGAATACTATGACATGTACAAGGCCTACGACCGAATCCCCGAAGACATCCACATCTATTCCTGGCGAGGATTCCTCGACCACGAGTCGTCCAATCCGGAGGAGGCCGTGAGGCGGTTTGACCGAGTCACCTATCTGCAATCGAGCTTCCCCTTCCAGAACCGGGGCAGAATAAACGAAGCGTACAAGGCCCCCCCCGGGAAGCGGACCTGGGGTGTCTGGAACACCGTCTGGGGAGCGGCCGGGCCGGCTGATCAGGTCCTCACAGGGCAGCTCTGCCGAGGCATGCGGAGCGTCGATGGTGGCGCCATCATCCCTTTCATGTGTCAGGCGTGGAATCCCGACAGCCCGCCGGTCCAGTCGCTCGAGTGGGCCCTGAAAGTCGGGCACGCTCAACAGCGACTGGGTGAGCTCGCTCTCGAGCGCGAGCTCCCATCCTGGCGAGACGGCGTCCGGAAGGAGTTCTTCAAGATTGACCTGAGAGACGCGTGCAACGGATCACACATCGATCCCGTTCCCGGTGACGGTAAGGACTGGCTGGACTGGGGTCCGAATAATGATCTGCGCCGGCTGCCGACGGGTGAGGTGACCTTCGAGGAGGTGCCCTTTCACGTGATCGACCCGAAGACAAACGGTGGCGAGTCCATCGTGGTGACGGCCCGGCAGGCCAGCAACCCCCGGCTCAGCTTTCCTGGGCGCTCGCAAGAGATATCGATCCTTCGGAAGGCAGCCAGCCTGGTCTTCCTGCGCACCAACCTTGGCACAGGCCACCTGCCCGGATACCGGATTACATACGAAGGCGGCAAGTTCCTGACCGTTCCGCTGGACGCAATGGGCAACGGCTCAAAGCACTACTCCTGCTACGGCCTCTACCCACCCGGAGAGTCCTCCCGCGCACCGGATGACCCGCACGCCAACTTCAAAAAAGCCAGGCACCAACTGACGGAGCTGTATTCTCTTTTCTTCCGTCCCGCATGGCTGGGAACAACAGGCTGCGGTGACCCCGTCAAAGTCACCATGCACGAGTGGGTGAATCCGTACCCGGAACTGGCCATTGAGTCCGTCTCCATCCGTTACCCACCGGGGCGCCAATCGTCACGTAAAGAGGTTCTCTTCGCCATCACCGGCATCGCACCGGAGGAACGGGACCTGGCTCTCTGGCGCGACCGCGGGAGACTCCCCCTCGTGCCACCCAACGAGGTCGAGATAGGGCCGGGAGACTCGCCCGTGATCCCGCCGGACGGTCGATGGGTCGAAGAGGAAGACCCCAAAGTGTTTCTCGGCGCGGCCGGCAACGAGGTCTGCCAGGTCACCGGGTTCTACAGGAGAGAGAAGGGCATCAACAATCGCAACTTCTTCAAGCGCCTGGACAACTCGTGCCTGGGAAATGGTGGGATCGTCAAGCTGGCTTCTCCCCAGGTCTGCAAGAAGGTCGCTCTACGGGGCCTGTTCTATTGGGAATCGCACAGCGTGAAGCCCCACTATGGCCTCACGCGCTTCCGCCGAACAGATTACGTCGTGGAAGTATCTCTCGACGGGAAGAACTGGACCAAAGTCGGCGAGAAACGAGGCATCTGCGGCGAAGACGGCGCGCATGTCCACGCCCTGCCACAAACGCCAATCCAGTACATCCGCGTCAGGCTGAAGGCGAGCCACTACATCACGACAAGAACGTGGTCGTACTCCGCAGGCCCCGGCCTCACCTGGATGCAGTTGTACAACTGACACTCGCTTGCCGATCGTGTCCGACTCGAATCCCTTGCCCGTTGACGAGAGAAGGAAGTTTGCACGGGGTTTGCCGTGTCTGTGCGATTGAAGGACTGCGGACCTTCACGGAAATAGCTTCGCTGATTCCAGCTTCCGGTGCATATTTCTCGACCGACCATTGACAACATTCTAAACTGATTTGAGTGTTAGTCAGAGAAGAAGAAACTTACAGACGAGACGGAAACCCCTTCAAGTAATGTCAAATTGGCGCAGCCCGATGGTCCTTAAAGAAATTCTCTCGTTTTTTTACCGGCAAAGAGTTCGCAAGATGAGCACTGTTCAGGTCACTATCGGACTTCTCGTATCCTTCTGGTCAGTGTTTTCCGCGGATGCTTTGGCTGCCGGTAAGGTAGCTATTGTGAAAGAGGGCAAAGCCAACGCGGTCATCGTGACCGCGGCGAAGCCTTCCGAAAATGCACAAATCGCAGCCCGGGAACTCCAGGTCTACATCGAGAAGATCAGCGACGTGAAGCTGGATCTGACAACCGACGAGATCGAGGCCAAAGCCGCCGGGAATAAGCGCCTGTATCGGATTCTTGTCGGCCGCAGTTCCTTCACCGAGAGCATGAAAGGCCTCGATATCCCTTCCGGACTTACTAACAGTCTTAGCGAGGAAGGTTTCATGATTTACTGCGATACCACCCACCTCGTCCTTGCCGGCAACGACACCGAGCCGTACTACGGCACCCGCTATGCGGTATACGAGCTCCTCTACCGCTTCGGTGTTCGTTGGTTCCTTCCTGGAGAATTCGGCGAAGTGGTGCCCCGGCTCCAGACCCTCGAAGTGTCTCAAGGTTCTGAAGTGCAACGACCCGACTTCCCTGTCCGCACTTTCTGGACCCACAGCAAGAACAGAAAGCTAAACCTGGACCGCGAGCTGTGGAAGGTCCGCAACAAGCTGAATCCGCGGTCGTCAAACTGGCTCGGAATGCCCGGTGATTCATCCATTATCCGCTACATGCCCAAGAACAGAGTTAAGGACCATCCCGAATGGTTCGCGCTCCGCAAGGACGGCAAGCGCAATCCGCACATGCCCTGCATGACCGACGACCTGCGTCGTCAGGATCCGCAATACAAGGGGAAAGAGCGCCTCCTCGATGTTCTCGCGGAGACCGTGAAGAACGAGGCCCGCGCCGGAAAGCGTTCCTCGGCGATGGCGCCCCAGGACGGCGTGCCGCGCTGCTTCTGCAAATCGTGCGAAAAGATGAACAGCGGCCAGGACGTCGGCTATGGGGCCTCTCAGGGCAATCCATCATTCGACCGTTCGATCAGCCAGGAATGGTTCTACTTCATCAACCGCCTCATGGATGAGGTCGGCCGGGAATTCCCCAACCACCTCCTTGCCACCAACGGCTACTCCAATCGCTTCATTCCGCCCAAGGTGGGGCCCGGTTTTAACCGGCGGAGAGCCCTTGTCCTGATGTTTGCAGACATTGGCGCATGCACCATTCACCGCTTCGACGATCCTAAGTGCTGGCAGATGGTGCAGCAGGGGGAATATCTCAAGCAATGGGCAAAGCTCTGCGACAAGGTCTGGATCTACAATTACAACTACACCATGCTTGTCGGCAAGAGCACGATCGTGCCAGCAGTCCATCGTATCCGCCGCAATATCCCGCTCGCAAAGGAATACGGAATCATCGGCTTTTCGGATCAGGACGATGCGGACATGTCGCAGACTGGCATCCCGACCTATGTGATCCGGGCTGCGCTCGAGTGGAACACCCGGGCCAATGTAGACGCACTGCTCGACGACTTCTTCACCAAGTGGTACGGGCTGGGTGCCGAGTCAATGAAAGAGTTCTACGCCGCCCTGGAGAGAGCTTTTGACCGGGCTACCTACCACGGCCATGAAGATCCCATCCTGCCGGCCATCTATACCGCGGAGCTGATGGCCGGCCTCGGCAGCTCCATCGCCTCGGCCGAAGAGGCCACAAAGTCAGAGGTCGCGAAGCTTCATGTTCGCGCGGATCGTCTCATCTATGACCACCTCAGTGATTACGTCGCCATGGAGCGGGCAAAGCAGGAATGCCAGTATGCCCAGGCAGCGAAGCGGCTCGAGCACATGCTCGCGCTCAAACGCGAGCTCCACGCGATCACTCCCTACTTCGGCTGGCATCCTTACCCGGTCTATCAGGAAGCCTGGGAACTCAATCGCATGAAGCGACTCATGGGTAAAGTCTCCGGCCCTGAAGACAAGATAATCGCGCCGATGCCGCTCGAAACGCGGTTCCGGACCGACCCCGCAAACGAGGGTGAAGTGAAGGGCTGGATGACCCCGAAACTCGACGACACTGCCTGGAAGATGATTCGCACTTCGACAGGTTGGCAGAACCAGGGGCTCGTGGACATGCAGGGCAAGCCGCTCTGCGACGCGTCGGGCCATGCCTACCGGGGCGCCGCGTGGTACCGGTTCAACAAACTTACTCTCCCCGACGCTACGGCCAACGCCTGGCTCTTCTGCCCTGCGGTCGTCAATAAAGTGTCGGTCTGGGTCAACGGGCGGTTGGCTGGCCGCACGGGCTACATGCAGCCCTGGTTCCGGCCTCACGAATTGGATCTGGATATCAGCAAGTTCATTCGCGCCGGGAAGAACAACCAAATCACCCTGCGCGTGGTCTGCAACGACGACAACTTTGGAGCCAACGGCATCTACGAACGGCTGTTTCTTTACTCGAAGCGAAGATCCTCGCCATGACCGGAAGGGCTTCCGTCGGATCCTGTTTATGATCGGGCGCTTTTCCAGTTCTAAACAACCATTATATCTGCATGTCGATCATCTTCGGCCGAGTTCTTTTCCGTGAATGCGCCAACAGAGCACATCCCATGGCGCAGGCGCGATCATTGGTTGCCGCGCGCCGCCGGGCCCGTCGATTTCGACCACTCCTTGAATCGGGATGCTTCCGCGCTCATAAGGATGGGCACTTCCTTCGGGGCGTCCTTGATCTCGCGCTTCCCGAAATCTACGAGGTAACAGCGCACGGTCTTGCCGGGCTTGAAAGACAGGTCCGCCCCCACAGCGTAGTTGCCCAGATGAATTCTGAGATCCTTCACGGTCGCTGTATCGACCCCGACGGCTGCTCCGCCTTCTTTGCCGGCGTACTTCGCGTCGCCGAGATAGACCCACTTCTCCGTTGCGCCAAAGGATTGGATCGTGCCCGACTCGAATCGTTTGCCCGTTGACGAGAGAAGGAAGTTCGCACGGGGCTTGCCGTGTTTGCTGCGATTGAAGGACTGCGGATAAATGCGAAAGCGAACCAAGAAGGGCGTCTTGTCAGCCGCACCGGCCCTCGACGTGAGTTCGACCATGAGGGCGCTGCTATCGGGCAGCAGCGTGAAGTTCATCGTGAACGTGTCGTCCTTGAGTTCCCACACCGCGGTCACGCAGGCCGTGCCCGTGTGGTCGGCGCCTTTCGAAAGTTTCGGCTTGACGTGGCCTGTTTGGGCAGTCCCGGCCTGAATGCGGACGAAGCCGCCGTAATAGAAGTTCGCATTGATGGGCTCGCCCATGCCCAACGTTGAGGGATCGGGCGTGCCTGGCTGTGTGTCCAAAGCCGTCATGACATAGTCGGTCCGGCCGTTCTTCGTGCGAGCCGTGGCGCCGCCAACACCAACCGTGACCCTGTCCTCCATCGCGTCGTACTGCGCGAGGATTCTCCTGACGTCGTCCTCCTCCGCCCCCGCGGAGGCCTGACAGCACAGGGCGACAATGGTCCACCACCACAGTATGCGCGCTGCGGTTGTCATGCTGTATCTCCTTACTGGACTTGTCGGTCAATCACATCCACGTTCAGCGTCTGCTCCTGCCCGGTGATGGTCTCGCGCACAAGGACTTTCCAGGCCCCCCCAGGATCGTTGTACGCAACGGGTATGCGGACCTTGTCCCGTCCTCGGACCCACACCTTGCGTGCGAAAGCCAACGGTTGCGGGCCTTGAGGTGTTTCCGCCCAGACGCGGTACAGCAACCTGGGCTCGCCTTCTTTCGCCTGGCGGATGGTTACGTCAATCGAGCCGCCACGCGACACAGTCGTTGCCTTCGCGGCGCAGGAGAACGTGCCGATGCGCTGCGGCAACCGGCAGAACAGCATCGCTCGCGCCGGATCCAGTTGCATGCTGTAACGGTCGATCTCGCCGAGGTAACGGTGCGTCCGAACGTCATATGTGTGGGCCTTGGTCCGCCATGTCAGGAGAACGGGGCGCGTCTTAAAGCGTCCGGCCCACGAGCCATACACGATGCCAAAATAGTCCTTTCCGTCCCCCTGGATGTGATTCATCTGAATTCCTGCGGCGAGCGCACCGGAGCCGTCGAGCACGGTCATCTGGGGCGCTACTCCCGCCTCGACAACGCGCTGGCGCATCAACAGCGCCGCGGTGTTGTTGTTGGGCAGGAAGCAAGTGCTGTGTATGAGCCGCCCTTTTCCGACGGGACGGCTCTCGACGAAGAACTCGGGGCCCTCGAAGGTCGCGTCCGCCACGGGCTTGCCCTGTCTGAGGCGGCGCGCGATGCCGCGAAAGGTCGAGACCGAGACGGTACGCTCGCCTGCGGTAAGCTTCACCCGTCCGTCGCTGTTGATCTCGCGCAGCGCATCGAAAGTACTGAGGTACCGCCGGTCAGTCGGCTGGAACCACGGGCACACCTGATCGGGCATGAATCGGCCGTCCTCGGTGTAGAGGCCGAAGAGACTATCGATCAGCGTGTCACCCGGTTTTAGGCGCCCAGCGCGTTCGGCATCGAGGATGATCTGGATGACAGGCCGGTCCTTGACGCTGATTGGGTTCATGAACTCGCACTTGGCGAAGACGGCGTGGTTTGGACAGAGCCGTCCCAGACGGAGCAGAGGTGTGTGGCCGATGAGGTCGAGGGCGCTGTCGGCAAAGCTCATGGAAGTGGGTCTCCGCGATGCAGGCGATACTCGCCCATTGGCAGGGAAAGCCGGATGGGCGACGGCGCCCTTAATTCTCTCTGAGTTAGTAGAGCCGAACGTCAATGAAAATACTGTTCCAGGGAGTTCCTGCGCGGATCGAAAGTGGCGGCGTAATCCCAGAACGTCTTGTTTGCGTTCATTGTTTCGCGAATCAGCTCTCGTCTGCGCAGGCTGCTGAGCACCTCATCCGCGATCCTGTCCGGGTCGAAATTGTCCAGCACCAATTCTCTCAACTCGGCCGCCCGGCCGCTGAAATCCGGATTGCCTGAAAGATTGTTCCATTCACCGGGATCGGACTCCAGGTCGAAGAGTTGGTCCTCGTAACCGTGGATGTAGATGTACTTGAATTGACCTTTGCGAACCATGAAGCACGGGACGCCGACCGCTTCACTGTGGGTTTCTGAAAAGACCACGCGCTCTTCCCTGTCGCTCCCATCAATGAGACCCAGGAGGCTCTGACCATTGCAGGGCATTCGGTCTTCCACGCCTGCGAAGTCGCAGAGCGTTGGCAGAAGATCGATGAGCGATACAGGAGTTGCTGACCTGGTGCCAGCTCCAGTCCCATCCGGCATCCGAATGATGAAAGGGACTCGGCTTGACCATTCGTAGAAGGTCCGCTTCTGCACCATCTCTTTTTCACAGAGCATATCGCCATGGTCGCTCAGAAAAATGACGATGGTGTTTTCGGTGAGTCCATTCTCCTCCAGCGAAGCGACCAGCTCGCCGATCTTGTCGTCGATATAGGTCACGAGACCGTAGTAGGCGCGGCGCATCCGGCGGAGACTATCGGGGTCGCGCAGATCGTTCTCTTTCACGCCGTGGTAGGAGTTCAGCCAGTTATCCATCATCGAGCACTTCTCTTCCAGGTCCTCCGGGAATTCCGGGATCTCGATGTCCTCGTTTTCGTAAAGGTCCCAATACTCCTGCGGTGGCCAGAATGGATCGTGCGGATGGTGATATGAGGCGCACAGCAGGAATGGCTGGCGGTTCTGGTCTCTCCCGACCGCGTGCAGGTATTCGAGTGAGCGAAGGTGGGTCTCTTCGTCATAGCTGAGATGATGGTGCCATTCGGCAACCTTCACCGCGTCGCCGATGTAGCCCTTCGAATGGAAGTTTGTCCGGGCGCCCATGATCTCCTGCCAGTTCTGCCCCTTGCTCTCCTTAATCTGGATCCACGAATCCTTTACCCAGCGGAAGTCACACCCGTAGATGTCCGTGGTCAGACGCTTGCGGAATCCGTGAAGCTGGTCAGGACCGACGAAGTGCATCTTGCCTGATAGAACGGTGTCGTAACCCGCATTGGTCAGGTAGTGAGCGAACGTCGGCATGTCCGATGGAAGTACTGCGCCGTTGTCGAAGACACCATTTACAGACGTGTAGGTGCCCGACATCATGCATGCTCTCGCCGGCGCGCAGACCGGGCAGGGCGAGTAGGCGTTTTCAAACAGGACTCCTTCCCTGGCCAATCGTTCCATGTTCGGTGTCTTCACCACCGGATGTCCGTAGGCACCGGTAAGGAAAGGCGTCATCTGATCGCAGACGATGAGGAGAATGTTTGGTGATTGCATGGTGTGGTGACGAGTGACGAGTGATGAGTCATCGGAGTGTTGCGACGATAGCAGACGGCGGCCAGATTGGCACGGTCGGCGCACTTGCCTGGAAAAATCAGTGGACAGATCCGAACATCGAGCAATATTCCATTGAGACTTGAGTCTTCGGTACGGCACCGGGACGCACCGCGTCCCAGGCCCGTGATGAGAATCGTCAGGCCTTCATCGAACGGGAAATATGAGTCAGCCCAGTGTCTGGACAACCAGTGGTTTTGAGGCATTTCGTGAGGGAAGTTTCGGGAATGGTGGGCAGAATCTCTACGTCTCGAGGAGCGGCGTCCTTCAGCGAATTCACCAGTTCGATTTCAACGGCGACGGTTATCTGGACCTGATCTTCTGTAACAGCCAGAGCCACGCGGAGAAGCCACCGACTTACGTCTATTCGGTTCCTCTGGGAGAGGCAAAGCGGTGCCTGTTGCCGTCCGATGGTGCAATCAGCGGCGCCGTTACAGACCTTAACGGGAACGGGTACGACGATTTGGTTCTGGGGATGGAGTACAACGGCATCCGCCGGGACTTGAATGCCTTCATCTACTTTGGTTCTCCCGATGGTTTCAGCGAACGGCGTGTTCAATACCTCCCTGTGCCGCAGTGCACCTCGGTGACTGCGGGTGATTTCAATGGAGATGGAAGACCGGACCTTGCTTTCCTGAGCGAGGGAAAAGTTCGCATTTTTTACCAGTCTGAGCTTGGGTTTGAGCCTAAGCGATTCGTCGACCTGGACATCCCAGGGGACCAACTTGGCGCGAGTGACCTCGACGGGGACGGGTGCGCCGAGCTGCTGGTACGATCAGGCGAAAGTCTGACGATCTATTGGGGAGGCAATGAAGGGATCCGATCAGATTTTTCGTCGAG